>CAZXQY010000005.1:0-53628 GCA_964642505.1 uncultured Gammaproteobacteria bacterium | reverse complement strand
CCAATTGTTTGGTAACGATCCCAACAGATGCCGCATTCATCAAAGATCGGTCCAAGCGTTTCCAAAGTGCGTTGGCTAATCCATTCTTCCAGTAAGGACGATAGTTCTACCTTGGCTTGGAATCGATCGCCTTCTTTTTCGAAATTAAGCTCCATTCTCCTCTCTAGAACTGTGACAGAGTTTTCTAAATCGGTGGCCGTCAGAAGATTTTTCCATTGCTTTGGGCTTACGGCAATAATCATCACTCGCTCATTATCTTTTGTTAAAAAATCTCTTCCCAACGCGCCGAAAAGATAGTTGCCATGTCGTTGTCGTTCTTCATTATTTACTAAGACTTCGCCAATTAATCCCAAATTGCTCACCGCAGACAATGCGACGTCGGCGAGAGCAAGTTTTACTTGTTGACCTTTACCTGTTTGGTTTCTGTAACGCTCCGCCGCTAAAATATCGATTGCTGCAAGATAGGCGGTTGCGATGTCCCAGGCTGGAAGTACATGATTTACCGGTTCGTCGTTTCCGATCGGGCCCGTCATGTACGGAAATCCGACCTTGGCATTTACCGTGTAATCTAAGGCTGTTTTCCCATGTCTGTTTCCAATAATTTCATGTTGGATAAGGTCTTTTCTTCGTTTAGAAAGATTTTCGTAGGCAAGCCACCCTTTAGCTGGGAGATTCGTCGAGAAAATACCAGCTCCTTCGCCTGGGGCAGTAATTAAATTAATAATCAGCTCTCGACCTTCTTCGGATTTCAGGTTGACGGCAATCGAACGTTTCCCTTTGTTCATTTCGGCCCAGTAAATACTGTTATTATTTTTCGTTACGGGCCAACGTTTGAAATCTAGGCCTCCTCCTATTTGGTCAAAGCGGATTACTTCTGCCCCTAATTGACCCAGTGTGGTACCACACATTGGGGCGGCGATGAACGCAGAACCTTCAACAATTCTAAGACCTTTTAAAATATCGTGCATTTTAGGTATATCCGACCCGGAAACATTTAGTTTATTTGAGCGCCCCCATTGTTGAGGACAACTACATCTCTCTCTACAGACGTGGCGCGAAATAACAAGGAATTATCTTCTTGCCAGATTTCTGTTCTCAGCGTCTCTCCAGGCATAAAGGGAGCCGAAAATCTCACCTGCATAGATCTCAGGCGCTTCGCGTCATAGTCACAGCAAGTTTTTATGATCGCATGCATGGCGACTCCCATAGTGCAGCGACCATGTAGTATTGGTGCTTCGAAACCGGCTACTCTCGCGACCTTGGGATCAGCATGTAGTGGATTTAAATCTCCGCACAATCTGTAAAGTAAAGCGGACTGAGCTAGTGTTGGTAAGTCACAGGTAACATCGGGTCGCCTATCAGGAATGCTTAAAGTAGTGTTAGTTTTTTTCTGATCCCCGCTTCCGTTCGCGAATCCGCCGTCGCCGCGAGCTAAGGTGTTGGATATCACGGTTGCAAGTAGGGTTTTCTTGTCCTTTAAAAAAAGTTCTTTTTTTGAATAAATAAAACAACCTTTTTCTGCTCCTCTATCGACGATCGATTCTATAGTCGTTTTCCCGAACAGTTTCGCTTCAGGTGGTATCGGATTATGTATTTCGAAAGACTCTTCGGCATGTAAAACCTTTTGCCATTCGAACCCATATTCGGGTTGAGAGATCCAAAAGCCCGGATACGCGAGGACCATCGACATGCCGGGTAGCGTTTCAAGATTTTCTTCGTATGTATATTTAAGCTGTTTCTCGTCTTGCGGGTTGGCGCTTAGGCCAAGAGAGAGGGCGTACAAGATCGTGTCTTTGAACGATATTTCTGTATCCTGCTGATCGATTACCTGCCCGATTAGTTTTGAATGATCTTTCATCGATAATTTCCTTTCTGAATTCAAACTGGGTCCCAAGGCCATATATCTTGTGATCTATCTAGAGGATAGAAATTAGGCTTGAATGCCGGAATCGCATGTTCTGAAATCGTTTCAGGGCTCCAGCCTTCACTTCGATGCATGGATCGTAACGGTCTATTTTGTCCCATGAGAAAAATTTCATTATTTCGAACCGCGAAAATTTGACCAGAGACTTCTTTTGCCTCGTCTGAACATAAATAAACTGCCATTGGTGCAATCTTAGCGGGTGTCATCGTTTTGAGTCTTTCTATTCTTTGTTTCTGAACCTCATCAGTGATCGGTATGGTGCCGATCATCCTCGTCCATGCGAACGGAGCAATACAGTTTGAACGGACATTATACCGTCCTAAATCGAGAGCGATACTTTTCGAAAGCGCTGCTATCCCAAGCTTAGCAGCAGCATAATTAGCCTGTCCAAAATTCCCGATGAGTCCAGAGGTTGACGTCATGTGGACATAAGCTCCAGTCTCTTTTTCTCTAAAGACGTCAGCTGCTGCCCTGCTGACATAGAAGCTACCATTTAGGTGTACATCTATAACTGCATGCCATTCTTCTACGGTCATTTTATGGAAAATTCTATCTCTTAATATTCCGGCGTTGTTAACAACAGCGTCTAGTTGACCAAAGGTATTGACCGCCTCCGAGATCATATCTTTTGCGTGGTCGAAATTTGATACGCTGCCGTAATTTGCGACTGCCTTGCCACCACCGTCCGTAATTTCTTTAACTACATCTGCGGCAGGAGTGCCTTCTACGTCTATGCCGTCTGTGCTGGAGCCTAGATCGTTCACGACCACTTTTGCTCCTGCTTTTGCCATGGCTAACGAGAAATCTCTCCCGATACCTCTGCCAGCCCCCGTAATTAGTACTACTTTTCCATCCAGAACACCCATAAATTTAAATCTCCGCAATTTAGTTATGTTGTTTGAACATCCTAAATTTATTTGTTGGTCATTTGTTTGCTTATGTCTGTTAATCGGTACTGGAAAACTTTCTTGAGAAAATTATTACGTCCGGTATAACAATGTGGTTCAATATTACTAGATTACGGGTTTGGTGTTAAATAAGCTTTGGAATAGTTCTGCCGGTTTGTGTTCTAAAGAATAAAAACACGTTCTTATAGTCTATTTTTGTAGGAGAAAACGACTAATATAGTCATACCAACTTTTTGTTTGGAAATAATCGAGCCTATGGAAGAAGTTTATTGAAAGAGTTGATATTAAGAATTATTCCAAACTTTCCTATGGTAGAGAAAGGCGATGATCTGGTCTCGGTTGTTCTTCGAACGCTGGATGACGCGAGATATCGAATAAAAGACGGAGACATTTTGGTTTTGGCGCAAAAGATTGTTTCTAAAGCCGAAGGACGCTTAGTTGCCCTCGAATCTGTCAAACCCTCGGAAAGGGCGACAGAGTTAGCAGCTGATACCGACAAAGACCCTCGGTTGGTCCAATTAATCCTTGATGAATCTCAAGAAGTGATGAGATCAAAACCTGGCGTACTTATTGTTCGACATAACTTAGGGCATGTGGGGGCTCATGCTGGTATCGATCAATCTAATATCGATCAAGACGATACCGAAAAGGCTCTCCTTCTACCAGCGGACCCAGACAAGTCGGCCAAAGAAATAAGAAATGGCATTAAGGAAAAATCAGACAAGAATGTAGGAGTGATAATAGCCGACAGCATGAATAGACCTTGGAGGCTTGGTACAGTGGGTGAAGCGATTGGCTGTGCCGGGTTGACAGTTTTAGACGACCGACGAGGAGAAACTGATCTGTTCGGTAGAGAACTAAAAGTGACTTTGATAAATCGTGCTGATGCGATTGCGGCATTCGCAACCCTAGGCATGGGTGAAACGACGGAGCGCACACCGTTAGCGATAGTTTCAGGTTATGAAGCAGAATCGGAATACGGGGGTAGCGCTGCAGATATTATACGCCCTAAAGAAGAAGATCTGTTCTCTTAATGGAAACTTCGGTCAAAACTTATGTGGCGCTGACAGGAGGAGTCGGAGGAGCAAAGCTCTGCCTCGGCTTAACGAGCCTGTTAGATAAATCAAAAGTGAGTTTTATCGTAAATACTGGAGATGATTTTAAGCACCTGGGGTTGCATATTAGCCCAGATTTAGACACTCTTATGTATACTTTAAGTGGTGAAAGTAACGAAGATTTGGGTTGGGGCAGAAAAGACGAAAGTTGGAATTTTCTAAAAAGTTTCTCCAGGTTAGGTGGAGATAGTTGGTTTAGTTTAGGGGATAAAGACTTGGCAGTCCACATTATGAGGGACCGATTACTTTCAAAAGGCCTATCGTTAAGTGTAGTTACTACGGATTTATATCAACGTTTCGGAATCAAGTACTCGGTTCTACCGATGACCGATGACCGAGTGGCAACAAAAGTCTTGGTAAAAGGAAAAGAAAAATCTTTTCAAGAATATTTCGTTAAAGAGAAATGTGGGCCGATAATAGAAAGGGTGGTTTACAAAGGGGCCTCCGAAGCATCGCCCTCGGAAGGTATAGAACGATTGTTAAGCGATACCAAGTTAAGTGGAATAATCATTTGTCCGTCCAACCCCTTTTTAAGCATTGATCCGATTTTAAGCGTTAAGAAAATAAAGGAAAAACTAACGAATTTGGATGTGCCAATTGTAGCAGTCTCTCCAATCATAGCCGGCCAATCCGTCAAGGGGCCCACAAGTAAAATAATGGAGGAACTAGGTGTAAAACCGAGTGCGCTAGGTATAGCGGAACATTATGGTGCGTTTATTTCCGGTTTCGTCTTGGATGAAGCGGATAGGGTTTTGAAATCAAAAATCGAGTCATTAGGCCTAAAAGTATTAGTTTGCAATACTTTAATGAAAACTCTGGACGAAAAGGTCGAACTGGCGGACAATGTTCTTCAATTCGTTTCAGAACTTTAATACCTATACCAAAAATGCAGTTATGTGGGTTGTAGTACCTGTCAAAAGATTTTCGAATGCAAAGACAAGACTGGCCGATATTCTGAGTCCGGCTGAAAGAGAGTCGTTGGCACAAGTGATGCTGAACGACGTGCTCCGCGCTATTTCAGAGAGTCGTTTGATATCAGGAATTTTAGTGGTGTCGACTGAATTAAGGGCCAGATATGCTGTAGAAAGAGTAGGAGGGCTATTTCTGCGCGATGAGGAAATTGGTGTATCCCAGGCAATAACCAGAGCGAGCGACTGGTTAAAAAGCCACGGCCAGCGATCCTTTATGATGTTACCAGGCGATATCCCGTTGGCCAGTAGTGGAGAAATAGACCTTCTAATTGGCAAACATTCAGGGACAGTTGGAGTGACTTTAGCTCCTGATAGACGGCAAGAAGGAACCAATGGTTTGATAGTGTCTCCGACTGATGTAATACCTTTTTGCTTTGGTTCGGGAAGTTTCGGTAAACACGTCGATGCGGCGCGAAATGCCGGGGTAGAACCGCAGATAATCAGATCGGACGGGCTTAGTTTGGATATCGATAGTCCGGTTGATCTTCACCATCTTCTAACCCATGATGGAGAAACGGAAAGTCTAGCCTATCTTGCTGACAGTGGGGTTGCGAAGCGCATAATGATTTTAGCGGAATCCAAGGAATTTAAGGAATTTAAGAGTGAAATAATGGCTGCTTCAAGGTTGATGTAGAATGAAAAAATGTAATGACATTTTACAGAAGGTGACACGAGGTTTCCGATTAGAGGATGACGAGGCTCTGTCATTTGCTCAATTCGATGATCTGAAACGGCTTTTACCCGCTGCTACAGAACTTAGAGATCGTCAATTTGGGGAAGTTATAACTTATTCAAAAAAAATATTTATTCCCTTAACTAATCTATGTCGAGACGTATGTCATTATTGTACATTTGCGAAGGCACCGAAAAAGGTCGAAAAACCTTATATGTCAATTGAAGACATATTGACGCTGGCTCAACGCGGAAAGGAAATGGGTTGTAAAGAGGCTCTTTTCACTTTGGGGGAGAAGCCAGAGTTGCGCTATAAAAGTGCGAGAGAATCTTTGGAGTCGATGGGTTTCTCAACGACTATAGAGTATTTAAAGGAGGCAGCTAGTCAGGTTTTTCATGTTACCGGTTTACTTCCTCATATGAACCCAGGTACGTTGACCGAAGTAGAGTGTGCATCACTTAGGGAAGTTGCACCGAGTATGGGGATGATGCTTGAATCAGCGAGCGATCGCCTTTGTCAAAAAGGCATGCCCCACTACGGGTCTCCAGATAAAAAGCCTTCAGTTAGATTAGAAACCCTAAAAGAGGCTGGAAGGCAAAAGATTCCGTTTACGACTGGGATTCTAATAGGGATTGGAGAGACGAGGTTAGAGCGGATAGGATCTTTATTGAAAATTCGATCGATTCACGAGAAGTATGGTCATGTTCAAGAGATTATCGTCCAAAATTTTAAGGCAAAGAATGAAACAAAAATGAAAAATGCCCCAGAACCTTCGTTAGAAGAGTTATTGTGGACATTGGCGGTTTCACGAATAATATTTGGTTCTGAAATGAGTATCCAAGTTCCTCCGAATCTTAGCCCGGAGAACCTTAAGCCATTGCTGGATGCGGGTATAAATGACTGGGGTGGCGTTTCTCCTCTTACTCCCGATCATGTAAATCCGGAAGCTCCTTGGCCTCATTTAGATAAGTTGTCGAGAGATACGGAAAGTGGAGGGAAAACATTAGCAGAACGCTTAACGATTTATCCCGAATATATCAATAGCGCTGGCTGGACTGATCCAAAATTTAAGACTCCTATTTTAAAAATGGTAGATGCTGAGTATCTTCCAAAAATGGATACATGGAGGGCCGGCGAAGTTAATGAACCACCGATGGTTGTTCTTCGACAGGTCGAAGAAAGAACCCTACCGGTAGACAAAACTATTACACGTATTTTTGAAAAGGTAGATGAGGGTTTGTTAATTGATGAGAAAGAAATCATAGATTTATTTAAAGTTAGAGGTACGAATTTTTCTGCGGTCTGTAATAAGGCCGATCGGTTACGACAAGCGGTAAATGGAGAGCAAGTTAGTTTTGTGATAAATCGTAATATTAATTACACCAACATATGTTATTTCAAATGCCAGTTTTGCGCGTTTTCGAAAGGAAAATTGAGTGAAAATTTAAGAGGAAAACCCTACGATTTAGAACACCAAGAAATAAGACGACGAGTTTCCGAAGCCTGGGCAAGAGGGGCAACAGAAGTTTGCATGCAGGGAGGCATTCATCCTCAGTACACCGGTCAAACCTATATAGATATTGTAAAACAGGTAAAGACTGAAGTACCCGGAATGCATGTGCACGCGTTCTCCCCCTTAGAAGTATGGCAAGGCGCTGAAACCTTAGGCATTACCCTTGAGGAGTTTTTGATTAAGCTTAAGAATGCTGGTCTAGATACGTTACCTGGTACTGCTGCGGAGATCCTAGACGATGAAATTCGAGCGATAATATGCCCTGATAAGATAAATACCTCTCAGTGGCTGTCTGTTATGCGGGCTGCTCATAATGTAGGTTTTTTGACTACCGCAACTATTATGTATGGGCACGTTGACGGTCCAGTTAATTGGGCCAGACATTTACAACGGATTCGGAATTTACAGATAGAGACAGGCGGTTTTACCGAATTTGTGCCACTACCTTTTGTTGCGAATGAAGCTCCTTTGTATTTAAAAGGCAAAGCTCGTAGAGGTCCGAGCTTTCGAGAAGCAATTTTGATGCATGCTGTCGCTAGAATTGCGTTACACGGCCATATTTCTAATATTCAAACGTCATGGGTCAAGATGGGCCATAAAGGGGTGATCGCATGTCTAAAAGCCGGGGCTAATGATCTTGGAGGTACTTTAATGAACGAGAGTATCACGCGTGCAGCAGGTGCGGATCATGGTCAAGAAACGAGTCCTAAACAGATGCTGAGTATGATACGAGACGCCAATAGAATACCTCGGCCTAGGACGACAACCTATCAAGATCTAAAGCCAGAAAGGCTAGAAATTGCACTAGATGCAGGCGAATTATCAACTATTATCAATAATCCGGCTAAAAAGTATGAGCGAACTGAGAGAAGGAAGCTCTTTAGGTCGTCTGCTAGCGTCTGACTCGACTTAATCTATGACGGAACATATTTTAAATGGTTATCGTGTCATAGATCTAACACACGTTTTAGCTGGTCCAAGTGCCACTAGACTGATGGTGGAAATGGGAGCGGAAGTAATTAAAGTCGAGTTTCCCCCGCTTGGTGATATAGCTAGGGTTTTGCCCGTCTTAAAAAATGGTCGTAGTGCCTATTATGTTCAGCAGAACAGGGGAAAGCTTAGTATTTCTCTTGATATCAAATCTGCCGAAGGCAAACAAATCCTAACCGAGTTGATTCGGTCGGCAGACGTTCTCATAGAAAATTTTGCTCCAGGGGTTATCGGCCGATTAGGATTTTCATGGGAAAAAGTAAAAAATATTAATCCAAGGATTGTAATGTGTTCGATGTCCGCGTTTGGTCAAGAAGGGGAATTGTCGGCACTACCGGGGTTCGATTATATCGCTCAAGCCTACAGTGGGATTATGGGTATGATCGGAGAAAAAGATGGTCCTCCCTCATTTCCGATGGCAGGGATCGGAGATGTAATGACGGGAGCTCACGCGTTCGCGGCAGTCGGTTACGCACTCCTTCACCGGGAGAAAACGGAGGAGGGACAGTATATCGATGTCTCTCTACTCGATTGTTATGCACATTGCCACGAATTAAATATAGAGGTTTATAGTCTTTCCGATCCAAAAGAGGTTCCGACGAGATCAGGTCACCATCATTTTGCGGTCTGTCCGCTAGGATTGTTTAAAGGACAGGAAAAGTATATTTGCATAATAGCCTTGCAAATGCAGTGGGCAAGTTTGTGTAGAGTTATTGGTAGGGAAGACTTAATCGAAGACGAAAGATATTGTGATAACGACCGGCGGGTTAAAGCGAGTGAAGAAGTTATTGGCTTTATTCAAGATTGGATCGATAAGCAGAATGATGACGGTGCAGTGATTTCGGCATTGCAAAAAGAGAGAGTGCCCTGTGCTCCTGTTCTCGATATAGCAGAAGTGGTAAACCATCCTCATCTATTAGAAAGAGGTACAATTCGGACTGTCGATGATCCAAAATTGGGAGACGTTTTGATGCCAGGAATGCCGTTACGATTTTCTTCATTTAAGCACAATCAAAACCTCAATGCCGCGTTTTTGGGTGAACATAATCATTTTGTGCTTAATGATATACTAGGTTACACCGACGAGAAGATTAAACAGCTAGAAGAAAGCAAAGTTATCTTTAGCGATAGCACTACTTGAGGGTCTCTTCGAGTTATCTCTAGTTTTCTAATTAGAGTTCGAAAACCGTCTCGTTATAAGAGCTAAGCCTATGCTTGAAACCACTGCAACTAATGTAAGCGTGGCAAAAATGTCCGCTATGCTAAAGGCGTCATAGAGACCGGCTACTCTACCCCCGACATACGAGCCTATCGAGCTCGCGAGAAACCAGATGCCCATGGTTAGACCAGTCATAGTTTTCGGCGCTAGCTTGCTAACCGCACTGAGTCCGACGGGGCTAACAAACATTTCTCCTATCGCATGGAGAAAATACTTTGTGGCTAACCATAAAGGACTAACTAAAATACCATTCTGTACCTCTAATGCGGCAAATATCATAATAGCCCATCCGAACCCCATGAATAGCAGACCGATAGCGAATTTACCGATATTAGATAGGCTTTCGTTACCTATACTAGACCATAACCAAGCGAAAACGGGAGCTAGGCAAATTATGTAGATTGGGTTTAAGGATTGAAACCAGCTAGACGGAAATTGGTAGCCGAGAAATATGTTGTCCGTGCTCTTCTCTGCAAAAAGATTGAGGGTAGATCCTCCCTGCTCATAGAGAGACCAAAATATAGTCGCTGCAATAAATAAAATAGTAATTAGATATAGGTTTTTTCTTTCTCCCTGTTCCCAGTCAGGATTAGCAAATATCTTGTAAAAAAAGCTAGCAGTTATAGCTAATAACAGAAAACCAAAGGCGTTACCTACCATTTGTGTAGATAATTCCAAAACATTAACATGTGACAGATAGAACACAAAAAACGATACGATGATAGCGGTAATGCCATAGGTAACTATATTTTGTAAGGCTTGACGTTTTTCAAAATCAGACAAGGACGGTCTTTTGATGTAATTGTTTAGAACGTCAGATCCTCTGACGTATGCCGTCAACCCGAAACCCATACCGATTGCTGCGGCTGCAAAGGCGAAATGCCAAGAGGAATTTGGATCTATACCATTTTCACCTAAGACCAGTCGGAATGATTCGCTTTGCGCTAACCAACCACAGAGAAGAGGAGCGCTGAAGGCCCCGATATTAATTCCCATATAATAAAGGGAGTATCCAGCATCCCTTTTGTTTTCGTTGTCTCCGTAGAGAGTACCAACCAGAGCACTGATATTAGGCTTCAGGAAACCGGTTCCAATCGCTACTAGTGTAAGACCACCATAAAATCCATAATCTGATAATAAAGCCAGACAAATATGTCCGAACATGATCACGATACCCCCCACAAGGGTAGCCGGTTGCAGGCCTAAGAATTTATCTGCCAGCCAGCCTCCTGGTAGGCAAGCAAGATACACGCAACCCGTGTAAATCGCATAGACGACAGCAGCTTTAGGAACAGAGAAAGCTAGACCCCCGATATTCTCCGGTGCAACCATAAACAAAATTAGGATTGCTCGCATGCCGTAATAACTAAATCGCTCCCACAGTTCTGTAAAAAACAGAGTAGCAAGAGCTCTAGGGTGTCCAAAAAAAGGGTTGCGTAGCATATTTAGTTTCCTTTAAACCGAGCTTTGTTTTTGGCTAAATAAGCGTCTACCGCGATTTTTTGGTCTTCTGTAGTGAGGGTCAGTAAGCTCTGATCAGCATCCATATGCATAAATGCTCTATCTAGAGCATCGTCACTATTGTTAATGCTTCGTTTTATCATTTGTGCGGCAACAGGGGATTTCTCAGCATATTTTTGAGCCATATTTTCGGTTTCCCGTATTAAATTGTCGTCATTGGTGACAGTTTCTAGAACTCCACAACTTAATAGTTCCTGGGAATCTATCCGGTCGCCTCCTATTAGCAAACGTTTAGCGGTTGTGGAGCCAAAGAGCCGCGTGGTGAGTGGAAGGCTTTGCCACATCAGATTCAATCCGATATCTATTTCAGGATATTGTATAAAGCATTGGCTATTACCGACACGAAAGTCCATAGCAGTTACAAGACAAGCTCCGCCACCGATAGCGCCCCCGTTCCAAGCTGCGAATGTTAGCTGGTCAATCTGTCGTACGGCTTGAATGGTTCGCTCACCTATCCTCCATCTCCGTCTCTTTTGTACTAAAGGCATATCAGGATAGTTGTTCATTTCATTTAAATCTGCACCGGCAGAGAAATGCTTTCCTTCGCCAGTGAAAATAACAGCATAAACGTCGGGTTTTTCGCGAAATCCGAGGCAACAGTGTTCTATTTCCTCGAGAAAATTATAATCGAGTGCATTGCGGCGTTTAGGGCGGTTAAAGGTCACAATCGCGATATTGTCTGAATAAGATATCTTAACATATTGATAATTCACGTGGTTCTGATTTTTCATAATGATATCCGTAGTGTCCAGTAGATTTTTTTACGCTTTAATTAGACTGCTATCATAGCTAAGGTAGAGTGCCGGCATCAAAGAGATTCTCTTTTGGTACGAGTCTGACTACATTAGTCGATAAAATGTTATAGTTCGACGAATCGTCTTTTTATTTAATTTTGGGGGAATGAGAAATGGAGCGGCGTGTCTTGGGGTTAGCGATGGATGCTGGAGGTACCATGACGGATACCTTTCTGGTGGACGATGAAGGGAATTTCGTAATTGGTAAAGCGCCTACTACTCCATGGGATGAGTCTGAAGGTTTTGTAGAGTCTTCTGATGACGCTTTTGAGCAATGGGGACTAGTTCCAGAGAGGGCATTTTCGCAATTTGAGGTTGCGGTTTACGCCGGTACTACGATGTTAAATACATTATTGACCAGAACTGGGCGAAAAATAGGTTTAATCACATCAAAAGGATTTGAAGATATTCTTCTGATGGAACAAGGTCGTCAAGTTTGGTCTGGCTTTTCCCATGCTGATAGACTGCATGCGACTACCCATGTTCACAATGTGCCCCTTATCCCTCGACATTTAACAAAGGGCGTGTCTGAAAGAACGGATATGTTTGGGGATGTCGTTATCCCGCTTTACAAAAACGATGCGAAGAGAGTGGTGGAAGAGCTTCTAGATACGGATATCGAGGGAATTGCAATATGCTTTCTGCATTCCTACGCCAACTCTGCTAACGAAAAAGCCATGGAAAAAATCCTGAAAAAGGCTTTAGAGAAACGAGGTAGAGAATTGCCTATATATCTTTCCTGTCAAATTCGACCCGTAATACGAGAGAATCAACGCGTTAACGCGACAACAATAGAAGCGTATGCTGCCGATCCAGTGAGGCAACAGTTACACAATGTAGAAGAGAGCGCTAAATCGAGAGGATATCGAAAACAATTAACCACAATGTTGTCATACGGTGGTTTGGCTAACATTCGTCACCCAAGGTTACATGAAACGCTCATATCTGGCCCGATCGGTGGGATTTTGGGAGCCCACTACGTTTCAAAAATAATCGACGAAAAAAATGTACTAGCGGTAGATATGGGCGGCACCAGCTATGATTTTGGGCTTATTACCAATGGTACATTGAACCTTAATAACGAACCAGAATTAGCTCGTTTCAGGTTGGCTTTGCCCAGCATTGAATTAGATAGTATACGAGGCGGAGCTGGTCTTTACCTGTCCGTCGACCCCATTACTAATCGGATCATGATGGGACCGGAAGGCGCAGGCGCCAATCCAGGACCGGTTTGCTTTGATAAAGGAAATCGCCGCCCGACTGTCACTGATTGTCTGGCCGTTAATGGTTACTTAAACAAAGATAATTTTCTAGGTGGGAAGGTCAAACTAAATATTGATGCGGCGAAAGAAGAGTTAGATCGACAAATTTCTTCAAAATTGGGAATGGAATTGCATGAATGTGCCGATGGTGTGCTCAAGCTTTGGTTGCAACAGGCGCAGGAGGCTTCAAAACGTGCGATCCATGTCCGGGGTGGCGACGCAGCAGATTATGTATTGATGGGTTACGGTGGAGCCGGACCCTTAGTGTTAGCCGGGGTCTCTGATAAACAGCCTTTTAAAGGGGTTGTAACTTTTCCTTTTGCTGCGGCGTTCTCTGCCTTTGGCTGTACTACGACGGATTATTCTCATCGCTATACTCATTCGAGTTTGTTTGTTATTCCTCAAGGTGCCGATCAAAAACTGAAAAGTGACGTTGCTGTCGGATTGACTAAATTATGGAATCAGTTGAAACAAGAGGCGACAGAAAGTTTTGAAAAGGAAAAAATGGACCTCGACAAGATCGAATACAAACGGATCGCCTTTGTGCGTTACGGAGGCCAGTTAGACGAAGTCGAAGTCCCTTATGATAAACAGTGGAGCGATTCACCGGAGGATGTTGATTCACTGTTAGATGAATTTGAATCGCTTTATACAAGAATGTATGCGAATGCAGCCAGATACCCTAAAGCAGGATACGCGATTTTTCAGGTCGCTTTGGTGGCTTCGATAGAAACGCAAAAGCCAGCTTTCCCTATACATGATGATGAAGGTGTAGAACCCCCTGACGATGCTTACCGGGGCAGTCGGCAGATATACATTGACGGGCATTGGAATGAGGCGAAGATTTTCGATATGGATTCAATGAAAACCGGAAATATTATTGATGGGCTCGCTATTCTGGAACACCCCGCTACAACGTTACTGGTTCCAGGAAATCGACGTGCGAGGATGGATGAACGTCGTTTCGTATGGTTAGAAAATTTATAATTCAAGTGAAATCTTGACTTAAGGAGCTTTAAAATGAGTGCTACACGGCCATTAGAAGACAACACAATACAGTTCTCTTTGAGATCCAAAATGGATAATGCCAAACAACTTTTGGAAAATAGTGGGTATTACAATGGCATTTCTGAAATGCGTCTGAAAGAAGAGGATCCTATTCAGTACGAGCTATTATTTTCGAGGCTGCAATCTATAGTGATAGGTTCGCAGCAAGTCGGTTCGAGAGTTGCATGTTCCCCGGGCACTCGAGAGGTTGGAGAGTCGGTAGTTGGATTGTATACGCCTGAAGGGGACTCGATAGTATTTTCAGGTGGAATCATGGTTCATGTTCATACGATGAGTAGGTTTATTAAATGGATGTTAGCACACGATTACGAGGTGGACCCTGGCTTTAAACCAGGAGATATTTTCGAGAATAACGATACGTATATAGGAGGTGTTCATATACCCGACGTTATGGATGTAACTCCTGTGTTTTGGGAAGGTGAATTAATCGCCTGGACAGGAATGGTCACTCATGTTTTAGAAGTTGGCGGGATAACGCCCGGTAGCATGCCTGCCCTCTCTTCGGAACGATTCACAGAAGGGTTGATCATTTGTGCCGAAAAAATAGGTGAAAACGATCATATTCATAAACATTATGAAGTTCGGGCTGAAAGAAGCGTTCGTTCCCCGGACTTATGGATTTTGGATACGAAGGCGCGTGTTACAGGAGCGCTGAAAGCCCGTGATGAAATCATATCGACCGTGGAAGAATTCGGTATCGACTATTACAAGGAAGCGACTGGAGAGTATATTGAGGGTGCAAGACGAGCGCAATTGGATCGGGTAAAGACAATGCTAATACCCGGAACTTATAAGGAAGTCGTCATGTGCGACCAGGAGATGGAAGGATCAGCCGGTTTGACTCCAATATCAGACGGTGACGTTACCATTATAGAACCAATGGAAATGGTGATCGATAGTGCTGGTAAAATGACGATCGATTTCGACGGGATGGGCTCTTGGCGCTACTGGTCAGGAAATGCCACTCCTGCCGCACTTGAAGGAGGTCTGTTTGTTTCTATGTCTCAGGCATTGAATTTTGACGGTAGAATAAATCACGGAAGTGTCTTGGGGTGCGAATTAAAATTTCCTAAAGGAACCGTCGTTTGGCCAGACAATAAATATGCTTCGACGTCCTTGGGTTGGAATCTAGTTATGCCAAGTTGGGCGAATTGGTATCGCATGATGGCCAGATCAACTTTCATGAGAGGGTTTGTTGAAGAATCGTTTTTGTTTGGTGCTTTAACTCCTTGTTACGATGCGGGGGGTATCGATCAGTATGGAAAGGTTTTCGGTGGAACTAATTTTGAACTTGCCTCGCAGGGAAGCGGAGCTAGAGCAATAAATGATGGAATCGATTACGCTTATGTGTTGTGGAATCCCGAATCAGATATGGGTAACGCTGAGATTTGGGAACAATTATTCCCGCAACTTTATTTATCACGCAAAATATTGCCCAATGCCCATGGTTTTGGGAAATATCGGGGAGGGAACGGATGGCAATCCTGTCTCATGACCCATAAATCCGACCAGCTCGTTGTCACTACAGAATTATCCCAGGCTAGAGCCCTTGATCATCAAGGCCTATTTGGAGGATATCCAGGTAAAATTCATTATCAATATTTGATGACTGATACCGATCTTAAAGATCGGATAAAGGAGGGAAAAGAATTGCCGACGGGCGAGGGCGACGATCCCGAAAATCCTGAAATCACTCGATTACTTAAAGGGGATTGTAGAGTTGCTCATGGGAATATGACGGGAGATCGACCGATGAAGGAAGGAGACTTATTCTTATTTCTTTATAGAGGTATGGGTGGCTTTGGCGACCCGTTAGACCGTGATATTAAGATGATCGAAGAGGATTTAAAGAAAGGAATAATTACGAAAAATGTGATGGAAAACATCTGCGGGGTCGTTTGGTCGACTAAGAAAGGAAAAGAGGGAACTATAGACCAAAATAAGACAGAGAAATTAAGATCTAATTTGAGAAAGAAAAGAATCAAGAAAGGAATTCCGGCAAGGAATTGGGTAGCCAAACAACGTAAAAGGATAAAAAAGTATGATCTTCCGGATGTTGCTCTGGAGATTTACAAAGATGTCAGTTCGCATTCTGATAAATGGATGAGAGAGTATAAAGAGTTTTGGGGACTGGGCGATAAGTTCACTTTTGACATTCCCGAAATTCGAGACGTCAATCCGATTGCTCTACGTTCAAAAAAATCTAGGGTCGCCGATGACCCACTGGAGTTCTAAGATGAGTGGACAAATCGTAGAATTGGATGAAGAAACACTAGGACAGATGATCGATGGGGAGTTGCCATGGGATGACGTCCATCACGTTCAATCATCTTTCAAAGATCCGAAGCGATTCGATGTTTATTTGAAAGTTATCCAGTCTCGCGTCGATTGGGATGACACGATAATTTTACCGCTTTCCCCTTATCTTTTAATTGTTAAAAACCAGAACGGTGCCTATGTGGTAAAGTGCCTTTGCGGACAAGAATTTGGAGATTATCGGGAAAATTGGAAATTAAATGCGTTAATTAATGTCCGTTCAGATTTAGAAAGTATACAAGAGATTTTCCCTGGCCCGAGGGCTCCAGACCCGGAAAAAAACGAAATTCGAGAATTCTTCTGTCCGAATTGCGGTAAGCAGTTGGAGGTCGATGCGCTGCCGCCAGGCTATCCTATCATCACCAATTTCACGCCTGATTTGGAAGCGCTTTATAAGGATTGGCTAGGTAGAGAACTTCCTTGAGAACTAGCGACAATGATTTAATGTAATTCATTATCAAAGATACTGCTAATTACCGATCTAATTCGAAAAAGACTTTAGTAATTAACAAGATTGTTGAGGTTAGGACTATGCAGCATGGATATTTTATGATGCCCCTACATCATACGGAAAAAGATTATCATTTATCCTTAGAAGAGGACATGGAGGCTATAATTCTAGCCGACGAATTAGGTTTCAGTGAAGCTTGGGTGGGGGAACATTATTCTTCGGCGGTAGAACAAATTACGTCCCCACTTATGTTCCACGCTAATCTAATCAGTCGGACTAAACAAATTAAATTTGCCACGGGTGTGATGTGTTTACCCCAATATCATCCAGCTGTACAAGCCGGGCAGGCCGCGATGTTTGATCACCTTTCTAAGGGTCGTTTTATCATGGGAGTGGGTCCCGGTGGATTATTGTCGGATTTTGAGCTTTTTGGAGTGATGGACAAAGATCGGATGGAGATGATGGAAGAAGCTTTAGAAATGATGATTAAGTTATGGACGACAGACCCCCCCTATAAGATGTTAGGAAAACATTGGACTATCGATATGAAGGATTGGACTCAACATGACATTAAATTAGGTTATGTTCCTAAACCTTTTCAAGATCCTCATCCACCTGTAGCTATTTCCGCTATGAGTCCGTTTTCAGGTTCCTTGAAGTTTGCCGGTCGGAAAGGCTATATACCTGTAAGCGCAAATTTTGTCGCACCGTGGTCCGTAGAAACTCATTGGCCGACATATTGTGAAGGAGCAAAAGAGAGTGGAGGTATACCAAATCCACAGAATTGGCGAGTGGCACGAAGTATTTATGTCGCCGAGACGGACAAAGAAGCGGAAGATTTTGCGAAAAAATCAGGGGGTGCTTACGATTACTACTATGAGTATTTATACACCATTTTTGATCGAAGTGATTTTAAAGCCCCGTTTGTAGCTAATCGTGATGATGATCCGGCAAAATTAAAAGCAGAGGACATCCGAGACGCCTGTGTTATTTACGGTAGTCCGGAGACGGTAGCTGAAAAAATCCTTAGTTTTAGAGATAGGGTAGGAGATTTCGGAACCATTTTATATGCTGCTCACGATTGGGTTGATAAAGCAGCTATGAAGCATTCAATTAAATTGTTTGCAGAGGACGTTATGCCTCGGGTTAACGCAAAATTAGACAACAATCTGGCGTCGGCCGGATGATTTTTACAAAAAGGACGGCTAATGACCACTAAAAATCTAAAGTTTGGTCTGTGGTATGATTTTAGAAATCCACCACAGTGGCGGAGAGACAACACCGAATTGTATCATGCTTGTTTTGATCAAATAGTCAGGGCGGAACAAGCCGGCTTTGACGACATTTGGCTATCCGAACATCATTTTCTTGAAGATTGTTATTCGCCATCTATGTTAGCCATTGGATGTGCCATCGCCGTTAAAACCCAGAAAGTAAGAATAGGTACTAGTGTATTGCTCTTACCGTTACACGATCCTGTACGAGTTGCTGAAGATGCGGCAACTCTGGATGTGATATCGGGAGGACGATTAGAGCTAGGCTTAGGAGTTGGCTATAAAGTTGAGGAGCTTAAGGCCTGGGGAATTGATCCTAAGTCCCGTGGCCAACGAATGGAAGAAGGAATAGAGATTATCCAACGGTTGTTTGCTGGCGAGAGATTTAGTTTTCATGGGGAATATCACAACTATGAAGACATCCAATTGCGACCTCTCCCCGTACAGAATGAGCCTCGATTATGGATAGCCGGCTTCAGTAACGTAGCGGTTAGAAGAGCGGCCAGAGTTGGGGCGGGCTATATTGCGGTAGGTCCTATTGGACCTTTTACTAAAGTTTATCGAGAAGAACTCGTCAAGCAAGGTAGGAATCCTGAGGAACACGAGGTGGCTGCTGGATATGCTTGGCTCCATGTTTCAGAAAATCCGGAAGCTCGATGGAAAGAGGCAGTTGAACATCTAGCGTACCAGCAAAACGAATATGGCAAGTGGTTTAAGGCAGCCGGTATGGACTTTATTAAACCCGTCGTGGCTGAAAAGAAATCGATCGAGCAAAATGATTGTTATATAGTCAATCCTGAACAGGCCGTTGAAATGATCAAAAAATATGTAAAAGCAACAGGTAGTAATCGTTTTTACACGTGGGCCGTTCCTCCAGGTATTCACCCAAGTTGGACAGACGAACACATTGAATTGATGTCAAAGAAAGTCATGCCAGAGTTTAGATAAAGCCCTAAAGACCTTTATAAGAAAGTTTTGCGAGATTTCGATTAAATGTTAGTTAGAGCTTTGGATTTTTCAAGTTGGTCTGAGGTTTAGATGGAATACGAACCAATCGAAACGATCGTTTCTTGTGACGGTTTGAGAGTAGTACTTGTTCAAGGATTTCCTAGTCCGTGGGGCCAAGCAGCTAAGGCTATGATTGAGTATAAAGGTTTATTATATAGAGCCGCTCCTCTAATCGCGGGAACCGAAAATATTGAATTGATTGATTGGGCCGGCATAAATAGTGCCCCGGTTGTTGCCTGGGACACGTTGGCTCCTGTAAACAGATGGGATGACATACTATTTTTGCTGGAGCGGCTTGCACCCGAAAAAAAACTGTTACCTGAAAAATCAGACGAAAGAGCTCTGTGCCTCGGATTGGCGCATTTAATTTGTGGAGAGTTGGGTATTGGTTGGAATAGACGCCTCAATATGTTTCACCCGAGTATTCAGTCTGGAAAATCCTCTGAGGCAATTCAAAATATGGCAAGTAAGTATGGTTATAATGATCTAGATGTAAGGCTTGCAAACCGAAGAGTGGCTTCTGCCTTATTCTTACTTTCGGACACACTCAAAAAGCAGAAAGCAAAAGGTGAAGATTATTTTGTCGGAAATCAAGTAACAGCCGTTGATTTTTATTGGACGGCTTTTAGTAACCTATGTGAACTAATGCCCCAAGAAATTTGTCCTCTTGAAAAAGCAGTGTTACCCATGTTTGAAAACGTACCAAAAGAAGTAATTTCCGCGCTGGATACTACTCTTCTTGAGCATCGTGATATGATGATGCAAAAATTTTTCAAGATTCCAATGGAATTATAGAATAGCAAAAAATCGAGGAGTCCATGGTGGTAGATAAGGTTCGCTTAGGATTTGGTCTTTTAAATTATCCTTTCAAACAAGGGCGAGAATTCTTTAAGTGGGTTGAAATGCTTGAAGGTGGAGGCGTGGACTCTCTTTGGCAATCCGATCGCTTGATATCAACTGATCCCTACCTTGAATCGCTCACCGCACTCGCAACGCTAGCAGGGTGTACAGAAAAAATAAAATTTGGAATGAACGCAATTGTTGCACCTCTGAGAGATCCTTTGGTTTTAGCGAAGCAATGCGCAACAATAGATTTTTTGAGTGATGGGAGACTCTTACCCATGTTTGGTGTTGGGTACCCAAAGGCCTCTGAATGGGCAGCAACTGGAAGAAGTTCAGATCATAGAGGGTCTAAAGCCAACGAAATGTTTGAACTGATATCGCGCCTTTGGAGCGAGGAGTCGGTAACATTTAAAGGCAAATACTATCAGTACGAAAATGCTACGATTGCGCCTCGACCAGTACAACAACCTCTACCTCTCTGGATAGGAGGAAGTAGTGATGCCGCTATTAAGAGAACAGCGCGATTGGGGTCTGGTTGGATCGGTGGAATCACTAGCCCAGGGGACGTTAAAAAAGTTATCCGAGGGATTAAGGCTGAGGCATCAAAGTGTGGTAGGAATATCGACAGCGATCATTATGGAGCTTCTCTAGCATTCAGAATTGGAGATGCTAATGATAATGCCGTGGTTAATTCTCCTTTTGTTAAGCGAACTGGTATTGGAGAGGATTTAGATATTAATCCCTTAATCTCTATCGGTACT
Organism: uncultured Gammaproteobacteria bacterium; assembly: GCA_964642505.1. Taxonomy (GTDB): domain Bacteria; phylum Pseudomonadota; class Gammaproteobacteria; genus TMED69. The sequence continues at coordinate 33,017 of CAZXQY010000005.1, read as the reverse complement.
ACAAAAGAGTTGCTAAAAAGATTACGCGAGTACGTTGAAGTAGGAGCTTCCAAGTTCGTATTGTTCCCTATTGTTGATAGTTGGGAGGATATGGTTACGCAAACACGACTTGTGATAGAAGAAGTTAAACCGCAGATAGAAAATCATTAAGTATTTTTGAGTTTGAGCAATCTGTACTACCTCCAACATCAGTATGAAATCGGACGTGAAAACCTTTGTTCACTAGACGCTCAAAATCGCTAACGAGTTTCCTTTTAGTATGATGACAAGAAAAATTAGTGAAAGGAATAAATAGTATGAAAGGAATACATATCCATATCGGGGTGGAAAACCTAAAAGAAAGCCGGGATTTTTATACGAAGTTGCTTAATACGCTTCCAAAAAAAGACGAAAAGGAATATGTACAATGAATTTTAGAAAATCCTAAGCTGAATTGTTCTATCTCAAGTGAATGCTCTAATCTTGATCTGGATCATCTTGGTATACAGGTTGATAGTGATATGGAAATGGAGAATCTAAGAGAAAATTTCCGAGCTGCAAATATTACGACTTATTCTGATGGTGAGACTGTCTGTGGCTACGCGAGGTCTGATAAATCCTGGATTAAAGATCCTTCTGGAATTGCTTGGGAAACTTTCCATACGATGAATGATGAAGCGGTCTTCGGGTGTTTGGGTGATCGGGAGGATGGGATAGAATCTTGTTGTACACCCGGCGGGAAAGCAGACTGTTGTTAATTTGATCGTATACTGCCAAATATAGTCGGTCTTTTTTTTGGGCAGGAACTCATTCAAAGATCCATAGGTAACCCAAGGTGTTCACGATAGATGAATTCTCTATGCCTCATCAATTCTTTGGAGGCCGCATTTGCTATATTTGGGTCAAAATTCGTATACATTGGACGAAAATTTTCGAGCATGGGACAGTCTTTTGCGGGCATTGGTTCGATTAGATGGGACATTCCAGCCCAATAGATATCTAGCGCGGACACAGAATTTCCAATGAAGTAATTGCATTCCTTGGATATTTGGGTCTTCAATTGTGTCGTCAACATGTTAAGAATACGCACTACTCTTTGTGGTGCTCCTATTGCTTTTTCTTCTGAATAACCATATTTTTCTCCAAAGTAATTGAAAAATTGTTTTTGCTCGTTGGATAAATCCGGGTTCTTCAGGCCCATATGGACCAACATAAGCCTTCTATTCCAGGCAAACCCTTCCGGAGCGCATAGTTCGTTGAGCATGCCGAACATCAGGACGCGTTCATTGATATCCGTAGGAATTATCGAAGGTTCGGGCTGAACTCTCTCGGCAAGAAAGATTTGCTCTAGCCATGCGGATTTAGGAAACTCATCGTTCCAAGCGATAACAGGGACCGACGATTGAGAGGTCCAAGCAATAAGTTGTTCATGATCACCTCCCAATTCGAATCGTCCTTTAGAGTAAGGGATATTTTTGTATTCCAATATTCCTCGGATTCCTTCGGCCCAGGGACCTGGTACGCCTTCCGCAACGATTAATCGCATACCTGACGTTTCTCGAGCTTCTGTTATCGTTAAAAATTTCCCCATTAAATTTTCTCTCATTAAACTGAAAGATTAAGTCATTCCTTTAAGTCTGTATTATCAATAAACGACAACAACGCTGTATTGGTAATCTTTAGTATATAGTAGCACTAGGTGTCAGTTCTTTCACGGAGTAGAACTGAAGCGTCTTACAAATAGTTGGATCATCGTGTGAGAACTACCTTGCCGTAGACTTGCCTGCTTTCAATTAGTTGAAGGCCCTCCACAGCTTGACTAAAACGTAGATTTTTAAAAATCACCGGATTTATCGCACCTTGTTTAAGAAGTCGATAAAGAGTTTCTTGACACTCCGCAACCAATTTGGGACGCCTCTTCATGTACTGCCCCCATGCGAGTCCGATTAACGACATGTTTTTAAGAAGCACCCTGTTCGTTTCCATTTTTGGTATCGAGCCACCCGTAAAGCCGATCACAATCAATCGACTATCCCATGCAGCACAGCGCTTTGTTTTCTCAAAAAGTTCTCCTCCGACCGGATCGTAAATGACGTCAGCCCCCTTTCCTTCCGTATATTGTAGGACGGCTTCTACCAGGTCAGTCTTATTATAGTTTATCGTCTGATCCGCTCCCTGCGCTTCGCAAATAACGAGCTTTTCCTCGCTCCCTGCCGCTGCTATTACCTGGCTTCCCGCATGCTTTCCGAGTTGAATAGCAGCGCTTCCAACTCCACCCGCGCCACCCAAAACTAGAAGGGTTTCTTTTGGCTTCAGATTTCCGCGGTGGAAAAGACCGAAATATGAAGTTCCATAAGTGACACTAAGAGCGGCAGCTTGTATATCGTTGACGTGCTCTGGAACTTTCCAAGCACTATCTTCGTCCACAACGAAGAACTCTGATAAAGTTCCCCCGCCATGACAAAATCCGACCACTCGGTCACCAATGTTAAATCTAGAATTGGTACCGATATCTTTAACGACACCGACACCTTCCATTCCGAGAACCGCCGGCAAAGGAGTTTTTTCTTGATAGAGCCCTTGACAGACTAGTAGATCTGGAAAGTTTAAGGAAACGGCCGTCGTTTCGATCAAAGCCTGTCCTTCTTTTAAAGAGGGAAAGTCTCGATCGGACCATTCTAGTACTTGACTATAGGGTCCGTAGGTAGAAAATTGCCAGGCTTTCATGCAAAGATAATTAAACGGCGCTCTATTTTTAGATCAACGCTGTGTCTGCTGGCTCATCAATTACCTCGTTCTCGATGTGTCCAATCTTCTCTATTTCTATTCGAACCTTATCCCCGGTCTTGAGATAAATTTTCGGATCAAAGCCTATTCCAACTCCGCTGGGAGTTCCAGTTACAATGAGGTCACCTGGTTCTAATGTGAAGGCGGCGGTCAAGGTGGCAATCTGTTCATAACAGTCGAAAACCAAGTGTCGTGTATTGGAATCTTGGCGGATTTCGCCATTAACCCAAGTTTTGATTGCAAGATCGTGGGGGTTCGTAATTTCGTCATTGGTGACAATCCACGGTCCGAAAGGGCTGTGGGTGTCAAAGGATTTTCCAAGGGTAAACGTCTGAGCCCTCATCTGCCAATCTCGTACGCTAACATCGTTGCATGTTACAAACCCAGCTATTACTTCATGAGCTCTCTCCTTTGGAACGTGTCGACACTTTTTTCCTATGATAAAGCCCATCTCACCTTCGTAATCCAATTTATCGGAAACTTTGGGCAGATGTATTGGTGAGTAAGGACCGTTCACTGACGTCGCCTGCTTGTTAAAAAACATCGGAAACTCAGGGGTGTCAAATCCAGTTTCTTCAATATGATCTTTATAGTTGAGTCCTATTGCAAGTATCTTTGGAGGTCTAGCGACAGGCGCACATAAGACAACGTCGTCTAATGAGCAACGGTTACCGTCGTATTCTTCGGCAACGTTTTTAGTTTTCCCGAGCGAAGGGAGTAGATTTATCATTTCTTGCGGAATCGGCGCTCCACTCAAATCCACTATTTCTTTCCCCTCGACACGACCAATTCGTATGTCTTCGCCGTCCTTCTTAAATCTTGCGAGTTTCATTCTTATCCCCTGGTCAGGTTTATTTAATTTTAGTGTAATGAAGTACTAAATACTCGTCGAGTGACATTTCATGATGAGGTGGTATAACCACCGTTGTCATGGGGTCTCGAATGATCGCCGGTCCAGGAATTTTGTTACCAGAGGTTAATTTAGACATTTCCCATACTTTGAACGGTAACCAACTATCCTTGTGATAGACCTCTCTTTCTTCTACATAAGCCTCAGAAGCTGGCTGCTCACTTTGAAGTTCATGTTTGAGAAGTATCGGTAGTGGTTTATCGGCGATTGCCTCAAGATTTACTTCTGTTAAGGAATAGCCCGCGCCCGAAAATTTTGCCCCTTCTGGGTAAACTTTTGAATACATAGCTTCAAAAGCGTCAATCATATTTTGAACATCCGCAGGACAAGTCATATCTCCGTTAGCTAAATCAGTATCGAAACTTTCTATCTGACCCGTATAACGGGCAGAGACACCATATCTGAATTTCACACCATCATCAGGAATACCTTCTGCCCTGAGTTCCTCCATGGCTTCTTCTTTCAGGGTGGTCCAAGCCGCATTGATTTGATCGGCTATAGATTGCATCACGGAATTCGAAGTATTTGGTGGGATCATCAATCGAATGCCACGGTTATAACGGTGCATATATTCGGAACAAGCAGCGCCAAACGCTGAAAATCCGGCTGCCCAAGGTAAGGTGATGATATCTTGGAATTCGATTCCTTCTGCAAAACCATACATATGAACAGGCCCGGCCCCGCCATAATATAACATGGTAAAATCATGGGTATCGTAGCCTTTAGACGCTATCATCGTTCGCAACAGATCGTTCATTTCACCGTTTATAATCTGCAGTACACCAGCGCCAGCTTCATAAACATCTAGGCCAAGGGGAATCGCTACCGTCTCCTTAAGAGCCCGTAGAGCAGCTTCTCGATCCAATTTGACCTGTCCGCCGAGAAAATAGTCTGAATCAACATAACCAAGGGCCACGTTTATGTCAGTGACCGTTAATCGATCGTACTGGTAACAGATACCTACTTTAGCACCAGCGGATTCAGGTCCGACGTGTAATCTTTTGTATTCGTCTACCCATACGACTGAGCCGGCTCCCTGCCCTGTAGAATCCAGTTCCACCATTGGTAGTGCTAATCTATGGCCGGCAATATCGGCGCTTTTTGTAATGCCTATTCGCCCTTCAACCAACAGCCCGACATCAAAGCTAGTGCCACCCATGTCAGCAGTTACTAGATTACCGAGGTTTAATTTTTGACCGATGAAATGAGCGCCGATCAAGCCCCCAATAGGGCCGGAGATCATAGTTTCATATAATCTAGGATAATCCATGTTCACTGCACCGCCATATGACAGCAAGGTTAACAGCCGACCTCCAAAGCCTAGCTGGTGTGCGGCTTTTTCTACTCCTATTAGGGACTCGCGAGTCTGCTCTGCAGCGAAGCATTGGAAAATCAGACTTTTCATTCGGCTATTTTCTTTTGATACTGGTGCTACATCCGCAGAACAGATTACCGGAATATCTAGCCCTCTTTCCTTTATGACCGTATTAGCAATATCTCTAGCTTCGTGTTCGTGTTTTGGATCTACGAAAGAATAAATAAAGATAATCCCTATGATTTCGCATCCTTGATCGATTAGTTTGTTGGTCCCCGCGATAACTTGTTTCTTACTGACGGGGATAAGAGTGTGACCGGCAGGAAGATGAACATCTCCTTGATAACATCCACCTCCTAATCGTTCGCTGATGCTGACAACGTCTTTGGGGTTTACAAGAGGTCGCGGGTGTTTATGTAGCTGCTGATGCAAACCCTCTTCTTGGCTTTGTCCTAAGTAAGTGAGGCCACCTTCCATAATCGTCATGTCGTCAAATCCTCTTGTCACCATCAAACCGACTTGTTTACCATCACCGGTTAGAATGGTGTTCAACATTCCCGTTCCACAGTAAATGTCTGCTGCACACCGTTTGTGTACTTCTTCGCTAGTCAAATTTAGATTTTGGGCCGCGTCTTTAACGGACTCGATGTAACTTTGAGCTTGATTTTCCCGACGACTGATTGATTTCCCAACCGTGAATGTTCCATCAGGTTTCACTAGTATTGCGTCTGTCATTGTTCCGCCGGCATCAAGTGCAAGAATCAGATCCTGCTCGCCGACCATGTCCTTGGTCGTACCCATGAGTTGTATTTTCCTATTAAATTTATCTTAAAAAGAAAGGGCTACTGCGCCCAAGACGCAGTTACAGAGGTTGATCGATCTTGGTACCAATCTTCCGACTCGTCCGGTAAAGGTTGTCCTAAATAATCCCGGTAGAACTTATCTAAATCCGGAAGCATTTCAAACACAATTGGATATCCGGGTGCCACTACTTCTACTGCGTGCTGCGTAGCACATTCAGGACAGAAAAATTCGCGTATTTCTTGCCAATCGGGTTCAGGTATTGCCGGGCTTGGAGAATATACCTCAGCCATTTCAGCGAGAGTTTTTCGAGTTCGGATTTTGCATTTAAGCTTCCAGTTTGCTCTATAATCTCCAAACGAATGCCCGCATTCGCACTGTGTTTCCCTTTTTTTATCACTCTTACAAACAACGTATAATTTATCCGATAATCTAATTAAGATTCTGTCTTTCCACGCAACTTTTTCTTGCAAGACTTGGATATATTGCAAAAAGCGTCCGATATCCTTTCTGGGCAGTTTGAGTAATCTTTCGGCATTATCGTCGTCGATCTGTCCGTCGACGAGCTGCCTAACTAGATCGATATCTATTTCATAATTATCGCTCATCATTACTATCCTTCTGTGGACAAGTAGTTGTTGTCGACTTGCCAAAAGTTGCAGAACTCATCACGGAATTTCTTAAAACTAAGACTTTGCTCATACATTTCTTTGACTTCGCCGTTGAATTCGATGTTTTGTACTTTTGCTCTTTCTGTTTTCCACCAGTCTTCAACACTTGAAGACTCTTCAAGTCTCGCCTTCCGCATCTGCTTTCTAGTTTTCTCAGTCTTTTCGGGGTCTAAATGCCAAACCTTATTTTCATCTTGGGTCGCCACTATTCCATGCATTTTGTGCATGAATTCATACTCCGTAGCAATTCCGCTATTTAAATCTGCAACCACAAGTTTGGGATCCCGCTCTATTGGGTCTCCCCAGCCACCGGAGGCTCCCGCGGCATCTACAAATAAATCGTTGTTCTTTAGTGAGAGCTCCGGACAATCAGTTTTCCAGATTTCCAAATTATCCACCTTTAATTTTCCATCTGCATTCATCTCCAAAAGCTCTCTCGCATCTCTTGGAGTTTCACCATCTTTGATTAAGTCCTCTAGATTAGTGCCTCTTGCTGAGATCATGAAGCTAGCCGGACCAGGGTAAGCTCCACTCATTCCAAGCCCTACCGAAGGTGTACAGGACAGGCCGCCGTTAGGTCGAGTCAAAGCTATATGCTTCCCTGGCTCGACGCACCAGTGTACGGCTGAATTACCCGGTCCTCCTCTATACTTTCCACAGCCAAAATATCCTGGAAGCAGTTTTCGGCCCAGATAGAAGAGGGGAGGTATAGTAGACTCGAATTCTTCTGCGTCACCAATTGTCGCCATTTGAGACCAAGCCGCCCAGACAAGAGGTTCTCCATCTTTATAACACCAAGCGCCTCTTCCAGTGCCTCCTAGCCATTCAAAATTGGTAAAACCATAACTCGTGCCGTTTTCAGTTGTGCCCTGTCCTTGGAATGCACCCCAATTTCCGTCAACCGTAAAGGCTTCCTCTAAATAACCGCGGCTAAACATGGCACGACTCACTGCCCCAAAACCGATACTATTCAAAGCAATTGTTTGAGCCCATAAATTCGCGTTACTAGTGAATTCATTATCCGGATTATAAATGCTACCTTTGGGATAGTTCCTTTCGACGGCCAGTTCGATGCCGGCAGTTACTTTAGTGTTATGGGAAAAGGAATTGATCATCCCCAGAAATACTGCGCAGTCAGTACCTCCTGGAGTAGCATTATATGAATGATATCCCCATTTAGAGCTACCCTCGGCGTCTAATTTAAGACCGCTGTCATTGGGTTCAACGCTACCCCTCACGTGGATTAAAGTGTTTTTATCAGCATGAGCCCAAACATTTTGGAGCCCTTTGTATTTCACGAGTCGAAAAGCACATCCGTTATAGGTACCCGGAACCATGGTAGATTTCATATTGTCTACTACCATCCCTCGTGATTCTTCTATTACTTCTCTGATAGCGCGCTTATAGTAGTCGATGCCGAATTCGTCGACAATTTTGTGAGCAGCTTCGTGAATCATAGCGCATCCGGCCAACCGCATTTTGTCGTCTAGAATATTCATCGTAGCTGCCCTGGTGCGCCTTTCCCATATGGCTTTCCACCAAGACTCTTGCTTTAACTTACGTCCCGTCCTCATCGGCGGACAAACCAGCCCGTCCATGAAAGTGTCTACCGAAAAAGTCGCCCAACTCCCTGCGACAGGAGCGCCATTTTCCATGAGATGGTTAATCCCTATAGCCCAGGCTATGACTTCCCCATCTATGCAGATCGGCACGAAAGAGTAAAAATCTCCTGGGTGGGGTACTCCTCCCGTCAATCCGTCACTGACAGCGTAAACGTCTCCATCTTCTATGCCATCGTTAATATCGTAGTCGTTATCCGCCATATAACGAACGGCAACTGGGAATATTGCGGTGTGAGATAAAAATCCTAGTGAGACGGCTAAGGTATCTCCCTCGGGAGTCGCAATTCCCCACAGTACTTCCCCCATTTCCCTAGACCCAGGACTTGCTGCAACAAATCTGGCCGATTCTCGCGCAGCTAGAACGGACGCATGAATTTTAGAGTAAAACCGTTCATATTTAATAGGGTCTGAGTCCCTTAGCGTTAGCTCTTTGACACCGTAATAATGGCCGGTTTCCGTGGTTAGGCGGTCCCGTTCAGAAATCATTTCTTTTAAAGTCGGTCCTTTGCGGGCTGGTTCCGGTGTACCTTGCTGTAGATCTTTCGCAATAGTTGCCATGAATGTGTCTCCGGTTGGGTTTTTTTTACATTTTACACGGACATACCTTTGAAAGGTACCATAACCGTTGAAAATTATTGCTTGTTTAACCCGAAACAAGAACGTTAATAAAATTTGGAATGCTTCATCGCTTGTTTAGAGTTTTAGAAGGTTAGAATTTAGGCAGTTATGTCTTGTTTAAAATATTGTCTTCGGTAAGTTTGGTAAGCATCAAGTATACTTTGAGGGGTCATAATTGGGAGCAGAAGAAATGCGAATAGCCTACATGCCTGATACCCACTTCGGTTCGTATGACCAATCAAAGGAGCCTGAACCTACTGAGGTGGCCGATGCGATGCAGCATTGTCTTGACGAAGCTGTGCTTGCCGAAAAAGTTGGTTTCGACGGAATTTGGGTTCCTGAACGTCATCAACGGAAAGAGACATGGTGGCCAAACACCACCAGTCTATTGGCGGCTCTAGCTAGTTGCACCGAGAGAGTCCAAATAGCTTGTACTGTAATGCAGCCAACCTTTCATCACCCTATCCATTTGGCGGAATCTCTGGCGGCCGTCGATAATTTAAGCCGCGGAAGACTCGTTTTTGGCGCCGGGGTAGGGTATCACGAAGATTATTTTAGATGTTTTGGGGTACCTTTTGAAGGCAGAGGAGACCGTTTTGAAGAAGTGATGGATTGTATAATTGGAGCCTGGACGAAGGAAGAGTTTAATTACAACGGCAAATATTTCCAATATAAGGGTGTGAAATTAACCCCTAAGCCTTTTCAAAGGCCTCGTCCCCCAGTCTGGATAGGCGCATTTGCTCCAAAGGCCATGAGGCGTGCTCTCCGATATGAGGGTTGGTGCAACTGGTTCCCTCCCCATGTGGAAGAATTAGCACCGGCAGTAAGAAGTTTGCGGGAAGAAGCCGAAGCGATAGGTAAAAAAGACTTCTCCATCACTCTCGGATATGAAGGTTGGTTAGGGGATGAGCCTGATATACGAGAAAAGCATGGTCACAGATGGGTGCGCGAATGGAGCTTTTACGCTAATCAAGGGCTTTCCCCCAACGTTGATGGGGAGAGGATGCTTGACGACATTGAAAATATGTTTCTATGTCTTGGAAACAAAAATAAATGGATTGATCGCATGGCTGAGATGAAAGAGACTGTTAATCCTGATTGGTTATGTATACGTACTCGAAACCCAGTTAATGAAGGGCATTATTATCCATCATGCGCGGAATCGTTGGAGGTAATAGAGCGTTTTGGAGAGCTTCTTCAAGAACTAAAGTAAATAATAGATAAATATCTTAAATAATTGATTATAATATGAATTAGGAGATTTTAATGAAGTTAGGATTAATGGTCGGCTACTCCGGTCCTAAGGTTAGTATTCCAATGGATCTGGTTTTGGAAGCTGAACGACTGGGCTTTGATTCGGTCTGGACAGCAGAGGCCTGGGGCTCCGACGCCGTCACTCCAGTCGCTTGGATGCTAGCTCAAACGTCCACAATTAAAGCAGGTACTGCCATCATGCAGATGAGTGCCAGGACCCCCTCAATGACGGCTATGACGGCTATGACGTTGGACCACTTATCCGGAGGACGTTTTATGGTCGGGATTGGACCATCTGGACCCCAAGTAATAGAAGGCTGGTATGGGGATGCTTACGGGAAACCCCTCACCAGAACGAAAGAATATATCTCTATCATGAAGAAGATTTTTGCCCGAACAGAAGCACTGATTCACTCTGGAGAGCACTATCAAATTCCTTTCAATGGCGAGGGTGCTACCGGACTTGGTAAACCCCTGAAAAGTATCGTTCATGGAAATCCCGATCTTCCCGTATATACTGGAGTCGCTACAGAAAAAGGGGTTGAGGTGGCGGCAGAATATGCTGACGGTTGTTTTTTAGTCTGGACCAACCCGAACAGGTTCGATCTATGGGAAAAAGCTTTGATTAAAGGTTTTACTAAAGCTGGTAAAGGTAAGTCTTTGAATAATTTTGATTTTGCTCCTTTTATTAGAATGTCGATGGGCGATGATATCGATAAATGCCGGATGCGTATCAAACACGGTTTGGCGCTTTATGTTGGAGGGATGGGTGCCCGAGAAAAGAATTTTTACAACGATTACACCAAACGGCTCGGCTACCCAGAAGAGGCAAAGCTAATACAAGACCTGTATTTGTCCGGTAAAAAAGAGGAGGCAGCGGCAGCGGTACCCGATAGTTACGTGGACGAAACGTCTCTCGTAGGACCAAGTGATCACATTAGAGAGCAACTAGCTCACTGGAAAGCGGCAGCCGACCGAAAGGAAATTGGTACAATCGTACTATCGGCTGGCACAAAAGAGGAATTAAGGTTGGTTGCCGAGACCTTACTTTAGACATAAGTTTTGGGGGAAACATGCTTGACGACGTTAAAGTACTAGATTTTTCTAGGTACATAGCAGGACCCTATTGTGGAGCTCTTTTGGCTGGATTAGGGGCGGAAGTGGTAAGAGTGGAACGACCCGAGGGCGGAGAAGACCGCTTTGTAGGGCCCGTAGGAGACGATATTAGCGCATTATTTTTAAAAACAGGCTGCGCGAAAAAAAGCGTTACTCTAAATTTTCGCAACGAAAAATCGTCTGAAATAGTGGCGAAATTGGTCGAAAACGCTGACGTAGTGATCGCTAATATGCCGCCGAAGGTATTGGCTCAGAACGGCTTAGATTACGAGAGGCTAAAGAGAATAAACCCCAAAATTATATTGACGACGCAAACGTGTTTTGGTCATCAAGGCCCCTTAGCTAATCGAGGAGGATTTGACGGTATCGGTCAAGTAATGTCAGGAGCGGCTTTCATGACGGGGACTGAGGGCGAGCCTCGACGAGCTGCAGCTCCTTATGTCGACTATGCCACAGCAGCATTGGGCGCTTTCGGAACTATGGCGGCTGTTTTCCATCGTATGAAGACAGGAGAAGGTCAGCAGGTGCAGGTCTCTCTATTAGGCAGTGCCTTTGCGGTTTTTGCGGGGGCTTTGATCGAAGAAAATTTATTACAAATAGCGAGAAAACCATCAGGTAATAGAGGGCAGACTGCAGCTCCCGTTGACATCATCAAAGCTAAAGATGGTCAATTTATTGTCCAGGTGGTGGGAAACGGCCTATTTAAACGAGTTGTTTCTGCCATTGGAAAGCCCGACTGGTTGAACAGATCGGATTTTTCGACTGATGAATTGCGTGGCGACAACAGGGACGAAATATGTGAGGCCATCGAATTGTGGGCTTCAGAAATGAACTTAGAAGACGCAATCGCTAAATTAGCTTCCAAAGGGGTACCATGCGGACCGGTTCTGAAATTAGATGAAGCTTTCCAACATGAGCAGGTTAAGGCGATGAATCTTCGACGAGACTTTGAATACCCAGGATTAAAGATGACCGCTAGCACAGTACGATTACCAATAGACTTCTCTAAATTTCAACCGGTAGAGGGAAGACCACCCCTTATCGGAGAGCACACTGACGAAATCCTGATAAGTGTAGGTTTTACTGAGGAGCAACTCTCGAATTTCAGGGAAAATGGTGTAATTTAAAGTTATGACAGCAAGGTTTTTTATTAATTATGCAATAATCAGTTATTATTTGCGGCCTTTAAGACTAGCGAGGGATTGAAAAAATTATGGGTTACGGAATCTTGTCATACGGTGCATATGTGCCGCCGATTCGACTAAAACGTGAAGCTGTGCTCGACGCGGTAGGTTGGGCTGTACCTGGAGTTCGAAGTCTTGCCGCGGGTGAAAGGTCAGTGGCTAGCTGGGACGAAGACAGTATCACGATGGCAGTTGAAGCTGCCAGAAATTGTCTAAAAAACTCTTCTGAGGTGCCCTCTAGCATTACTTTGGCTTCGACTACCTTCCCGTTTGCGGACCGTTCAAATAGTGGCGTTGTGGCAGATGCGCTTAATTTACCTCTTCAAACGCAGACAGAAGACGTTTTTGGTAGTAGACGAGCCGGGACGAGTGCTCTGGTTAGAAACTTTCAGGGAAACACGAACACGTTGCTTCTAGCGAGTGATTGCCGTGAAACTAAGCCCGGAAGCACCCAAGAGATGCAGTATGGGCATGGGGCGGCCGGTTTGTTGCTGGGGGAAGGGGACACTTTGGCGGACATAATTTCGGTGGAATCTGTGCACGAGGATTTGATAGATCAGTATCGTACTGTTGAGGCAAAGTATGATTACGCTCTCGAAGAACGTTGGGTAAGGGAAGAGGGTTGGTTAAAAATAGTACCGGGAGCTATAAAATCAGCACTACAGAAAGCTAATTTGGGGATGGAAGATGTGGACAAAATGATCGTTCACGGTTCGGTTGGCGCAGCTCGTTCTTTACTAAAAAAATTGGGAGCTGATACGAAAAAACTGACTAATTCGTTGCAATCCGATGTGGGGGATTGCGGTTGTGCTCATCCTTTACTGATGCTCAGCGATGCTTTAACAAAAGCAACAACTGGGCAGTATTTTTTAATAATAGGATTTGGACAAGGAAGTGATGTTATTCTTTTGAAAATAAATGATAAAATCTCACAATCTAAACCCTACCAAGGTGTAGATATTCATCTAAATAACAAAAGAGTTGTGGAAAACTACACCTTGTATCTTTCTTTGAGAAATCATATCGATATTGACTTTGGATTGAGGTCTGAACGAGATAACCGAACCGCTCTATCAGCTTATTATAGAAAAAGGCGAGAGATTAGTGCGATGCTTGGTGGCCGGTGCGGAAAATGTAAGACGCTGCAATTTCCTCGAAGCTTACTTTGCGTTAAATGTGGCACGGATGAACCACAGGAAGAAGAATCTTTATCTGGTTTAATTGGTAGAGTAAAATCGTTCACTGAGGATTGGTTGGCATACACACCGTTCCCACCCTACATTTATGGAAATGTGGAATTTGAGGGCGGCGCGAATATGATGCTGGAATTTACTGACTTTAAAGCCGGTGACGTGCGGGTGGGCGACGAAGTCAGAATGGTTTTTCGTGTGAAAGATTATGACAATAAGCGAAAGTTTCGGCGATACTTTTGGAAACCCTCACCCCTTTTGAAGGATGTTTGATAGGAGAATTAAGGATGGCAACTGGAATTAAAGACAAGGTCGCGATTATTGGAATGGGTTGTACTCAGTTCGGCGAACGATGGGACTGTGGACCCGAAGAATTGATGGTGGAGGCTTTTGGCGAGGCCTTAGCAGACGCAAAAATCGACCGGAATGAAATCGAAATGGCTTGGCTGGGTTTGTTTTTTCAAGAGCAAAGCGCAGGGAAGTCAGCTCTCCCTCTGAGTATTTCGCTAAAATTACCCAACATCCCAGTGACTCGGGTAGAAAATATGTGTGCCACCGGTACGGAGGCATTACGCGGGGCTGTCTATGCCGTAGCAGCGGGTGCCTGTGATATAGCCCTAGCCGTCGGGGTAGAAAAGCTCAAGGATACCGGCTATCCAGGCTTACCAGAACGAAGCAAAGGGACTTTTGACGATTTGTGGTTACCGAATGGAACGGCACCTGGGGCGTTTGCGCAATTAGCGACGGCCTATTCGGCAAAACATAAATGTGATATGGGTGATCTGAAACGGGCAATGGCTCATGTCTCTGTCAAGAGTCATGCAAACGGAGCTTTAAATCCTAAAGCCCACCTGCGAAAGGAAATTACTGAAGATCAGGCCATAAATGCCCCAATGATATCGGCGCCATTGGGTTTATATGATTGTTGCGGAGTGAGTGATGGGGCGGCATGTGCGATAGTTACCAGTGTCGAAAAAGCCAAGGAAATGGGATTTAAGGACCTGGTCACCGTAAAAGCCATGCAACTGGCACCCAGCAATGGCTTGGAGATGTCGAATAGCGCTTGGGATGGCAGTTATTTATTAACGACTAGGATAGCTGCGGAGAGAGCTTACAAGGAAGCGGGTATCACAGACCCGTGGAAAGAATTAGATATGACGGAAGTCCACGATTGTTTTTCTATCACGGAACTAGTCGTGATGGAAGACCTTCAATTGTGTGAGGAAGGTGGTGCCGTGAGCGCTATCCTTGACGGAGCTTTTGACAGAGACGGTGATGTCCCCTGTCAGGTAGACGGCGGCTTGAAATGCTTCGGACACCCGATAGGAGCTAGTGGCTTGAGAATGGCTTATGAAATATACCTGCAGCTGCATGGCCGAGCGGGAGATAGGCAATTAGATAATCCTTCCATGGGATTGACACATAATTTAGGCGGACATCCTTTTAGAAATGTCGCTAGTGTTTCTGTACTTGGATTACACAATTAAAACAATAGATTACAAAGAATTTGTGAGGAAATTTCCATGAATCATGTCAGGTCAAGCTGGGAAACCGACGAACATTCAATGTTTAGAGAAACTGCTCGGCGGTTTATTGAAAAAGAATTCGTACCCCACAGAGAGCGTTGGATCGAGCGAGGATATATGGAACCCGAGTATTGGGAAAAAGCTGGTGAGACTGGGCTGTTATGTCCAGACATCCCGGTAGAATATGGCGGCGGTGGGGGAGATTTTGGGTTTGACGCTATAACGTACGAAGAATTAACGCGAGGTTGTATAACAAGCTTCGGCAACGCCATTCAAAGTATCGTGGGTCATTATCTTCTGAAGTATGGTACAGAGGATCAGAAGACTCGCTGGCTTCCGAAAATGGCCACCGGAGAAGTCATTAGCGCCATCGCGATGACAGAACCTGGTACAGGTTCTGACCTTCAAGCAGTTAAAACCAAGGCAAAACGCGACGGTGATGACTATTTATTAAGTGGATCGAAGATTTTTATAACTAACGGATACAATGCCGATTTAATTTGTGTGGTGTGTAAAACAGACCCTGAGCAAGGAGCAAAAGGTACGAGCCTTTTGATGGTGGAAACCAAAGATTTGGACGGCTTTAAAAAAAATAAACCACTTAAAAAAATAGGTTGCCGGGGACAAGATACCTGCGAACTGTTTTTTGACGATTGTAGGATACCGACCGGAAATCTTCTGGGAGGTGAAGAAGGCCAGGGCTTCTTTCAACTGATGGCTCAGTTACCGCGAGAACGGCTGATGATTGCTGTTGGAGGAATAGCTGGTATCGAAGCTGCGTTAGAAGAAGCGATTTCTTACACAAAGGAACGAAAGGCTTTTGGTAAAACTATTGCCGATTTTCAAAATACCAAATTCAAACTTGCTGAAATGGCCACAGAGGCTCGCATCGGTCGGGTATTTGTTGACGATTGTATCCGGCGATTGAATGAGGGTCTCTTAGATACTGAAACGGCATCTATGGCTAAATGGTGGTGTACAGAAAAACAATTCGAAACTGCAAATCAGGCCCTTCAACTGCATGGTGGGTACGGCTACATGATGGAGTACCCAATTGCCCATTATTTCGCGGATAGCAGAGTGCAAATGATCTACGGCGGAACGAACGAAATCATGAAGGAAGTTATATCCCGCTCCCTATAATATATATTTCTGTTAAATGCTCTAGATAGGTGTCGTTAAATAAGAAACAGCAATCTTTATAGCCTTTTTTTCAACCAGTCAATCCGTGACAAGGTGATGCTGGAAACAGGAGACGGGCAACAATATACGGCTGGCGAGCTAGACGATAAATCTGCAAACCTTGCCTTAAAGTTAGAAAGTCTGGGTATGCTCCCGGGAGATAGGCTGTCACTCGTGGCAGCAAAATCGAGCAATTTCGTTTTGCTCTATTTGGCTTGTTTGCGAAGTGGAGTGATCTTCAATCCGCTAAATCCTTCTTACACTGACACGGAAATACGGTTTTTCATTTCCGATTCAGAAAGTTCCGTGGTATTTACCGACGTTGACAATTTAGCAAAAATTGAGCGAGCGGTAGACGGTTTAGAATCGGTAAAAAGTGTGCGGTCGCTAGATGATATTAACTTTGAAGGGAATGCCAATAACCACTCGATACAGGAAAGCTATCCAGATGATACGGCGGTACTGATCTATTCTTCCGGGACAACCGGCACCCCTAAGGGAATTTGCATTTCACATGGCAATCTTTCTTCTAATGGTGCTGCCTTACGTGATTCTTGGGGTTTTTCGAGTGAAGACGTCTTGTTACACGTACTCCCCCTTTATCATGTTCATGGTTTGTTCATTATTCTAAGTCCTGCTTTGTTGGCCAATACCAAGATTTTATTGTTGGAACAATTTGAAGTTGAGGAGACGATTCAATTCCTTGAAAGAGCAACTATGATGTCTGGTGTGCCCACTTATTATAAAAGACTACTCGATAGTCAATTATTTAGTTCAATAAATTTAAGTAATATCAAACTATTTATTTCAGGCTCTGCTCCCTTGCCTGAAAAAATCTTTGACGGGTTCTTCAAGGTAACTGGCCACAAGATTCTAGAACGTTATGGTATGACTGAAACGGGTGTCATTAGCACGAATCCTCTTGAAGGAGACCGAAAACCCGGTTCAGTGGGAAAACCGTTAGATGGTGTTTCTATAAAAATCGTCGATATAAAGGGCGAAGAGGTCAAAGGTAGTGAAATTGGAGAAATTCAAGTTAAAGGTAACAATGTGTTCAAACAATATTGGAAACGGTCAACACCTGTCTTAGAAGATGATTGGTTTGCTACGGGCGACCTGGGCTACGTAGATGAAGAAGATTATTTGTTTATCGCCGGTCGTAGTAAAGAATTAATTATCACAGGTGGTATGAATGTCTATCCGAAAGAAGTGGAACGAGAACTCGACAAAATAGAATTTATAGGGGAATCAGCAGTATTTGGCATACCTCATCCAGATTATGGGGAGGCCGTTATGGCTGCGGTAGTCTTGTTAAATGGGGATGAACTGGCAGTAGATATTATTAAGAATTTGTTAAAAGAACTCCTCGCAGGTTATAAGATTCCTAAAATGCTCGTCGCGGTCGATGAACTACCTCGTAATTCAATGGGTAAAGTACAAAAGTCCCGCTTGCAGGATGAATATCGATCGTATTTTAAACTATAACAAGCCTATGGTTTTTTGATTTAAAATAAGGGCTTGGAAACTGTTTTCATATATTGAATGTATCTTCAAATTTGTGAAAAGCCTTGGCGTTTTAAAACCTAAAGAAACACGGAGAAAAACATGGCTGGACTTTACTTCGAAGAATTTTCTGTGGGCCAGATATTTGATCACCCCATCAGACGCACTGTTTCAGAAACAGATAATGTACTTTTCACAACTATGACTCATAATCCAGCGAGATTACACTTGGATGAGGAGTATATGAAAAATGAAACGGATTTCGGTGCCCGGATTGTCAATAGTATGTTTACACTGGCCCTCATGGTGGGAGTTACAGTGCATGAGACGACACTTGGAACTACGGTCGCCAATTTAGGTATGGATGAGGTGAAATTCCCGAAACCAGTTTTTCACGGGGACACCTTGAGGATGCAAACAGAAATATTAGAGAAAAGAGATAGCAAGTCGCGCCCTGATAACGGAATCGTACTCTTCCAGCATCGGGCTTATAACCAGAAGGAAGAATTGGTAGCGACTTGCAACCGCTCCGGCCTAATGTTGAGAACACCGAAATGATCCGTTCATTGCTCTTCGCGCCAGGTGATAGCGAGAAAAAAATGGGGAAAGCAGCCACTATAGGTGCCGATTGTGTCATCCTGGATTTAGAAGATTCAGTTGCGGAGTCGAGGAAGCCTCTAGCAAGAGATATGGTTTGCCAGTTTTTAACAACGATTCAAGATTCAGATGTTGAATTTTACGTTAGAGTTAATCCTACCGATTCAACATATTGTAAGGAAGACATTGCGAAGGTCATTCCAAGCAAACCTACCGGTATAGTTTTACCCAAAGCAAATGGACCAGAAGATGTACTGACCCTTACCAATTATCTAGATATCTTAGAGGCTGAGCATGGGTTGACCGGAGGTGGTACTAAAATTTTACCTGTCGCAACAGAAACTGCGGCTGCGGTGTTTACACTTGGGAGTTATGCTGGCTTAACGTCTAGGCTTTCTGGACTTACCTGGGGAGCTGAGGATTTAGGGGCTGCCGTGGGTGCTAGTGTTAATCTGCAACTGAACAAGGACTGGACGACCCCATACCTTATGGTTCGGGCCTTGTGTTTATTCGGAGCACATGCGGCGGAGGTTCAAGCGATAGATACCGTTATGGCTGATTTTAAGGATCTCGATCAACTAAAGAGAGTATGTGATGAAGCTAGAAAAGACGGGTTCACGGGGAAAATTGCTATTCACCCGGCACAAGTACCGATAATCAACAAAGCTTTTTCTCCTTCCAAAGAAGAGATAGAACATGCTAAAGCAGTTTTAGCGGTTTTCGAAGAGAATCCGAATGCTGGAACACTTCAGTTGAATGGAAAAATGATCGATAAACCCCATATCCTACAGGCAAATAGGATCGTTACGCTAGCTGATCAGATAGCCAAAAGAAAGGGCTGACATTTCAGAACTAAAGGATAAAAAAAGGAATCAAGCAAACATGAATGATTGGTCTAATAAAAAGAAATTCGTTGAGGTCGAAGGCAAAAAGATGGCCTATGTAGAAATGGGCCAAGGAAGACCGATAGTCTTCCAACATGGTAACCCTACGTCGTCCTATCTATGGCGAAAGATAATGCCACAATTAGCGGAATTCGGACGATGTGTTGCTATCGACCTGATTGGTATGGGAGATTCGGACAAATTGAAAGATTCCGGCCCTGATCGCTATACCTTCGTAGAACACCGAAAATACTGGAGAGGTGCCCTCGAAGCTTTGGGTATAGAAAAAGATATAATATTGGTGATACACGATTGGGGGAGTGCGCTTGGATTTGATTTTGCCACTGAACACCCAAACGAAGTAATCGGGATCTGTTACATGGAGGCCGTCGTCAAAACACTAAATTGGGAGGAGTGGCCTGATTCGGCGACAGAAATCTTTAGAGCGTTTCGTTCTCCAGCCGGAGAAGAGATAGTATTAGAGAAAAATGTTTTTGTAGAACGAGTCTTACCGGCTTCTATTATGCGAAAATTAACTGAAGACGAAATGTCAGCCTATATCAGACCTTTCCGGGTCGCAGGAGAAGATCGACGACCGACGCTCACCTGGCCGAGGCAAATTCCTCTGGAGAATGAACCAGCAGATGTTTGTGAAATAGTCGATCGGTATGCAAACGCGATGAAGGAGTCAGATATCCCTAAGTTATTTATCAACGCAGAACCCGGGATGATCTTAAATGGACCAGCAGCCGATTTTGCCAGAACTTGGAAAAATCAATCAGAGGAGACGGTTAAAGGGCTGCATTTCATTCAGGAGGATTCGCCCAATGAGATAGCTTCCGCTCTAAAAGAGTGGTTGCAAAAGATTTAACCGTGTTCAACGCAAAAGATGTCATTAAGATCGGAGCAACTTCAAACCGGACATTAGTGGTGACCCAGGATTTAACAGCGAACCAGAGGTATCCAGAATTACCATCCGTATTTGCTACCGCCGAAATGATTTTTGCGATGGAATGCGCTGCAGCGGATGCTATAAAAGATATACTACCAGCTGGATTTGTCTCGGTAGGAACACACGTCAACGTAGAACATTTGGCCGCCACGCCAGTAGGTGAGACGATAATTGCGGTTGCGAGAGTGTTAGGTATCGAAGATAAAATCGTTAGTTTTACGGTTGAAGCTCGCGATCAACATGCACTCATCGGTACAGGGGAACACAAGAGGGGAATAGTTAATCTGGAACGTTTTTTGGAACGACTGGACGCGCGGTGATCTGATAATGAGTACCCAAGAAAAAAATCCTGAAAAAATTACAACTAAAACGCTCAAAGGAATGAAGTCGAGTAAGGAGAAAATAGCTTGTATGACCGCTTATGACGCAGCATTTTCCTCAGTTTTAGATGAGGTTGGAATAGACTTAATATTGGTCGGAGACTCGGTCGGCATGGTCGTCCAGGGACATCCCACCACTATACCGGTCACGATTGACGACATGATCTACCACAGTCAGATGGTCGTACGAGGTAATCGCCGAGCCATGATAATGGCCGATATGCCATTCATGAGTTACTCGAGCGGAATCGATTGTTTAGCAAATGCTGCGGCTTTGATGAAGCGCGGTGGTGCAGAGATAGTAAAGCTCGAATGGGGAGAACTAGAAATCGATATGGTGCGCCGCTTAACAGAGTGCGGCATTCCTGTTTGTGCGCATCTGGGTTTAACTCCACAAGCAATCCACAAATATGGTGGATATCGTGTGCAAGGGCGGGAAGACTATGCGGCGAAGAAAATGCTGGACGACGCAGTACTCCTAGAGGAGGCTGGAGCCGATGTGTTATTGCTAGAGTGTGTGCCGACGGATTTAGCTGAATCGATAACCAAAGTTTCAAAGGTTCCTGTCATTGGAATCGGAGCCGGCTCTGAAGTCGATGGCCAAATACTAGTGCTTTATGATGTAATTGATATCGCTCCCGGTAAAAGAACGCGCTTTTCAAAAAACTACCTTGCACAAGAAGGATCGATAGAAAAAGCCCTCAAGCAATATGTCAAAGAAGTCAAAGAGGGTTTATTCCCGACGGAAGAATATTCGTTCAGCTAAGACACAAAGAGAGAATCATAATGAGCACTCGAAGTAGAGACGTCGATGAGAAAAAAGCACCTGAATTGCTTCAAATTCCCATGAGATTCATCACGGCGGCATCGTTGTTCGACGGACATGATGCAGCTATCAATGTGATGCGACGAATGATTCAGTCTAGAGGGATAGAAGTGATTCATTTAGGCCATAATCGTTCTGTTGCAGACGTTGTAGAAGCCGCGATTCAAGAAGATGCGGACGGGATTGCGTTAAGCTCTTATCAAGGTGGTCATAATGAATATTTTGCCTACATGATAGATATGCTTAAAGAAGCGGGTGCAGAACATATCAGAGTTTTTGGTGGTGGTGGTGGAACTATTACCCCTGAAGAGATAAGCGCACTAGAGAAATATGGAGTCGAGAAAATTTATCATCCTAACGATGGTATGAAAATGGGATTGGACGGGATGATAGATGATCTGTTCCAAAGAACAACTTCTCATTATCAAAAAAGCCAATTACCAATAAATGTTGATGCTTCAAATAATTTATCAATTGCCCGTATGCTCTCCGCCCTAGAGGACAAGGCGGTAACGGATTCTCAGTTGAATAGACTTCGAAAAGAGTGGGAGATGGCTTCAGGGATTGTTCCAGTTATCGGAATAACGGGAACTGGTGGAGCGGGAAAGAGCAGCGTAACAGATGAATTGTTATCTCGTTTTTATCAATTTCTACCGAATAAAAGGATCGCAGTGCTCGCAGTAGATCCTACTAGACGAAGGACCGGCGGGGCGTTGTTAGGTGATCGAATACGAATGAATAGTTTGCGTGATAGCCGGGTTTTTATGCGTTCTATGGCTACTCGGAAACAAAATGTTTCAACAAGTGGAATGCTTTCTGATGCCATTAAATTTTTGAAGTCAGTGAGTTTTGATTTGATCATTGTGGAAACTGCGGGTATTGGCCAGAGCGACAGCGAAATCGTCGATCTAGTAGATTTAGCCTTATATGTTATGACCAGTGAATACGGTGCGAGCAGCCAACTGGAAAAGATTGATATGCTTGATTATGCCGACCTGATAGTGCTGAATAAGTTCGATAAAAAAGGCTCAGAAGACGC
This sequence comes from uncultured Gammaproteobacteria bacterium, assembly GCA_964642505.1. Lineage (GTDB taxonomy): Bacteria > Pseudomonadota > Gammaproteobacteria > TMED69. Next base: position 10,681 of record CAZXQY010000005.1, on the reverse strand, counting down.
TTTTAGAGACATTCGTAAACAATGGCGTCGTAATCGCGTTCAGTTTGAAATAGAAGATGAACAAGTGCCTGTTTTCCGAACTATCGCGAGTCAATTTAACGATCCGGGTGTGTCTTGGTTATTTAGTAATTTATGTGATTTGGTTTCCGATAAATGTTTATCGAAAGAAGATAAATGGAAACCCGAACTTGATTTGCAGACGATTGAACCAAAAGCCACTCTGCTTTTGCCAGCTAACAAGGTCAGGTATTTAGCTGAGATTGCGGAAAATGGGCGATCAATAGAGGAAACATTGGAATATAAGTGTAATCAAGCAGCCAACGCGCAACATTATTATGAATCCCTCGTTGCGTTAAAAGATGAATCGATTCCTGAAAAACTTGAATCTTATCCCGCTAGCTTATTAACGGAAGATGACTTTGATAAGAGCTTAATAGCCTTGCGCCGAAAATATAACGAAGCTTTGAATGGAATAGGTGGAGAAATAGACTTATTGCTTTCATGGCCAGATAGATTGAAAAGTATTACAGAAGAACAATATTCTTACGAAGTTAGAGGGAAACGGATAACTGGGGAAAATTACAAAACTAGTTTAAGTATGAAAAAAATCCCCAAAATAGCGCCTCCCAAGTTCGATAGTTGGTCTGATTTGTTGAGATTCTTGATGAGAGAAAATCTCCCAGGTTCCTATCCATTCACAGGTGGTGTCTTTCCTTATCGGAGAAAAGGCGAAGATCCGACTCGTATGTTTGCGGGCGAAGGGACTCCCGAAAGGACCAACAGAAGATTCCACTACCTTTCTGAAGGGCAACCAGCGGCAAGGCTTTCTACTGCGTTCGATTCGGTTACTCTTTACGGAGAAGATCCACATGAAAGACCCGATATTTACGGAAAGGTCGGGAATTCAGGTGTGTCTATAGCAACTCTCGATGATGCAAAAAAACTTTATTCGGGTTTTGATCTTTGCTCTCCTAGTACGTCGGTATCTATGACCATTAATGGCCCAGCACCGATTATTCTCGCCTTCTTTATGAATGCGGCGATCGATCAACAAGTAGAACGCTATCTGAAGAAAAGTGGTAAATGGAGGGACACCGAAAAGAAAATCAGAAAATTGTTCCCGAAAAACAATCAACCTCGATATGAAGGTGAAATCCCGCCACAAAATGATGGGTTGGGACTTGGCTTACTAGGTCTTTCAGGTAACCAAGTGCTAGATCCTGAGTCTTATCAAAAAATAAAAAAGGATACTCTGAAAGCTGTCAGAGGTACGGTGCAAGCTGATATTCTTAAGGAAGATCAGGCGCAAAATACTTGTATTTTCTCTACCGAATTTGCATTAAAAATGATGGGTGATGTCCAAGAATACTTTGTCCAAAACGATGTAAGGAATTTCTACAGCGTTTCGATTAGCGGTTACCATATTGCTGAGGCTGGCGCCAACCCCATCTCTCAATTAGCCTTTACTCTAGCAAATGGCTTTACTATTGTTGAATATTATCTCGCGAGAGGTATGCAAATAGATGACTTCGCACCGAACTTAAGCTTTTTCTTTTCGAACGGAATGGACCCAGAATATACGGTAATAGGTCGTGTGGCTCGCCGCATCTGGGCCAGGGCGATGAAAGAAAGATATGGTGCGAGGCCTCGGAGTCAGATGCTCAAGTATCATATTCAAACTTCCGGCCGAAGTTTGCATGCTCAAGAAATCAGCTTCAACGATATTCGTACGACTTTACAGGCCCTTTATGCCTTATTCGATAATTGTAATAGCCTACATACCAATGCCTATGATGAGGCTATCACTACTCCTACGGAAGAATCTGTTCGCCGAGCGGTTGCTATTCAACTAGTGATAAACAGAGAATTAGGTTTAAATTTTTGTGAAAATCCTTGGCAAGGTTCTTTTATTGTCAATGAACTGACCAATTTGGTGGAAGAAGCTGTCTATAAGGAGTTCGAAAATATATCAGAAAGAGGTGGCGTACTTGGTGCGATGGATACAATGTATCAACGTTCAAAAATACAAGATGAAAGCCTTTACTATGAACACAAAAAACACGACGGAAGTTTGCCTTTAATTGGCGTGAATACGTTTCTACCTACTGAGGGACGAGAGGATGTTGTGACCGAATTGGAATTGATGCGTTCTACTGAAAACGAGAAGCAAGCTCAAATTACCAATCTTAGAAATTTTCAATCCATAGGAAGCGAGAATACCTCTCATGCGCTACTCGCGTTGTCCAAGACAGCTGTCGCAAGAAAAAATTGTTTCCAGGCATTGATGGAATCAGTAAAATACGCGTCGCTCGGTCAAATTTCAAAAACACTCTATAACGTCGGTGGAGAGTATCGCCGGAGCATGTGAACAGAGTCGGCTAATGATTGTAGACGCAAATAATTATGTTCATCAAAAGGCTGAAGGGAATTTCAGGATCGTATCTCTGGTTCCAAGTATTACGGAATTACTCTTTGATTTAGGGCTTAAAGATTCGATCGTAGGAAGAACTCCCTTTTGCATTCACCCTGAAGCCGAGGTGAGAAATGTCAAAAAGATTGGAGGAACTAAAACTCTTGACGTAGAAAAGATTATGGCGGTAAAACCGACCCATGTGGTCCTTAACATCGACGAAAACAAATTAGAGCTTTTTGAGGCCCTGAACAACAAGAAAGTAGAAATCATCGTTACTCATCCGAACAAACCACAAGATAATTTGGAATTATTTGATTTGTTTTCCTATATTTTTTCTTGCGAAAAAAAAGGTAAAGCACTGTCAACTGCTTTAACAAAAAAATTTGATGCTCTAAAATGCCTCTCGTCCACACTTACTTCGATGAATGTACTTTATTTGATTTGGAAAAATCCTTGGATGACCGTATCTAGTTCTACCTATATTTCTGGAATGCTCAAACTCATAGGGTGGCAAACGGTGCCTAGAAATAGGAAAAATCGATACCCCATATTGTCTACAAATGAAATTACGGAGCTCGATTGCGATCTGTGCTTGCTTAGTACCGAACCGTATCCTTTTAAAGCTAAACATATAAAAGAAATCAGTATGATCAGGAAGAATTTAAATCCGATAATTCTAGTTGACGGTGAAAAATTATCTTGGTACGGAAGCAGGGTTTTGAAAGGTATCGATTATCTGTTGGATTTATCTCGATCCTATTCACATAAAGGAAGTTAAATATTTAATGCCCATAGAAAGCCCTTGTATCAGCATTTGCGTTTTGGACAACTCTGGCAAATACTGCTTAGGGTGTTACAGAACCGCTGAGGAAGTTGAGAAGTGGAATAGTCTGTCGGAGAAGGAGCAGAAGAATTTACTTTCACTTTTAGATGTTAGGCGTAACGATTTGAGTGGTTTGTATTTTTAAGATTTAGTTAGAGGAGAATTTAGGAATGAGTTACGAGACAATAAAATTTGAACGTGAGGGCGGGGTTGCGATTATCACGTTAGATCGACCAGAGGCGGCAAACAGTTTGAACAAGCTAATGTCTGAAGAGCTAGTCAAAGCAGCGACTCATTGTGATTCTAATTCGGAAATAAGAGCCGTAATATTAACCGGATCAGGTAAAATGTTTTCTGCTGGAGGAGATCTGCATAGTTTTGCTGCTGAGGGAGAAAGAATGGCTGAATACATGAGATACACGACCGCTGGCTTACATGTGGCCATTTCTCGATTTGCTAGAATGAATGCGCCCTATTTGGTGGCCGTTAATGGTGTAGCGGCTGGAGCCGGGTTTTCGATGGCGATCACCGGAGACATGGTCTTTGCTGCAAAATCTGCAAAATTTACAGAAGCCTATACCAGAGCGGGTGTTTCACCCGACGGGAGCAGTACCTGGTTTTTACCTCGGCTAGTAGGTCATACGCGAGCTATGCAGCTCATTCTAATGAACGACGTGCTTACAGCAGACCAAGCCATGGAGTGGGGGCTTGTAAACGAAGTCGTAGACGATGAAAATTTAATGAAAAGAACTTTAGAGGTAGCTCTTGAGCTGGCAAATGGCCCGACTTTGGCTTATGGAGAAGCCAAAAGATTGGTCGCAGACAGTCATTCCAATAGTCTCGAAACGCAGATGGAACTTGAAACTCGAGCAATTTGCGGTCTAGCACGCGCATCTGCTGACACTAAAGAAGGGATATTTGCTTTCACGAATAAAAGAAAACCCACGTTTAAGGGCGAATAGACTATGAAAGCTGTGGTATTGCATGAGACAGGTGGTCCTAAAAAGCTAAAAATAGACACGGTAGATTTACCGGAACCTCCTAGAGGCCACGTTCGAATAAAATTGCATTGTGCTGCACTTAACCGTAGGGATGTTTGGATTACATTAGGCGCGTACCCCAAGATACAATTCCCAGCGATTTGTGGATCAGATGGAGCCGGAGTAGTAGAAAAGTGTGGTCCTGATGTAGACGTCAATCTGATTGGTCAAGAATGTGTCATATATCCGGCTCTTAACTGGGGAGATGATCCAAAATGTGGAGGAACGGATTTCCGGGTTCTGGGAATGCCGGAACAAGGAACCTTTGCGGAATACATTTGTGTTCCTAAAAGTTCTGTATTTTCTAAACCCGCCCACCTTTCATGGGAAGCGGCAGCAGCTTTACCCCTTGCTGGCTTAACTTCTTGGAGGGCAACATTCAGCCAGGGAGAATTGAAACGGAACGAACAAGTTCTTATCACAGGCATAGGGGGCGGTTGTGCTACTTTTATTTTGCAATGGGCGACAGCGGTCGGCGCTATGGCCTACGTTACGTCGTCGAAAGACGAGAAACTGAAGAAAGTCCAAGAAATGGGGGCAAGGCAAGGTTTCAATTATAAGATTGAAGGCTGGGAAAAAGAAGCTAAAAAATCATCGCGAGGCTTTGACCTTATAGTAGATAGTGGAGGAGGGAGTGGCCTTAATCGTCTTCTGGATACTTTGAAACCTGGAGGCAGATATATTTTTTTTGGTGCGACGCAAGGGGATGCTGATGAAGGCCTAAGTATGGCTAAACTTTTTTTCAAACAAATCCGTATACAAGGTTCTACAATGGGTAACGAACAAGAATTTGGGGAAATGTTAGAGTTCGTCGAAAAAAATTCGATATCTCCGATTATTGATAAAGTATATCCTTTAGAAGAGGCCAGAGAAGCGCATGAGAGAATGTTAAACTCTGAACAAACAGGAAAAATCGTTCTAAAAATTTTAAATGAGTAAAAGGAACAGTTATTGGAAAATCAATTCGAAACAGTAACCCTGGAGACGCCGGTTGACAATATTCTGTTACTTACGCTAGACCGACCCCATAGGGCGAATGCCATGAATACTCAAATGGGATTGGATTTACGCTCGATTTTTACACAGCTTTATGTTGATCCTGAACCTTACAGATGCATGATAGCAACCGGACGAGGCGATAAAGTATTTTCGGCTGGCGGAGATTTAAAAGATCGAGATGGAATGACTGATCAACAATGGCGAAAACAACACGCAATCTTCGAACAGATGGTACGAGCTATGCGAGACTGTCCGATTCCTATTATCGGCGCAATAAATGGTGCGGCATATGGTGGAGGGTGTGAATTTGCCCTGGGCTGCGATTTTTTGTATGCCTCTACAACGGCACGATTTGCGTTAACAGAAATTACCTTGGGAATAATGCCTGGCGCCGGAGGTACGATGAATCTGCCGCTTACGGTCGGAGAAAGACGGGCTAAGGAGCTCATTTATACTGGTACGCCGTTCTCGGCTGAGGAGGCCTGTAACTGGGGTATGGTCAACAAAGTTGTAGAACCTGAAGGGTTATTAGACGAGACGCTGGAGACAGCAATCAAGATTGCCGGAAATGCTCCCATTTCTGTTAAACAAGCAAAAAAATCTATGGGTGTTTCCACTCAAGTAGATAGGAATATAGGATATATGTTTGAACTGGAAGCATATGAAAGAATGATAACCTCTGAAGACCGACTTGAAGGAGTAAGAGCTTTTAATGAAAAGAGAAAAGCAGTTTTCAAAGGCAAATAAAAGGGTGTAATAGGATGACTGATCAACGAGATGTATGGGTTAGAGAGGTTGGTACGAGGGATGGATTGCAAAGTATCGAGACTATTTTTTCTACGGAGGATAAATTATCTTGGATTGCGATGGAAAGCCGTTCAGGGGTTCCGGAGATTGAAGTAGGCTCTTTTGTGCCACCAAAACTTCTTCCGCAAATGGCCGATACTTCCCAAGTCGTAAAGGGAGCATTGAATTTTACAGGTCTAAAAATATCAGTCTTGGTCCCTAACTTCAGAGGTGCGATGGATGCGATGGACAGCGAAGCTCATCAACTTAATTACGTCCTATCTGTCTCTGAGGCGCACAGTCAATCTAATGTGAGAAAATCGGTACAGGAGGCTGTGGATGATTTCGCCAGAATCCTAACGTTTCGAAAGGAACATCCTCAATACCGAAAAACAAAAATAGGTATTGGCTTAGCGACCGCATTTGGATGCACGATATCCGGAGCAATTAAACGAAAAGAGGTTTTTGGTGTGGTTGAAACAGTTTTACGTTTAGGCCCTGATGAAATCGCGATCGCAGATACTGTAGGTTATGGTAATCCTGGACAAACAAAAGATATTTTTAAGGAAGTACTCGCGTTGTCTGGTGATTGTCCCGTGTCTGCACATTTCCATGATACGCGTGGTTTGGGATTAGCAAATGTATACGCAGCACTAGATGTTGGCGTACGACGGTTCGATTCGTCTTTAGGAGGGCTGGGAGGTTGTCCTTATGCGCCTGGCGCCAGTGGGAATATTGTCACCGATGATCTCGTTTTTATGTTGGAGGCCATGGGACTCAAAACAGGTATCGACTTAGATAATCTTCTTGAAACTAGGGCCTTTATGGAAAGTCGGTTACAAGGAGAAGCTACCAGGGGAGCGATAGCGAAGTCGGGAGTTCCAAAAGGATTCAAATTCGCTACGGTTTAATACTCGATTATTATGAAGGAGAGAAAGATGTCGCAGCAAGTAGAAGTTGCTATTGTGGGAGCCGGTTCTTCAGGATTATGCGCTGCTATAAAGCTGAAAGAAGCGGGTATAAATAACTTTGTCATATTGGAAAAAGGAAATGGTTTAGGAGGAACTTGGTATTGGAATCAATATCCGGGAGCGGAATGCGATGTTCAATCCCATTTATACAGTTTCTCGTTTGAACAAAACCCGAACTGGAGTCAACCGTTCGCCGGGCAACGTGAAATTCTTGATTATCTAGAACACTGCGCAGAAAAATATGACTTACTAAAGCATATTCGATTTAAAAAAACGGTAACCGACTGCGTCTGGTCTGAAACTGAAAGTCGCTGGTCTATCACCCAGTCGGACGGTGATAAAATTTCTGCAAAAATATTCATTAGCGCATTGGGAATGTTTAACAATATTGTGTGGCCTAAAATAGAAGGGATTGAAACCTTCCAAGGCGATTCATTTCATTCTGCAAGGTGGAACAAGAATGTTAACTTGAAAGATAAACGTATCGGTGTAGTAGGTATCGCGGCTAGTGCAGTACAGTTTGTCCCAGAGATAGTTGATCAAGCCCAAAAGCTGTTCTTGTATCAACGGACCGCTAATTGGGTGGTTCCTAAGCCGAACAATCCGTATACAAAAGACGAATTAGAGCAATTTTCGGCCCAACATGCCTTATTATTAAAAAGTAGAGACGACGTTTTTAAGGAATGGGATTCCTTGTGCACGTTTCGAGATAAAAAGATTTTAGCGGAAATAGAAAAAAACGGCTTAGAGCGAATAGCCGAAGTTGAAAACCCAGATATCCGGAGAAAATTAACCCCTAATCATCCCTTCGGCTGTAAAAGACCTCTCTTCTCTGACAAATATTATCCTGTTTTTAATCGAAATGACGTAGATTTGATTACTTCGCCAATATCCAAAATTAATAAAAAAGGTATCGAAACAACAGACGGCTTTGAGAATCTGGATGTAATAATATTTTCGACAGGGTTCGAGACGACCACGTATCTGAACGCTATTAATGTAACTGGGCGTGGCAATGTCAATCTGAAAGACGCTTGGGATGATGGAGCTCAAGCCTATTTAGGAGTCACTACCACCGGTTTTCCTAATCTTTTCATGCTTTACGGTCCGAATACAAATCAAGGTTGCATTCTTTATATGATTGAAAGACAGGTGGAGTATATCACCCGTCAAATCAAAAGAATGCAGGAGGAAAATTTGAAATGGATCGATTTAGAACCGAATATTATGAAAGATTTCAACAAAGATATCCAAAGAGATATAAAACACGTAGATGTGTGGCAGGCAGATTGCGGAAATGATTTTTACTATCGAGCTGGTAAATCTAGAAGGTTAGTGACGCAATGGCCGAATTCTATGACGGCTTACAAGCACGCAATCAGGAAATCCGATGCAGGAATATACAGCTCCGGATGAATTGCCTCTTATACTTCAAATTTTTGAGAGTCCCTCGACCAGACGATGCAGAGCTTTTGCATTGTAGGCGGGTAAGAAATAGTCAATGTAAGGGAGTGCTAGCTTAAGCGCGTGTGCTCTCACTTCAAACGTGCTGGCTCCATACATGGGGTTAATCCAAATAAAATGTCGGATACGACGTTTCAATGTTCGAAGTTCCTTCTCTAACACGGTACCACCGCTTTCCAAAAGTTCAAAAGGGGTGCTGTCATATCCGTCACTGATTAGGATCAGTGTTGTAGTACTCGATTTTCCTTCCTTTAAAATTCCACGATTTAAAGCGGATAAAGCAGAACAAATGTCAGTTCCCCCAGACCAATGTCGTACATAATTGGCGATTTTCTCAAGCGCTATCGTGGTGCTCCTAGTTTTTATCATGGTGGAAACATCGGTCAATTTAGTACTGAATACAAAAGTTTTAGAATTTTTAAGTTGTTTTTGTATGCCAAACATAAGTTGCAAAAGAAACGCGTTAAAAACGTCCATAGAGCCGCTTACATCACAGAGCAAAATAACTCGTGTCTTTTGAATTTTTCTCTTTCGATGGATGATTTTAGAAATTTCTAAGCCGTCGCGGATACTCTTCTTGATAGTATTCCTCATATCGAGCATTCGCCCCTTAGGAAATGGGGTTTGGCGCCTAGATTCTCTGGTCGCCAATCGTTTGGCTAATTGCGTGATACTTTTGTCAAGTGGGGGAGCGTTAGGATCCCATCTAGTAATTAAATTCGATCGGCGTGTTACTTCCTCTTCGCCATGTGTCGTCGTTTCAGAGAACATATCTCGGTGACCTTCATTTTCTCTACCGGTTTCGAGATGGTTTCGCAATAGTTCCGATCGAGCTAAAATAAAGTCTCCTTCATATGAGCTTTCTTCAAAATCCCAATACTTTTGAAAAATTCTGTCAAATACAAGTTCCTCTTCTTGGCTGGAGACCAAATTTGTAGGGAGAGTAATTTTATAGTCATCAATCTTAGATAAATCTACACCACCAAGGCTACTTACAACATCGATCTCTCGAGCATGGGTTATTGATAGGCCGGCTTTCCTAGCTTCTACAAACAGATTGTGAGTATGTGTTAAAAGCTTACTGATCGCCTTATTCATTCTCGACTCGAACTAATATGAATTCTTGTCCATGAGTGTCGTTCATGGATTCAACTGTTTTTCGTATCTAAGATGTTTTCTAGATTCACACTCTGCACCATAGAAATATCGTCTCGATGCTTTAAAATTGTACCCGCTGTCTCTAAAATAGTTTCGGGGTATAACTCAGACACGTCGAGGTGCATCAGCGCCATCGACCAATCAATTGTTTCAGCTATACCTGGCTTCTTCTGAAAATCTAAATCACGTAAATTTTGCATCACGCGAGCCACGCTTTTTGCCAGATTGTCCTCTAAATCAGGTACTTTTCGCCGAATTATTTCTAGCTCTTTCTCTTTTGTAGGATAATCTATCCACAGATACAGGCACCGTCGTTTTAATGCGTCATTCAATTCTCTGCTGCGATTAGAGGTTAGGATTACGATAGGTTTTTGCTTCGCTTTAAAGGTTCCGAGCTCAGGTATCGAAATTTGGAAATCGGACAATATCTCTAGAAGAAATGCCTCAAATTCCTCATCAGCTCGATCGATCTCATCGATAAGAAGAACAGCTGGTCTAGGCCCTTCGTGACGTAACGCACGAAGCAAAGGGCGATCCAAAAGGAAATTCTCAGAAAAAACGTTCTTTTCCACTGTTTTTTTAGATATGGATTCACTTTCCGATAATCTGATTTCTATCATCTGCCGCGCAAAGTTCCATTCATATAGCGCGGCGGCAGAATCTAATCCTTCATAACATTGGAGTCGAATTAAAGGAGTTTCCAAAACTTCTGCTAGAACTTTCGCTACTTCAGTTTTACCGACACCAGCTTCTCCTTCTAGTAACATCGGTTTCTGCAAATCAAAGGCTAGCTTACTAGTGAGACAAAGAGCGCGATCAGCGATATAATTTCTGGTTTCTAGTATATTTTCTACATCTTCCACGTCGCGGAAAGGATGTTTCCATTTAGTATTCTCCACATTATCCTCGTTATTTCGACAGTCATTTTTTTAATTTACTTTCCTGGATAGCTAGTAGTATGCTTGGAATGTTCATACTTGACTGCAACTTGCCTTCGACTTTTCGTGATTTCCATATGATGAAGATA
>CAZXQY010000004.1:0-60829 GCA_964642505.1 uncultured Gammaproteobacteria bacterium | reverse complement strand
ACGGAGCCGGAGTGTAAAAGTTGTATTACATGTCTCGCCAGTTCCTTATGGACGGACTTTCCGAAACCTTGTTTGGTAGGATCTACCACCACTAAAGTATTTTTTAAGTCCATCCACAAATTTTTCTCCGATAACACCTCTAACTTCTCACGATTTTCAAATTTAAAAAAATTGGCGAAGCTGAGGGCCATCTCACAATCGGTGAGTAGCTGGAACGGACTATTATAAAAACGAGGGATTTTTCGTACATGCTGCCCCCCCCAGAACCACAAACTATTTACAGGCAATTGACCATCTTCAATCCTCTTTAGATTAATACTTGAATTGTGCAGAAACATTTGTACTTCTGTGAGAAAGGTTTTTAGTGGACCCATGTGCTGACTTTCGGATAATGTAGGTTCTAAAGGTTGGCCCTTAAGAGAAAAAGGTGAAGCCAAATTGGGCGGAGAGAAGCCCGAATCCTTCAAATACCAGCGCCAAGGCTCTTTGCCAACGACAAATTCGATAGAATCTTCATGGAAGAATCGATTTAATTCTAACGCAATCCGCTGGGCATCTTCCCGACTAACCTTCAAACTTTTACCGTCGACCAAAAAAACCCTATTCTGATCAGCTTTAAGGAAGACGGGATCTGCTCTTAAAATCGAATCGGCCGTATTCTCCTGCAAATCTTGTTCGGCTAGGATACTTACCAAACGGGAGTTTGCGGTTTCTTCTGCTTCGTAAGCCCCAAACAAGCTAAGTAACTCTTTTTCGTACCCCCGATAAGGACCTAAGAACTTAAAAAGCCGACTGTAGATAAATTTTCCTTCTTTTATGTGTGAGCTATTCCCTTCTATTTCCGTCTCGAAACAAGAAAAAAAATCAGGAAATAACAAGCAAAACTCGTCTTTCAAGGTTCAATCTCACCCGGTCTGATTGAAGTAATCTTCACAATATAACTGGTAATATCGTAGATTTTTTAGGAAATATAACGGCCGATCACTTCCGCAACCGCTTCCCGACGGGCTGCCACTTCTAACACTTCAGTATTATATCGCCCTATAACGATATCCGGATCCTTCAACCCATGTCCTGTTAAAGTACAAGTAACAACACTTCCCTCAGGAATTCGTCCTTCTTCTATATCAGACAGCGCTCCCCCAACCGCAATTGCTGAGGCCGGCTCACAAAATATGCCTTCCTTTTGCGCAAGTAATTTTTGTTTATCTATAATTTCAGCATCGCTTAAGCTTTTAAACCAACCGGCAGATTGGACACTTGCTGTTTTGGCCAACTCTAAGGATTGGGGATTCCCAATGCGGATTGCCGTAGCAATCGTTTCAGGCTTATCAATTATTCTCTCTCTCACAAACGGGGCAGCACCTTCTGCTTGGTAGCCTACCATTACAGGCCTATTGGAAATTACCGCAGACTTAGAATATTTGTATTTTTTCTGGCCCGGGAGGCCAATGCCGCAGTATTCGCTGAAACCCATCCAGTACGCACTTATATTGCCGGCATTTCCTACCGGTATACAATGATAGTCGGGCGCTTTACCTAGTTGATCAACTATCTCAAACGCCCCAGTTTTTTGACCTTGTAGACGAAACGGATTCACCGAATTCACCACCGCAAGGCCTTGATGTTCGGCCATCTCCTTAACTATTGCCATCCCAGAATCAAAATTACCAGCAATCTGGAGCACAATAGCACCGTGTGCAACTGCTTGCGCCAATTTACCTAAAGCTATCTTCCCAGATGGTATAATAACGAAACATGGCAAACCAGCCTTCGCAGAATAGGCCGCAGCAGACGCTGAGGTATTACCAGTCGAGGCGCATATCACTGCCTGATACCCTTCTTTTACAGCTTGAGTAATCGCCACCGTCATGCCACGATCCTTGAAAGAACCCGTGGGATTAAGGCCCTCAAATTTAGCATACAGTTTTATTCCACGCGAATTACACAGCGGAATATTTTTGAGCTCTATGAGAGGAGTCCCACCCTCGTATAGGGTGACTATTCCATCTATAGAGTCCAATGGCAGACGATCGATGTACTTATCTATTAGGCCTTTATAATCCATAATGGTCAGCTCTTCTCGACACGGAAACTTTTAACAGAACCAACAATACCTGGCATCTCTGACATTGCCTGAGCGGCAAGAGTCGCCTGTTCTTCTTCTATTTTTTCGGTAATAATAACGATAGGGACCCTGCAATCGTCTCCCCTCTCCTCATGTTGAACAATTGCCTCAATGCTAATTTCTCTCGCCGCTAGAACCTTGGTGATAGAGGCAAGAATTCCTGGTTCATTTACTGCACTTACACGAAAATAAAAAGAACTAGTGATCTTACGAAGATTTGTAACAGACACTCCTCGCCCCCTTTCTTCGGCCGTCGGTGATCGCAGTAGCTGCCAATCACTGTCACCCTTCCTCAGGCAATCGGCCACATCGGCGAGTACCGATGATGCAGTAGGTTCAGCACCTGCTCCAGCTCCGGAAATCAAAAGAGGTCCAAGTAAGTCTCCTTCAAGAACTATCGCGTTCATTTCTCGCTCTATATTAGCCAACATATGATTTTCCGGAACCAAGGCTGGATGTACCCTCAATTCAATGCCTGATGGAGACCGGACAGCCATCGCAAGATGTTTGACTCGATATCCTAATTTCTCTGCGTAATTAATGTCATCAAGCTCAATCTGAGAAATACCCTCTACTGAAACCTTGTTAAGGTCGAGTGGAACACCAAACAGCAACGCAGCGAGGATCGTCAATTTTTGGGCTGCATCGATTCCACCTACATCAAAAGTCGGATCTTGTTCTGCGAACCCTTTGTCTTGTGCTTCTTTCAATATTCTTTCAAAAGACGTTTGACGTTCTTTCATGCCCGTCAAAATAAAGTTACAAGTTCCGTTAATTATACCTTCCAATCTCGAAATCTTGTTGGCGACCAGCCCCTCTCGGATAACCTTAATGATCGGTATTCCACCGGCAACAGCCCCCTCACACCCCAAAAAACATTTGTTTTTTGACGCAAGATCAAATAGTTCTTTTCCGTGACTTGCGAGCAAAGCCTTATTAGCCGTCACTACGTGCTTACCATTTTTCATCGCCCTGACAATAAGATCTCTGGCCGGCTCTATTCCGCCTATCAATTCTATTACTAAATCAATACTGGGATCTTCTACAATTTCGACTGGATCGTCAGTTACCTTAAAATCCAGATTTATACCCGGTCTTTTCTTTGCCAAGTCACGCACACTGGCAGCAGAAATTTTTACTTCTTTTCCAATCTCTTTTTGGAGTAAATCAGGATCTCTTTGTAGTGCCGCAACGACGCCGGAACCAACCGTGCCCAGACCAATTATCCCAATGTTTAAACAATTCTTTTCATTTTTGCAGGGTTCAGTCATAACCTACCTAAGCTCCCCGCATCATTTCCTTAATACCTCTTACCGCCTGTCTGGTTCGATGTAAATTTTCAATCAATGCGAAACGAACATGGGAGTCGCCATATTCACCAAAACCTATCCCGGGAGATGTCGCGACCCTGGCCTTTTTTAAAAGAAGTTTTGAAAATTCCAAAGAACCCATTTTTACAAATTCCTCAGGTATCTTGGCCCAAACAAACATTGTTCCCAGCGGCTTATCTACTCTCCAACCCGCAGCTTGCATTCCGTCGCACAACACATCTCTCCTCAACTGATACATGCGACAAATATCCTGTACACATTGCTGAGGTCCTTCTAGCGCCGCGATCGCGGCGACCTGAATAGGAGTAAAGGTACCATAATCTAAATAAGATTTTAAACGCCCCAGGGCCTGAACTAATTCTTGATTTCCTACCATAAAACCCACACGCCATCCCGGCATATTATAACTTTTTGACAGCGAGAAGAACTCCACTGCTACTTCTCTGGCTCCCGCTATTTGCAATATTGAAGGCGCTTTGTAACCATCAAATACTAGATCAGCGTACGCTATATCGTGGACTACATACATATTGCTGTCTCGCGCTATCTCTACAACCTTCTCAAAAAAATGTAAATCCACGCACTGCGTCGTAGGATTACTGGGAAAATTGAGTAGTAACATCTTCGGTCTGGGCCACGTATTTCGAATCGCACTTTCCAATTCGTCAAAGAAATTTAATTCCCTATCCATTGGCACATGCCGAATGTCGGCGCCCGCTATAACAAATCCGTAAGGGTGTATAGGATACGCCGGATTTGGTACTAAAACCGCATCGCCCCTATCAACTGTTGCCATGGCCAAATGAGCAAGCCCTTCTTTGGAACCTATGGTAACGATTGCTTCGCTTTCTGGATCCAGCTCGACAGAATAACGCGTCCGATACCAGTCGCAAATAGCTCGCCTCAATCGAGGTATTCCTTTGGAAACCGAATACCTATGGACATCTTCTCGTTTCGCTACTTCCGTTAACTTTTCAACGATATGCTTCGGCGGCGGTTGGTCTGGGTTTCCCATTCCAAAATCAACAATATCCTGCCCAGCCTGCCGAGAACGCAGCTTTAGTTCATTTACTTGGTTAAACACATAAGGTGGCAACCTCGCGATTCGAGAAAATCCGTCTTTCACAACAAGTATATAGATATCAAATAGGTAGTTAAAGAAACTAAAATTACTGGCGAATACATCTCCTGTCAAACTATTTCTACAGTGAATTGAGCAAATTTTAACGGTTAAGAAAGGCCTAAAAAGAGTTATCATAGAACATACATATGACTATAAAAACGATTCGCTCTTCAATTATGGGGCTTCAATATTCCAGTATACTACTGGGTGGAACGACCGTTGCCGCCCTTCTAATATTTATTAGACTGATTTTCCCTTTCGTTATTGAAAAGGAATCCTTAATTTCGTCGTATATACAAGAGTCCTTGGGGCACCATACCTCCTTTAAAAATTTAGAAGGAGGCTGGGCAGGTTGGAACCCTACAATTCGCATAGGGAATTTCAAGATCTACAAACGCTCAACTAACGCAACTATTTTTACAGCAGATAAAGTAGAAGTGGCAATAAGCCTCTTTCAAACCATCATGTCTGCTCGACTTAGTCTGCAAAAAATAGTTGTTAATGGGGCGAATTTTTCCATAACCCGTAAAAAAAATGGCCGGATTTTAATAAACGGCATGTCATCTTCCAAAAATAATTTTTTTGATTGGTTATTCTCGCAAAGGAAATTTCATTTAACTGCTTCAGGACTTGAAATCACAGATTTAGTGCTCTCCAAAACTGAAGAAATTTCTGATTTTAAAATTACCTCCTTGAATCGCCGACAAACGACGAATATTCAAGGAGAAGGCCATTTATCCTCTATTGGCGAGAAAATCCACTTTCACTTGAAGCCACAGAAAAAATCCAATTTTATCGATTTTGAAGGAGAAATAGGATTATCAGTCGACAAGCTAGATCCTTCACTATTTCTTGAGACCTTTCCAATTCTCAATAGGGATCTTATCCAGAGTCAATTAGATCTAGTCTGCTGGTTCCAATTGCAAGAAGGAAAGATAAAAGGCATTAGCTATAACCTGACTATCAAAGAAGGGAATAACCATAAAATAGTAAATGACCCAGCAGTCTATAGCTTAGCCAGTAGCAAATTAAAAATATCGGGGCAACTATGGTCCCAATTCGACCGGTGGTTGTTTGAAATGGGCACTATCTCTATAAACAAACAAAGAAAAAAAACGGGACTTCTTAGCGGCTTTACTACTCTTCGAGGTCATAACTTTTCTTCTGTCTATATCCGTGGTACAGACGTCCCCGCTGAATTCGCTTCTATTTTAAATCCACAACATCTGATGGGATTAGAAAAAAATTATGAATTCAAATGGTTAGGAGGGGAAATCACCGCTCTGGCAATAGCTTGGGATGAAAAAATTTTAGGTGACCACCAGATGAGACTTTTGATGGGAGTTTCCGATTTCGAGATAGCACCCTCATGGCGACCTTCGCTGCTGGCGGGATCCGGATTCTTCTTAGAAGCGAATTTAGGAACAGGTAAATTAATTTTCAAACAACATGATTTGCGGCTGAAGGATGAAGTTTTTTTTAAGGACCAAATCTCCTTGACCAACCTTAATGGAGACATGGCATGGAGAAAATCCAACAATGAAGGATTGATCTTAATTTCTGATGGACTAACGGGACTGGCCAATGGAATTAAATTTACTTCAGATGTAATAATGCGAACACCGCAAGGATCCGATACTCGAATCGCATTAAAAACAAATTTTGAAAGCGGCAATACTAATGATTTGCAACAATTAATTCCGCAAAATATTTTACCTCAAGATGGCGAAGATTGGTTAAAAAATGCTGTTCTAGGAGGCAGTATCCCGAATAGCGAATTTATTTACGAAGGGTCCATCAAACCGGAGATCGGCAAAAACGAGACAGATAGACTAGCAGTGAATATCGATCTCGCCGACGCCACTATCAACTTTTTGAATGACTGGCCGGCTACAACCGGCGTGTATGGCACTGTGCGTATCTTGGATGACTCTTTGAAATTTAGCTTTAGTGAAGGACAAGTGGAGAATTTCAACTTAGGTGCTGCTCAAGTTCAAATCGACAACCTATTGTCACCGGAAAAAAGACTGCGCTTCACTGGGGACTTTTGGGGATTCCAATCAGAATTTTCAAATTTGATAGAAAAAATCCCAGTGAAAAGTACAGCTTCCAACCTTCTTACTGAGATAGAAGTAGATCAAATTCTTCATGTGAAAATAGAGACCGGGATAAATTTATTCGGTGAATTTGAACAGGATTTGAATGGTACCGTTATATTTGAAGGGAATACCGCCAAAATCAGAGGCACCGATCTAGCACTCCGAAACCTAACGGGTTTGTTGTTTTTCTCAGAAGACAAACTAAACGGCAAAAATCTGTCGGCAACGATCGGAGACAAACAGTTTGAAGTCAATGTAACGTCTGCGAGAAATACTGTTTTAACTATCGACTCAGTATCATCTGATGGTCCAATGGCGAAATTCGTACTAAGCCGACAGGAGCAGCCGGATTTAATAGAAATAAAAATCGAAAAACTGCACATACTAGATCAAACTATAAAAGACACTCAAGTACAAATAAAACGAACCGACGTAAATTGGGTGCTAAAGCTGTCCGGCGATCGAATTTCAGGGAGAATTCTGGTACCGCTTAAGAAAGCTAGGGCTTCTTACGATGTTAATTTAAACATGTTGAAAATAACCGCTTTCGACTTCGAAAGGCAAACAAACTTAACCCTCCTGGAAGTTCCTCCACTAAATGTGGAAGTTGATTCGTTAAGTTACGGAAATCATGCGCTTGGGAGATTGGCTTTCAAATCGTACAGCGAGAATGGAGCTTTCCACGTAAAAGAATTTGAGCTACTTGGCGACAACTTAAATTTACAAATGAACGGAACCTGGAATAGCCAACCTTCCAATACTTTGTGCACTATCAAAGGCAGCGGAAAAAACCTAGAGGAATTTTTTTCATCGGGTGATTACAGCGTAAAGGGACTGGAAAGCAGCTCCACCACCTTCCTCCTTGAAGCCCAATGGAACGACTCACCGACCAAATTCAATTTCTCGCAGGTAACAGGACTATTAGAGCTGAGCATTCAAGACGGTAGAATACTAAATCTTAAACCAGGCACTGGCCGTCTCTTCGGTTTGATGAGCCTTCAAGCGTTGCCGAGACGCCTGTCACTCGATTTTAAAGACCTATTCCAAAAGGGACTTTCTTTCGACATCATAAAAGGCGAATTTGCTCTTAAAGAGGGCATAGCAACTACAGATAATATGATGCTTGATGGACCTTCAGTAACCATTGAGGTCTCTGGAAAAACTGATCTTAAAGCAAGGTCTTACAAACAAGTTGCCACCGTAACCCCTAAACTGTCCGACAGCATTCCGGTGGCCAGCGCATTGCTAGGGCCGGTAGGGCTAGGAGCGGGAGCGGTATATTTTTTGAGCCAAAAAGTATTTAAGTCTATACCAGGCAAGGTAGATGAAATCTTACAAAAAGAGTACCTTATTGAAGGTGATTGGGAGAACCCCACCGTCACAAAAATAGAACAATGAAAACGACACAACGATAGGCCGGGATCAAAAGGTAATGTCCGAAAAATGGTTAAAAAATCCGAGACTAGGTAACTTCTCAGATCCCTTAATTATTATCGCGATGTCAGGAGGAGTTGACTCGTCAGTTGCAGCTCTTAAGATCAAAGAAGCTGGGTTTCGATGCTCGGCTCTTTTTATAAAAAGTTGGGACGATAGAGAAACTTCTGGTATGTGTCAATGGGAGACCGATGTGGCTGACGCTTTGGACGTATGCGAGCGTCTCGACATACCTCTAAACACTGTCGATCTAACCGAAGAATACTGGGACCTAGTGTTCCAAGAGTTCTTGGCCCAAATCGCCAAAGGCAGAACTCCAAACCCGGACATTCTTTGTAACAAGGAAATAAAATTTAATACTTTCAAAATCAAAGCACAGGAACTAGGCGCCGATGTAATTGCAACAGGACACTATGCAAAAATTCAACACCATTCGTTCGGGATAGAACTGCGGAAAGCTTCCGATAAAAATAAGGACCAAAGTTATTTCCTTTACTCGCTTGGACAGGATCAATTGAGCAACGTTGTTTTTCCCTTAGGCGAATCTGAAAAAAAAGAGACGAGAAAATTAGCTCGTTCATACGGCCTCAACAACCATAGTAAAAAGGACAGTACAGGTATTTGCTTTATCGGCAAAAGAAAATTTAGATCGTTTCTAGCTCAATATGTCGCGGCAAATGATGGCCCCATAGTAGATACAGAAGACCGAGTGATCGGCGAGCATAAGGGCGCTATCTTCTATACGATAGGACAACGTAAGGGCTTAGGAATTGGTGGAACAAATTACGGGAACAATAATCCTTGGTATGTTGTCGATAAAATTTTGTTCGAAAACAAATTAGTAGTCGGGCAAGGAAGCGAACACCCCTACCTATTATCGAATACTCTAATAGCCGGCGATGTATCATGGATTCTTGACCCACCTAGCAATTTTCCATTCTCCTGCTCGGCAAAAATTAGGTATCGACAGGCCGATCAACCTTGTGAAATCAGCGAGATGCCCTCCGAACAACTAAAAGTAGTATTTCGAAGCCCGCAGAGAGCCGTTACACCTGGCCAATCGATAGTTTTCTACTCTGGGGACACTTGTCTAGGAGGAGCCTTAATCGAAGAAAAAACCTCCTACAAAAACAAAATAAGATAGTTGTATCACTTGAACTCTTGGATTTTGGGCAATATCGTCCATAAGAAAAATTTGAAGCAACAAGGAGAAACCAGAACCGGCCTTGGGAGAGTACAAAAGCCTTGACACTGTTCATAAACTAAAAACAGACAGTCGGTGGGGAAATAAATACCGCCACCAAGGACTAAATATTGCCGCGTTTTCAAACTAACGTAGGTATAGATACACCGAGGGTATGGGCGTACTACCAACTTGAATGTATACTATAATTTTGCTACGACAAACTAAACCTCTTAGACAATATTAGTTAAAAACCCGAATGGAGGGGAAAATGACCGAAAAGT
The DNA here is from genome assembly GCA_964642505.1 of uncultured Gammaproteobacteria bacterium. Taxonomy (GTDB): domain Bacteria; phylum Pseudomonadota; class Gammaproteobacteria; genus TMED69. Next base: position 51,247 of record CAZXQY010000004.1, on the reverse strand, counting down.
TAAGCATGAACTCGTTTTCTAGGAACTTTTTAGGGAAAGCGCCGGATTGGTACAAAAAAGTAATAATAGGCTTTTTGCTCTTCAACCCAGCGGTTTTGTTACTGGGTCAACAGACAGCTTTTGCTGAGCAGATTCCATTTTTCCTGGGTTGGTGCCTGATCCTAGAATTCATTTTTTGCCTAGCTATGGCACTAAAATGCTACCCGTTACAACCAGGCGGGCTATTAGCCATTGAAGCGGTGGTTATGGGTCTGACTTCGCCCGAAACAGTCTATAAAGAGACGGTCATGAATTTCCCAGTCATTATGCTTCTCATGTTTATGGTAGCAGGAATCTACTTCTTAAAAGAACTTTTGCTTTTCACTTTTACAAAAATCCTCCTTAGAGTCCGTTCGAAGACCTTTCTTTCTTTCTTATTCTGCTTCGTGGCAGCAGTTTTATCTGCCTTCCTAGATGCGCTGACGGTTACGGCGGTAATTATAACTGTCGCCCACGGATTCTATTCGGTATATCACAAGATAGCTTCGGGTAAGAATTACGGGGACTCTCACGATGTGAATAACGAAAATGACAGTGGCCTCGAGGAAAATCGTAGAATTGACCTCGAAAAGTTCAGGGCTTTTTTAAGGAGTCTAATGATGCATGGCGCGGTCGGAACTGCGCTTGGTGGCGTTTGTACCTTAGTAGGAGAACCTCAAAACTTGCTAATTGCAAAAATGGCCGAGTGGGAATTCGTAGAGTTTTTCCTTCGAGTGGCCCCTGTATCTATGCCGGTTCTAATAGTTGGGCTGGCCACTTGCATACTACTGGAAAAAACCAAAAGTTTCGGATTCGGGGGAGAATTACCACCCGCCGTTAGAGAGATACTCGAAAATTACGATCGCCACGAAAACGACCAAAGAACGTCTCAAGACGTAGCCACACTTTGGGTGCAGGCTATCACAGCTATTTTACTCTGCTTCGCGCTTGGCTTTCACGTTGCAGAAGTCGGTGTAATTGGTTTAACGGTAATTGTTCTTGCGACAGCTTTCAATGGAGTAATAGAAGAACATCGTATTGGGCACGCTTTTGAAGAGGCGCTACCTTTCACTTCCCTTCTAGTTGTTTTTTTCGCTATCGTAGCCGTAATTCATGACCAACATCTGTTTACCCCGGTAATACATTGGGTCTTAAGCTTAGAAGGCACCGTACAGATCGCGTCGTTTTACCTTGCCAACGGTTTTCTTTCCATGATCAGCGACAATGTCTTCGTTGCAACTGTTTATATTTCCGAAGTTAAGCAGGCTTTAGATAATGGTCAAATCACCCGGGAAGTATTCGATCTTTTAGCGGTAGCGATAAACACTGGTACTAATATACCTAGCGTCGCGACTCCGAATGGCCAGGCTGCTTTTTTATTCCTGCTTACCTCTGCTTTGGCGCCACTTATCAGACTCTCCTATATGCAAATGGTCTGGATGGCACTACCCTATACCATCACAATGTCAATAGCTGGCCTGCTAGCTGTTATCTACCTACTGTAATGTGTGGAATCTGGCGAGGCTATTAATCGTGGAACTTACTGATGTATTAGAAAGTACCTATACGTGCAGGTACTACAAGGAAGACACTGTAGAAGAAGAAAAACTAAAAAGAGTCTTGTCTGCAGCCAGGTGGGGTCCCAGCGGTGGCAATCGGCAACCTGTCAGCCTCATTGTTATACGCGAGAGAGACAAAAAATTAGCCCTGCAGGATTTGTATCTTCCCCTGTGGGAACCCTACATTCGCGGAATAGAACAAGGCAATATAAAAATATCAGCTCGTAACTCGAGCATGTTGCGAGCAGCAGATCATTTTGCCCGTAATCTAGCCAACATACCGATTTTAATTCAAATATGCGCTCGACTAGGAGATGTTCATCCAACGGATATCGAACTGGATCGACTGAGCATAGTCGGTGGCGCCTCTGTCTATCCCGCTGTCCAGAACATACTACTTTGTGCAAGAAACGAAGGATTAGGCTCGGCTCTAACCACTCTATTATGCGCAGTAGAATCCAACGTAAAAAAACTTCTCGAAATTCCCGATGATGTTTCGACAGCGGCGATGCTTACCTTAGGTTATCCGTTGAACAAATTTCCTGCAAAGCTCAATAGAAAACCCATCGAAGATATGTGCTGGAACGAAACCTTTGGAAAGAAGTTTTTTAATTGATATTTTCAGACAGAATTTCCAAAAAGTCGCTACAGGAAAACTAATTGCAGATCGTTTAGAAAGAGTCGGCCAAGCGAAGTGGGCTTTAACAAGTCTCCGTTCCAGCTTAAAAACCCTTTTTCCACGGCCTTTTTTAATTTTCTGACTACGTCGATCGAGTTTGGAGGTATGCAGGTTCTAGCATGCAAATCACTAATTATAAAACCGTCTACTAACCGCGTGGCGTTGATAACATATTCTAACAGCGCATCAGATTCGTCCACCCTTCGCCTATTAATAGCCTTTTCATCTCCGGAAACATTCGACATATATAAAACAGGATTTTTTACTTTTTCAGATCTAAAAATCTTGCTGTCCACGGTTACCTTACTGTGAGCACCGGCCCCGACCCCTATGTAATCACCATAATTCCAATAATGAAGATTATGGGATGAGGTTTTTCCTGGACGAGCATAGGCTGAGACCTCGTACTGACGAAAACCATTTTCGACCAATAGTTGCAGCCCTCGACAGAAAGACTTGTAGATATCATCTTCATGGGGTAACTCAGGCGGCACGAGAGAAAATTTAGTATCCTGTTCTATAGTCAGTTGATACCTTGAGATATGTTCTGGAAACAAAGTAATTGCGAGGTTTAGATCGGCTAAATCGCTCTGCCAGGTCGATTTTGGAGCCCCGAAAATTAGATCTAAATTAACGTTTTCAAAACCAGCTTCTCGCACAGTAAAATATGCGTTGATGGCCTCTTTGGCAGTATGAGGCCGAGAAAGCGAAGACAATACCCCGTCGGAAAAGCTCTGAACACCCAGCGAAATTCTATTCACTCCAGCCATTCGATAGTGGCGCAGCTTTTCCTTAGTAGCGCTTTCAGGATTGACCTCTAGGGTCACTTCTGACGGCGAATTGGTTGGGACTCTTAGCCTAATTTCGTCAAGTAATTTTTCTATCGAGTCCCCACTGAACAAGCTCGGTGTGCCTCCGCCAAAATAAATACTCTTTACTACCCGATTGGGAGAAAATTCAATTTCTTCTTCTAAATCCTTGAGAAGAAAGTCTATGTAACGATTTTCCTCCAAAGAGGGAGTAGATTTGAAACTATTAAAATCGCAGTAGGGACATTTAGTTTTGCACCATGGTAGATGCACATATAGCGACGTTTCCTTTGTCCATTCACTCATGGCACAAAAAGTCCTCAAGTTTCTCAGCCATTTCCTCTAACGCCTTACCTCTGTGACTAATAATCATCTTTTCCTCCTGCGTTAGTTCACCCGCGGTTTTCCCGGCTAGTGGGTCGAAAAAAATCGGATCGTAACCAAAACCGTTTTCTCCTTTTCGAACTTTAGTAATCGATCCGTTCCATATACCCGTAGTAACAATGGGTAGCGGATCAGCATCGTTCTTAAGAAACACCATTACACAAGTAAAAAACGCTCTCCGATCGTCCCCTTCAAGAGTCTCCATGAGTCTGAGCAGCCGAGTCATATTCTGAACATCATCGGAGTTGTCGCCGGCAAACCTCGCCGAGTTGACCCCCGGAGCTCCCTGAAGGCTAGGCACAATTAGACCAGAATCATCAGCTAGCGTTGGCAAGCCGCTGCATCGACAAGCATATCTGGCCTTTCTCAAAGCATTTTCCAAAAAAGAACAGCCAACCTCAGGCTCAGACTTAAAGCCAAGGTCTTTTTGTGATGTGAAGTCTACGTTGAGAGTCCTGAGAAAATAGCTAATTTCTGACACCTTACCAGTATTTTCGCTAGCTACTAGAATCTTCATTAATTCAGGTCTAAGAGGACAAAACAGAGGATTGAATTTGTAGCAACCGCGTAATGCCGAGCTGAGCTAAATCTAGCATAATGTTCATTTCTTCTCTCCGAAAAGCGTGGCCCTCTGCCGTGCCCTGTATTTCTACGTAATGACCCGCTTCATTCATCACCACATTCATATCTGTTTCTGCAGATGAATCCTCCAAGTAATCTAAATCGAGAACGGGAACTCCTTCAAAGATACCTACAGAAATCGCCGCTAAAGCACCGTGGATAGGGTTGTTGGTCAATTTTTCGGACACCAATAAATTTTCGACGGCCATAGCAAGGGCCACATAAGCTCCGGTGATAGATGCTGTGCGAGTCCCTCCATCAGCTTCTATTACGTCGCAATCCAGCGTAATTGTCATTTCACCCAATGACTCTAAATCTACTACTGATCGCATCGATCTCCCGATCAACCTTTGTATCTCTTTTGTTCTTCCAGATTGAACTCCGGAGGCCGCCTCTCGTCGATTCCTAGTTGCGGTAGCTCCCGGCAACATGCCATATTCGGCAGTCACCCAACCGTTTCCAGAACCCTTCAAAAAACCCGGCACCCGTTCTTCTATAGTGGCGCTACAGATCACTCTCGTCCCACCACATTCGATGAGAACAGACCCTTCTGGGTTTCGAATGAAATCTTTTGTGATTTTTGTTTCCCGCAATTCATCTGCCGATCTACCGCTAGGTCGTCGCATAATATCAACTTACCCCTTTACACAAGTACGCTATGTGAAACATTATACCCTCTAAATCATTCCAACATAGGTTTACCAAGAATTTTAGCACCCGCTTTAGCGACTATCGTTAATGACTATCCCGTTTCTTTGAAACAAAATAGAGCTCTAAAGTGATAAAGGAGAATAAAAGATGGTTCTGAGCATGACTGCCTTCGCTAGGACTAATTTCAAGAAGGATACCAATAGTGGCTTCCTAGAGATACGGTCTCTAAACCACCGCCATTTAGACGTTTCGGTCAAATTACCGGAAATATTTCGATCTTTTGAGGAAAATGCGAGAGAGCTAATAAAATCACGGGTTACCAGAGGTAAAATCGATTGTCATTTGACAATAGAAATTGAACAAACGACAAAAAATCTTTTAACAATCGATAAAAATACACTATTTTCTTTGTCCGCGCTCCACAAAGAGCTATCGGAATCGTTTGGGTCTGAGCTAGGATTAAACTTTGTAGACATTCTCAAATGGCCGAATCTTCTTAAAGTACCTGGTATTCATTTTGAAAGTTTTTCCGAAACCTTGACGGAATTATTCAATGAAACCTTGGACGACCTACTGTCTGCCAGAGAACGGGAAGGCATCAAAATCAAGCAAACACTTGAGGAAAAAATAGAACTATATAGAGCTCAATTCTCAGCGATAAAAACTTTATCCCCAGCTAGTATTGACGAAGCACGAAAGCGGTACAAGGAACGAATAACACAACTTAACGACGGGTTAGAACACGGTAGACTGGAGCAAGAATGTGCTCTCTTGATACAAAAACTAGATATTTCTGAAGAACTCGACAGAATAGACTCTCATTTGGAAGAAATGGCAAGAGTAATCGATCAACATAGCCCAGTCGGAAGAAGACTAGACTTCATCTTGCAGGAACTGGGCCGGGAAACAAACACTTTAGGAGCAAAATCTAACAACGTTGAAATTTCAGCTGGTACTATTGAAATGAAAGTCTTACTTGAGCAAATGAGAGAGCAGGTTCAGAACATTGAATAGAAAGACTCTAGAAAACGACGAAGGTCGTGTATTTATCTTTTCCGCCCCTTCTGGCGCTGGAAAAACAAGCTTAGTGGATGCTCTGATTAAAACCGATCGCTATCTGCATCGCTCGATATCCCATACGACTCGATCTATGAGAAATAATGAGCGGGATGGGATTGACTACCATTTTGTCTCAAACAAAACTTTCGATTTCATGATTTCAGAAAAGGAATTTATAGAATACGCGAATGTTTTTGAGGAAAAATACGGGACCGCAAAAAATAATCTGAAAAGCCAATTGAAATCAGGTCTGGACGTAGCTCTCGATATAGACTGGCAAGGCGCCCGCGCAGTAAAAACTCAGCTGCCAAACAGCGTCTCAGTATTCATTTTACCTCCGTCAATGGACGCCCTGAGTGATCGTTTAGTTAAGCGGGGTGATGATGCCACGCAAATCGCATCGAGAATGAACAAAGCTAGGAGCGAAATCGGGCATTTTGATGAGTACGACTACCTAATCATTAACGACAATTTTGAAAAGGCCCTAATTGAGCTAAAAACAATAATTGGGGCATCGAGGCTTGAGACGGGAGTACAAAAAATCCGAAAACACAGCCAAATAAGTGAATTAATAGAAGCTCAAGGGAGAGTTTGTTAGAATCTCCTTTTAGACTCAACGAGGAAATAAAATGGCCCGACTGACAGTAGAGGATTGCCTGCCCCTAATTGGAAACAGGTTTGATATCGTGCTGGTCGCAAGTCGAAGAGCGCGACAACTGGAAATGGGAGCGGAACCATTAGTGGAAGCTGAAAAAGATAAACCGACGGTTATTGCTCTGAGAGAAATCGCTGCAGGATTAATGAATCAAGAAATTTTAGATGAGATTGAGGCCAAGCAACGAGCTGCAGAAGAATATGAGGCCGCGGTTGAATATGCTGAAAGACAAGCTGATCAGCAAGAACAATCGACGGAGTTTCGTCCGGGCCCAAAATAAAAACCCTATTGACCTATAATACTCATTTTTAAGGAATGTAAAGACACCTAAAATCATGTGTATAGGATAAACAATGAGTGCGAGACCTAACCATGTATCCGTCCACTTCCTCCGAATAGATCACCTTTGTAGACGCGCTCGATCTTATCTGGATGCCGAAAAAATTAGGTCAATTAGAAAAGCCTACGACTTCAGCGCGAAGGCGCATCTAGGGCAATTAAGAAAAAGTGGAGAGCCGTATATACAACATCCTTTAGCGGTCGCGCATATCTTGGCAGAAATGCGAATGGATCATGAAACTCTTATAGCGGCCATGCTCCACGACGTCATAGAAGACACTCGAGTTGCGAAAAGCCACATCAGAAGGGAATTTGGAACAGGGGTAGCGCAGATAGTCGACGGGTTGAGTAAGCTAACTCAAATAGAATTCGAGTCACATGCGGAAGCTCAAGCTACTAATTTTCAGAAAATGTTGATGGCAATGGCTAGCGACATACGGGTTATTTTGGTCAAATTAGCTGATCGATTGCATAACATGCGAACCATAGAGCACTTAGAACTACAAAAACAAAAACTAATAGCCAGGGAAACTTTAGAGATATACGCACCCATCGCCCAAAGACTAGGGATGAACACAATAAGGCTGGAATTAGAAGAACTGGGATTTCAAACACTATATCCGTTGAGACATGGGGTGCTTCAAAGGGTCATTCAACAAATAAGGGGTAACAGAAAAGAAGTAATTACGAAAATCGGAAATAGATTGAAGCGGTATCTAAGACAGGGAAATTTAGTTTCTCATGTGGTCGGCCGGGAAAAACACTTATATAGCATCTACAAAAAGATGAAAGAAAAAAGTCTTCACTTTAGTGAGGTGCACGATGTTTACGCTTTTAGAATTATAGTCGACACAGCTGATACCTGCTATAGAACACTTGGTCTGATTCATGGTCTATACAAACCGGTCCCCGGTACCTTTAAAGACTATATAGCCATACCAAAGGCGAACGGATATCAATCTCTCCATACTGTCCTGTTTGGCCCCTTTGGAGTTCCTGTCGAGATTCAAATCCGGACGAATGAAATGGACCAAATGGCGGAGGCTGGAATTGCAGCCCATTGGCTTTATAAAACTGGTGATAAAGCTGTGAAAACAGCTCGGAAGAGGGCCCACGAGTGGCTTAGAGGCATGTTGGATATCCAAAGACAAGCTGGGAACTCAGTGGAATTTCTTGAGCATGTAAAAGTGGATTTATTTCCCGACTCCGTTTATGTCCTTACTCCGAACGGCGACGTCCTCGAAATGCCAAAAGGTGCGTGCGCGGTAGATTTAGCGTACGCCATTCATACAGATGTCGGGAAACGGTGTGTAGGATGCAGAATCAATAAAAGAATAGCACCTCTCAGAACTCTACTACAGACAGGAGATCAAATTGAAATCGTTACCGCTCCGGGAGCCAAACCGAATCCAATGTGGCTGAACTTTGTAACCACCAGCAAAGCTAGAGCCAATATCCGGCACTATTTAAAGAACCTTCGTCGAGACGAGGCAATAGAATTAGGCAGAAGAATGCTGGACAATGAACTTATTAAAACTTCTCGGTCGGTTAAGTCTCTAAATACTCAACAAGCATCTAACATAGTTGGCAGTTTAAAATTAGTTTCTTTCGATGATCTTTTAGCAGATATAGGATTAGGGAATCGTCCCCCGATTTTAGCCGCGGAGGTGGTAAAATTAGAACTCGCTAAGATTGACCAAAAAGATAAGAAAACGACAAAGAGCAAAAATGCAGCTCCGCTGATTATCCATGGAACAGAGGGAATGGTTGTATCTATACCAAAATGCTGTCACCCGATACCTGGGGATCAAATAATGGGGATCATTACCTCAGGAAGAGGAATAGTAATTCACAGGCCGACTTGCCACAACACCGTAGAGTTCCGTAATGCCCCAGAAAAGTGGGTAGATGTACGATGGGCAACTTCTATAAGCAGAGAGTTTAGTTGCGAAATTACTCTGGATGTGTCGAATCAGAAAGGAGTTTTAGCAACCATAGCTGCTAGTTGCGCCGACCGGCTAGCAAGTATTGAAGGTGTTGAGCTAAGTGAGAGAGCGGAAGAGTATGCTCAAATGAAACTAACGATTGGTGTACAAGGAAGAAAGCATCTCGCGGACCTACTGCGAGATCTAAGAAAGATAAAAACTGTCTCTAGAGTCAACAGAAACCAACCGAGAAAATCTAGGCTACTTTAGCTTATGTCTAAAATTGCTATTGCAACGGAAAACGCACCAAAAGCTTTAGGGCCCTACTCACAGGCAGTTGCTCAAAATGGTCTAGTCTTTATTTCAGGGCAGATTCCACTCGACCCAAAAAGTAACTCTATAGTAAGTGAAATTAAAGAATCCCAGGTGCGACAAACATTTCAAAATTTAGCCAGCATAGCGAACGCCACGGGTTGTACATTAAACGACTGCATAAAATTGACTATATTTGTCACTGATTTAAAGGATTTTGACTTGGTAAATACTACGATGAGAGAGTTTTTCTCTGAACCGTATCCCGCCCGATCCGTAGTAGAAGTTAAATCACTTCCAAAAGGGGGCATACTAGAAATTGATGCGATACTGGCTTTATCACATGATTAAATCAACTGGCAGAATATGCCGGATAAAGACGATTTAAAACTTGATAGTCCAGTTCTAAAACTGGACGGAGTAGGGCCAAAAACAGCCGAGAAACTGGCCAAGATAGGTGTTAATGTCGCCAGTGACCTGCTATTCCATTTACCCACCCGGTACCAAAATAAAACTAAGATAACTCCAATAAATTATTTGAAAAATGGGGAGGAATCGCTTATCGAAGGTGTATTAGAAACCAAACAAATAGTTTATAGAGGACGAAGAAGTCTTGTGTGCAGGGTAACCGACCCCAGTGGCTCGGTAACGCTGCGATTCTTTCATTTCTCAAAAAGCCAGACGGATAAATTAGAAGTGGGAAGTAAGATACAGTGTTTCGGTTTAACGAGGAAAACGGTCCGTGGTTTCGAGCTTATACACCCAGAATACAAGTTAGCGAACATCTTTGACAAAATCCCTATCAACGAAACGCTTACAGCAATCTATCCCTTAACAGAAGGAATTCAACAGAAAAAAATGAGTAGTCTTATTCGTCAGACAATAAATATTTTAGAAAAAAGTAATCCCTCCGACTACGAACTATTGCCAGAAACAATAAGACAAAACTTTAAACTAGCTGATATCGGCGAATCCATAAAGAATATACACTACCCATCAGCTGATAGCACGGATCCGATCCGCAAATTAATCTATCCTTACCTTCGACGATTAGCTTTTGAGGAGCTTCTTGCTCAAAAATTATACCTAACTCGTGGACGCAATCAGAACATGAAGCGAATTGCTCCATCCGTTTCTTGCTCTTTTTTACGCGATAAGTTTCTAAACGGTCTTGAATTTGAATTGACGGGCAACCAACAAAAGGTCATATCTGAAATAGATGCAGACTTAAATAGAAACATACCAATGAATAGACTATTACAAGGAGATGTTGGTTCCGGAAAAACCGTAGTGGCAGGTGCCATCTGCACTAACATACTGGCGAGTAACTACAAAGTCGCTCTGATGGCTCCCACCGAGATACTTGCAGAGCAACACCACAAAACATTGATGGAATGGTTCAAACCTCTAGGGTTTGAAACAATATTAGTCACCGGTAAACTTTCTGCATTTGAGCGAAAAGATATCGTGTTACACATAGCATCAGAAAAACCACTTATTGTCGTAGGAACACACGCTCTCTTTCAAGAAAACTTGATATACCGAAAGCTTGGCCTAGCTATAATCGATGAACAACATCGATTTGGTGTCGAACAACGCGAGGCCCTTTTAAGGAAAAGTCGTTCCGGTAAGTTCCGGGCTCACCAGTTAGTCATGACGGCAACACCTATACCCCGAACCCTAGCTATGACCGCTTACTCGCATTTAGATATCTCATTGTTGAAATCTCTTCCAAAGGGAAGGAAAACGGTTTCGACACACTTGATACCAGAATCTCGTAGAGTCGAGATAATAGAAAGAATAAGAATCGCCTTTCGGGGCGGCAGACAAATATACTGGGTCTGCCCATTAATAGAAAAATCCGACAAATTAGAAAAAAAAGCGGCCACTTTAATAGCGGCAGAACTAACGAGAGAATTACCCGGACTAGGCGTTAGTTTGATCCATGGAAGATTGTCAGAACAGGAAAAATACGATGTTATGCAAGATTTCATTCTAGGTAATACTAGCCTCCTTGTTGCGACCACGGTAATCGAGGTTGGGGTTGATGCACCGAATGCCACCTTAATAGTGATCGAAAATTCTGAGCATCTAGGACTATCGCAACTCCACCAACTAAGAGGGCGAGTAGGCAGAAGCCAATTGAAAGCCAATTGTATCCTGTTGTACAAAAACCCTTTATCCGAGATGGCACGAACTAGACTGGAAATAATTAGAAACACAAACGACGGCTTCAAGATCGCCGAACTAGATCTAGAACTACGAGGGCCCGGTGAATTTTTGGGGAAACGACAATCGGGGGCTTTTCAATTTAAGATCGCGGACTTAGTAAGAGACTCTAGAATAGTAGCCGAAATAGGAAACGCGGCTATAGAAATGAAAAGTATTGATGATAATACAATTGATCGCCTATGCAATCGATGGGCGATTGGGAAGAGACTTTCAGCAGACATTTAAAAAAGGAGTGACAACAATAAGTTATGGATGCAGTCGCTAAGAAAGCTAGAAATTATGCTTTTCTTCTCCGATTACATCGGCCGATTGGGATTTATTTACTTCTGTGGCCCACGTTGTGGGCTCTATGGATTGCAGCGGAAGGCCCTCCTTCCCTGGGAGTCTTAACTATCTTCGTGCTTGGGACAATTATGATGCGTTCGGCAGGCTGTGTCATTAACGATTATCTTGACAGAACGGTGGATGGAAAAATCACCAGAACCAAAGAGCGACCTATCGTAACTGGTGCTATAACACCCAAAGAGGCACTAGTTACCTTTGTTGTCTTGGTCTTATTCAGCACTAGTTTGGTTCTCTTGACCAATAAATTAACAGTACTGCTAGCCGTTATCGGACTTTTTCTGGCTACAACCTATCCTTTAACTAAACGATTTTCCTACCTGCCTCAATTCCACTTGGGATTCGCTTTCAGTTGGAGTATTCCGATGGCTTTCTCAGCTGTCTTGGAGACCGTTCCAAAAATAGCCTGGTCGCTTTTTTTAACTGCCGTAATCTGGACGGTCGCATACGACACTTTTTACGCTATGGCAGACAAAAAAGACGACATACAGGCCGGAATCAAATCGCTGTCCATTTTATTTGGCGAAGAAGATGTGATAGCCACGGCCATCCTTCAGACAATATTCGTGATTTTCCTGGTTATTATTGGACAGAATTTAGGGCTAATGTATCCGTTTTACGTCGGACTTGGCCTAGTATCCGTTAGTTTTATGTATCAGCACTGGTTAATAACCTCTAGGGAGGACTTCAAGTGCCTGAAAGCTTTTGAGAATAATAATTTTGTAGGAGGAATTATTTTCTGCGGAATCGCAATGAGTTATCATATGGCGTTGTCAACGTAACAAATCATCACTGTAATTGAAATATGGAGGAGCGAAATTATGAATCCGTTAGACAGTATCCTTGGCACTATAGTTTCTGGCGTTGTCTTAAGCGTAGTGCTTGTGTTCGTCGCTAAGTGGATAATAGCTGGCGCTTGATCATCAAAAAATCACCTGAGGGATAAATTATGGAAATTATCATGCTAGATCGCTGGCTACACATAGTAGCCGGTGTTATGTGGATTGGACTACTATATTACTTTAATTTCGTCCAAGTGCCGGCCATGGCAGAAGCAACGGCAGACTCTGACGGACCAGGGCCTGCGGCAATTGGGAAATATGTCGCTCCTCGAGCGCTTCTATGGTTTCGATGGGCTGCTCTTGTCACTTGGTTAACTGGAGCGTACTACTTGTACGCCGCCCCTGGCTACTCGCTTCACGGTGCATTCACGCTAGGAGTGGGAGAGGTTAATGCTCAGCTAACTTCGATAGGTATTGGGGCTTGGCTGGGAACTATTATGCTTTTCAATGTATGGGTTTTAATCTGGCCTAACCAGAAAAAAATCCTTGGCATGGTTGAGGCAACGGATGAAGAAAAAGCATCCGCCAAACGAATCGCCTTCCTAGCCTCCCGATCGAATACGGTCATGTCGATTCCTATGTTACTTTTTATGGCCGCAACATCGCATCACTTAGCGCTTTTTCTCCCAGGTTAGATCGCTGCTGTTCTAAGACCTGAAGATGAAGAGTGCCCGTTCTTGAATAAATGGATGAACGGGCACTTCTCTCTACAAATTATTATCGTAGACATAGTAAATGAACGAGCAACACTCTACTAAACAAACACGTCCCCTAGAAGGCCTAAGGGTATTGGAAGTAGGCCAATTACTAGCAGGTCCTTTTACTGGAACAATACTAGGTTATTTCGGAGCCGAGGTAATCAAAGTAGAAACGCCTAACAAAGGCGACCCCATAAGAGGATGGAGAGAAGTCTATAAGGGGACATCTTACTGGTGGGCCAGCTTAGCCCGCAACAAAAAATGTATTACTCTGAATCTCGACACTAAAGAAGGCCAGAAAGTTTTTAGGCAGCTAGCCGACAGAGCAGACGTTTTAGTCGAAAATTTCAAACCAGGGGTTATGGAAAAATGGGGAATCGATCCCCCATCATTAGAAAAAACAAATAACAAACTTATCTATGCCCGGATTTCTGGGTACGGACAAACAGGCCCTTATGCGACAAAAGCAGGCTTCGCCTCGGTATGTGAAGCTTTCGGTGGGTTTCGTCATGTTAACGGCTTTCCTGGGCAAAAGCCTGTCCGACCCAATCTGAGTATAGGTGACACGCTGGCGGGCATTCACGCCGCCCTAGGCATTTTAATCGCCTATATACAACGAGAACGTGATGGTAAAGGGCAAGTCGTAGATATAGCCATATTTGAGGCAGTATTCAACCTACTCGAAGCCGTAATTCCCGAATACTGCGGAAGCGGGTTGATAAGACAACCGTCAGGATCCACGATAACGGGAATTGCCCCCACCAACACTTATATGTGTAAAGACGGAAAATACATAGTCATCGGGGCAAATACCAACTCGATGTTTAAAAGACTGACTGAAGCCATGGATCGGCCGGAAATTGGAGACGATGATCGCTTAGCTGAAAACTCTGGAAGGGTCGATTACCAGGAAGAATTAGATACCGCTATAGAAGATTGGACAAAAACCTTGTCGGCAGAAGATGCTCTCACCAAATTGGACCAATTTAGCGTAGCGGCAGGACCCATTTATGACGTCAAAGACATGATGGAAGATCCCCAATTCAAAGCGCGACACCTATTTGAAGCAGTAACTATCAACGGGAAAAAAATCCAAATACCTGCGATTATGCCCCATTTATCCAGATCGCCAGGAGGAACTGACTTTCCTGGATCAGAACTAGGTTCTCACAATACCGAGATTTACGAGAACGTATTAGGAATGAACCAGGAAGAAATAGAGATATTGATCAAAAAGGGAATCATCTAAAACACAAAATACAGGGGATAGATAATTTGTAACCTTATTTTAGTTCTCTAAGTTAAACTGTCCCGAAGTGTTGTTATAGAAGTAGCGGCCGAACTAAAAAGAAGGATATTGACATTATGAAGACCAAGCCCATTATTGCCTTGAAAATTGACCTCCCGGATGCGAAGGATTTACCGGCCGAAACTCAAAAGTACTTCAAGGTGTGTAAAGAAAAACTCGGATTAATTCCCAACGTACTCCAGGCTTACTCACACAATATGGAACAATTCAATGCGTTCAGCCAGATATATAACGCTATTATGTTTGCCGATACCGGCTTAAGTCCTTTAGAAAGAGAAATGATCGCAGTAGTAGTTTCATCAAAAAATCACTGTTTTTATTGTCTAACGGCCCATGGAAAGTCGGTTAGAGAATATGCGAATGATCCTACGCTGGGGGAAGCATTGGTAATGAATTACAAGAGCGTGGATTTGACCCCGAGGCACAAATCAATGCTAGATTTTGCTAGCAAACTCACCGAAGATCCATCGAATGTAGTCGAAGAAGACCGACAAAAATTGAGAGATGCGGGATTCGACGAAAAGAGTATTTGGGATATCGCGTCCGTTGCGTCTTTTTATAACATGACAAACCGTATGGCCGCCGCTTTGGATATGCAGCCGAACGGGGAATATCATTTTCAAAACCGCCAAAAAAACCCTGAACAGTGAAGAAAAATAAACACCCTCCCTTCGTTCGTCGATATCCGAAGATTGCGCTCTTCGCGATCTTCATTTTTACATTTTGCGACTCTATCAACGCTAAAATTTCAGCACTCCCAAAAGACCTGTCGACCATAGTTGAATCTAGTGGCATACCCTTAGATGCGATAAGCATAGTAGTTCAATCCGTGGCCGAAAATGATCCTCTGGTTTCTATAAACGCCGACGTTAGCCGAGCTCCTGCATCTCTGATTAAAGTCGTCCCTACTTGGGTAGCACTTGAAACATTAGGGCCTTCTTTCAAATGGCGAACCGAAATATACACTCTCGGTCCAATTAGAAATGGAGCTCTTGAAGGTGATCTATTAATAAAAGGCTACGGTGACCCTTATTTAGTAGTAGAGGATCTGTGGCACATAGTCGGAGAACTATCGCGAAAAGGACTAAGGCACGTAAATGGTGATCTCATCGTCGATTCAAGTTATTTCTCCTCAGATTTGTCTAATGTGAGTTCGATTGACGGTGGTCAGGATAGACTTTATAACGTACCTCCTAATGCAAGCATGGTTAATTTTAAATGGATAAACTTCGTGATAAACCCTTCCTCGGATGGCGAACGTACTCGTATCACTACTGTTCCCCAATTACCGAATCTTCGAATTTTAAATTCTGTCGAGGTTTCTAACAAGCCATGCCGTGGAAACAACCCTAATATTAAATTCAATTACTTTAAGAAAAACAAACAAGATATCGTTGAAATTTCTGGCAGCCTACCTAAATCCTGCAAAAACTATACTTTATCTCGCACTGCCCTTAGTCCGGAGGCTTATCTATACGGACTCTTCAAACTTCTGATTAACCAATGGGGTGGTAGTATTAGCGGTAATTATGTAAAGGCAAAACACGACCCTTTTATGGAAAGAAAATTATTTCACCAATGGAACTCTAAATCTCTCGCGGAAATAGTCTTACGACTAAATAAATGGAGTAATAACTTGATGGCTCGCTCTTTGGTTTATACTATAGGCGCGGAAATTCTCGGGCCGCCGGGAACAAGAAAAAAGGGAATAAAATATATTGGAAAATACCTTTCCGATCGAAACATCGACATAAAACAATTACATATCGAAAATGGCTCTGGATTGTCTCGTTCTACCCGCGTTACCACAAATTTAATTAACGACGTATTAAGAAAAGCCTGGAGAAGCCAAATTATGCCCGAATTCATCTCGTCCTTATCGATCGCAGGCGAAGATGGTACCACAAGGAAAAGATTCCGCGGCAGTAAAACAGAAAATCGGATAAGAGTAAAAACAGGAACCTTAAAAAATGTTTCTTCCGTTGGCGGTTATGTATTCGGGAAATCCGGAAAAGTGTTTTCCGTCGTTTTTATTGCTAATCACCCTAACGTAGATCGAGCATCCGGGCCAAATTTTCAAGAAGCATTAATGACCTGGGTGTCCGAGCTTTAATTATTGACTAATAACTATTTGCCGAAACTCATCCATTCTGAATTACAGAATCCATACGCTCCAAAATAGTCGACAACAGATCCCAGGATGTAGCGAAATTAAGCCTTACGAAACCCCTCCCCTCCGCCCCGAAAGTCTCCCCTTCGGATAAAGCGACATAACCATTTTTCAAAAAATATTGTGCCATTTTTTCTCCAGGACCAACATCACGCATATCAAGCCAGGCCAGATAAGTCGCTTCGCCTGGGAAATAATTAACCATGGGCCACCGTTGTTCCACTTGTTCTTTTAAGCGATCACGATTATTTCGTAATTGCTTTAAAACATCCGACAACCATTTTTCTCCTCCAGTCCAAGCGGCTTCAACAGCTGCCAAACTCAAAGTGTTTAAACCACCACTCATATGTCTAGGCAAACTTTTGAATGTTCGCTGCAGACTCTCAGATCCAAAATGCGTGAAAGCCAAGCAAAGACCAGCGATATTAAATGATTTGCTAGCAGACATGAATGTTATAGTCCGTTCAGCGATTTCTGGATCTAGCGATGCTAAAGGAATATGTGGTTTAGAACCTAATATCAGATCGGAATGAATTTCGTCAGAAATTACTGTTAGATTATTGCGGCATGCAAATGTTGCTAGCTTTTCAAGTTCTTCCAGAGTAAAGGCCCGCCCGGAGGGATTATGAGGATTGCAGAACATTAAAATTTTTGGTTTTTCTTTTAAGCAGTAATAGAGATGATCAAAATCTATACTATATCGATCACATTCCACCGCGAGAGGATTAGGAACTAATTTCCTGTCCAAATCTCTGACCGATTCTAAAAAGGGTGGATAGATAGGGGTCTGAACAATTACACCTTCACCTCGGCCAGAAAAAGTAAAAAGAGAATGGTACAGTCCCTGTACAACGTCTGTTAACAGCAAAACTTCACTCAAATTTATATCCCATCGGAAACGACTAAACATTCGCTGGCAAAATAGTTCCGGTAACTTCGTATCGCTCGCGGTCACTGGATATCCAAAATCTGAGCGGGTTATCCGTTCAGACAATGCCTCAGTAATTGCGTCGGCAACCGGAAAATCCATATCAGCAACCCAAGCGGGTATAATACTCTCGCCATAGTTGTTCCATTTCGCGCCTTTCCGTAATCGTAGCGACTGAATTGTTAAACCTGTAAGATTCATCTGGATGAGGTAAATCCAATTATGTTAAAAAATAAAAACCAATCTACTAATTTGAACGTTTTTATAACTGGCCATACAAGTGGACTGGGCTTGGCAATTGCCAAGCACTATCTGGATCATAACGCGACAGTTTTTGGATTGTCACGCAATTTCTCAGAGAGAAAACATCCTCGGCTCCATGAAGAGAAACTCGACCTGTCTGGACACCAGGATATTGAGCCGGCCTTAGAAGCCCTAAAGTTAAAAAATAAATCACTAGAAGTCTTATTTCTAAACGCCGCCGAACTAGGACCGATAAGCCCACTGAAAAAATTGAAACTTGATGTTTTGAAAAAGACTATGGACACAAATGTTTGGTCAAATAAAATGATTCTAGACTGGTTTCTTAAGTTTAACCACGTTCCTAAACAAATCGTCCTGATCTCTTCAGGCGCTTCAAAAAACGCTAATTATGGCTGGGGTGCTTATGCGATTTCAAAATCTTGTCTTAACATGATAGCAAAACTCTATGCACACGAGTTTCCAGGCTCCCACATTAGCGCGGTAGCTCCTGGATTAATTGACACAAAAATGCAAGCATTAATTAGAAAAAATGATGGGACCGAATTTCCTTCTCTCAAAAAAATGTTTAAGGCATATGAGGATAACTTACTTCCCACACCTGAAAAGGTAGCAACGACGTTGATAAAAAGACTGAAGGAAATATCTCAACTAGATTCGGGCAGCTATATAGATCTGAGGCATTATTAAGTCTGTTAAACGCTAGCTTCTAGTAGATACCCTCAACAATTTTTACGGGAGCCCCGCGCCCTATTCCTAGCATCTCCATCGCGTTTCTTTCCGAACAGGCGATCTCTAACATTTCTAGAGAGTTTATCAACGCCAGATATTGACCTGGCACCACATCACCATAAGTTTTTTTTAATTCGATTTCTTCACCTCCAGCCACGATGCGAGGATCACGGAAATCACCGAGTGCCTCCCGAGAAATATTAGTGATTAAATTTCCGAAATTGTCTGTTGTTATCACCTGTCCAGTCAGAGATCCTGAAAAATATTCCGGTTTTTCGACGATGTCCCCTACGTAATCCTCGAACTCAATTCCACACTCTTCAAAACGTAACGTTCCGGCCACAAGTGCCGCCGCAATGGGCGCCAGAATATCTCTACCATGAAAGGTGTTACTGTCACTCGGAAGACGGTACTTTTCTATGATTTGGGTTGACATTAGTCTTACAATAGAGTCTGGTCTATCTGCGATTTCTGCAAACAGACCATTGTTGGGGCCTAAAAAAATATGCCCATCCAATAATATTATTAAAAGCCCTCTCTTAGTACCGACTCCTGGATCTACTACCGCTAGGTGCACCGTACCTGCTGCGAAAAAAGAATAGGACCGCGCAATCCAAAAACCTGCCTCCGCGGGCCAATGGACCAAACATTCATGCGTTAAATCTATGACAGAAGCCTTTGGACATCTGTCTATTATCACTCCCTTCATTACTCCTATAAATGGTCCTCGATGGCCGAAGTCAGTCGTCAACGTTATCAATCCACTGGGTTTAAAAAGCAAACTAATATCTCCCCGTCGATACTCTAAACTAGGTATACTACTATAAAGATGTAACGCAATCCCGATCACGAGAAAACAACTAGTCGTATTTATGAATCTTCAAAATTCTCACGCAGATAACTCTCTCGAGCCTTGTCCTCTTTGCCTATCTTCCAGACTGGAAGAACTATTTTCACTAGAAAGAGAACGATTTGTTCGTTGCGGCAATTGCCAACTCACTCACATTAACCCGAAACCGAATACTAAAACCATTCGGTCTACGTACCTACGCGGTTATAGCGACTCTTACCAAAAGAAATTTGTGAAAAAGATTAAGCGGGCTAAACGACATGTAAGACGAATAAAAAATAGACTCAGAAGAAACGGCAGATGGCTTGATATTGGATGTTCTGCCGGGTTCATCGTAAAAGCGTGTCGAGATGACGGATTCGAAGGATTCGGGATCGATATAGATCCCGAAGGAATAGCTTATGCGAAGAAAAACTTGAATCTGAGTACTGTCCAATTAGGCACTTTGGAAGAACTTTGTTTCCAAGCACAATCCTTTGATGTTATATCTGCCTACGACGTGATTGAACACGTAGAAAACCTTCACACCTTTACAGCAGAAATGAAACGACTTTTAGCACCAAGAGGGTTAATAGATTTAGTCACGCCCGATATAGGACACTGGACCGTACCGCGACATCTAAAATTTTGGAAAGAAATTAAACCCTCAGAACACCTTTATTATTTCAATAAAGAAAATTTATCTCAGCTATTAAATCAGCACGGCCTGCACATTATCCAAACGAGATTCTCTCTAAAAGCGACCTTAAAAGTAATAGTTACACATAAAACACCGATCGCTCGAGAATAAATTAAAAATGGATCTTATCCCATACCGCGTCTCGTTTTTCAAAAAAGCTCCTAAATCCTTCTTTCGCCTCCTCGCTTTGTCGAATCGAAGCATGGTCCAACATTAGAGAGTCGAAAATATCAGAAGTCGCCGACCAAGAAGAATGCAGGATTCCGGTTTTTGTTATTTCAGTAGCTCGTGGGGCAGATTTTAAAATCTCTTTCGCTAAAATATTTGAATGCGCCTCCAAATCCCCAGACCCCACGACCTCATGCACTAAACCGATAAATCGCGCTTGGTTCGCATCAAAACGTTCGGTTGTCAACGCATAGCGTCTAACATTCCGAACTCCTATCGCCGCATTCAACATCGGGAATATGATGGAAGCGCTGACACCCCATCGAGCCTCGCTTATCGAAAAGCTCGCAGTTTCCTCCGCAATCACGACATCACAAGCGGCGACCAAACCGGTGCCACCGCCAGCACAGAGACCTTGAACAGTCGCAATGGTCGGCTTCCTGAGTGAATTCAACTCGCGCATCATTTGACAGGTTTTCAGAGACACAGACTCGTTCTCTGATTTCCCACTGCATCTTACTTTTTCCAACCAATTGATATCCGCACCACACTGGAAATTTTTTCCTTCGCCGCGAATAATAACGACTCGAATGGTCGGGTCTTCAGAAATTCGGCTAAACTCAGCTAATAGTTCTTCGATCATTTGCCCATTGTAGGCGTTCCCAGTATCTTGTCGATTTAAACTAATAGTAGTTATCCCAACCTCTGTATTGCACGCATTTATCGTCCCATAACCCATAGATCATCTCCCAATAAAAAGAAGTTTATGTATAAATTTTATACTTAGAACAGCCGAACCTAAAATAAATTCTTTTCCAAAGAAGCCGAAAAGTTCTACTACAGTACAATTCTGATAAAATGACAAAGAATGCGGGGATAAATTGAATAAAATGCCTGGAACGAAATAAATAATGTCTAAATCTTCGACTTTTTTATGCGGCCTAGATATCGGAGGAACATTTACGGATTGTGTTCTCATTGACCGTAAGGGGAAAATCACCGTTTCTAAATCTTCTTCGACCCCAGAAGATTTTTCGAAAGGAGTGGTAAACGCCATCAAGGGAGCTGCAGAAAAACTAGGACTCTCACTAGATGTTCTTTTAGAGTCTCTAGATATACTAATACACGGTACTACAGTAGGTACAAATGCGATAATTCAAAGAAAAGGTGCCTGCGTTGGATTGATTACCACAAAAGGTCACAATGATGTGATCCATATCATGAGAGGCTCTCGAGGACTGTCTGCTCAAGATATTAAACTGATAGTTCATATTCCGGAAAGCACGAAGCCTGACCCTATAGTTCCTAAACGGTTAATCAGAGGCGTATCTGAACGAATCGACTGTATGGGCAGTACTATCGTAAACCTCAATGCCGAAGAAGCCTCCGAAAGTATCAAAGAATTATTAGAACTTGGCTGCGATTCAATAGCGATTTGTTGCCTCTGGTCATTCCTTGAGCCCAAACATGAGAAGAAAATAAAAGAGATGGTAAATACGCTATCACCCAAAACCTATGTAACCTGTTCTTCGGAACTGGTACCGAAATGGGGTGAGTACGAACGAACAACAGCCGTCGCTTTGAACGCCTATATTGGACCGATCACCGTCGGCTATGTCAATCGGCTAGATCAAAAACTCTCCGACATGGGATACAAGAAGCCGTTACAAATATCCCAATGTGCTGGCGGCACAATTTCGGTATCTAAGGCTCTAGAAGCGCCTTTACTAACCCTCGATTCTGGTCCTGTCTCTGGTGTAACCGGTTCAGTCAGGTTAGGCTCTGAAATTGGAACCCCCAATGTCATCACCACAGATTTAGGTGGCACTTCATTTGACGTCGGCGTTATCTACGATCTAAAACCGAGTGTGTCGTACAAAAGTCTTGTGCACCAATATGAATATTTCCTTCCTAAAGTAGATGTCCAAACCTTAGGTACAGGTGGGGGAAGCAAGATAAAAGTCGATACACTGACGAAACGACTAACAGTTGGCCCCGACAGTGCCGGTGCGGATCCCGGCCCAGTCTGCTATGACAAAGGAGGCATCGAACCTACGTTGACTGACGCCGATCTTGTACTGGGTTATTTAGACGAAAACAATTTCGCTGGTGGATCGATCAAACTTAATAGAAAAAACACCGTAGATGCTATCAAGAACTTAGCACGAAAACTTGATATGGATGAATATGAATTCTCCAGTGGAGCCACCACTATCGCGGAATTCCAGATGGCAGACCTAATCCGAAAAGTGACCGTACAAAAAGGGCTAGATCCTCGAGACTTTGTGATTTTCGCGTTTGGAGGAGCGGGACCGGTGCACATGGGGGTCGCCGCGCGAGAACTAGGAATTCAAAAAATTTACGTCCCCTTCGGAGACGCCGCTGCTGTCTGGTGCGCCTTCGGCGCGGCCTCCGCAGACATCAGTCACGTCAATGAAAAAGTAAATATCATGTCATCTCCTTTCGAGCTAGAAGAAATAAATTCGACCCTAAATTTACTTTGTAAAAAAGGAACTGAACAATTGGACGATGACTCGGTTCCTGAGGAATCCCGCAGTTTATCGTTCTCTATAGACATACGGCACAAGGGCCAAATAAACGAAGTAGAAGTGCCCTTGAGTGGAAAAAAACTGTCTAAAAAAGAGCTACTTAAACTGCAATCTAAATTCATTGCCACTTATGAACAACAATATGGAAAAGGATCGTCTTTGCCCGGGTCGAAATTAGAAGCTGTTACCTTTCGATCAAGAGCATCAGCTATTACTAAGAAACCTGCCATATTAAGGAAAAATACTTCTAAGAAAAAAGTAACAAAAGAGGCTTTTAGAGGTAAGAGAGACATTTACTGGGACGAAAAGAAGAAAATAGAAAAAACCCCCATCTATGATGGATATCTAATTGATCCCGGCAACAGTCTAGAAGGACCTTGTGTAATTGAGACGGATACCACTTCCATTGTAGTTCATCCCGAACAGTTAATCTGTATGGATGAATATGGAAATTTTATTATCGATAATTAAAGGATCTCTACGATGCCCCGAATCAGTGAAATAACAGATATCGATTTCAACGGAATTGAAAATCCGTATATACCTCCCGACAAACTTACGATTTCCGAAAAACTGATCTTGCACTCCGAATGGGACTCAAAAGTAGACCCCGTAACTTACGAGGTGGTACGGCATAATCTCTGGCAGATTAATGAAGAGCATGGAGCGACTATCCAGCGGCTATCCGGTTCTCCGGTTGCGATGTATGCCTTAGATCTTAATCCTTCCATCCTGACTGAAGATGCCGAGTTCGTTTATTTCGGACCTTATATGCAATATATGTCAGGTGTGACTGACACCCAAATTAAGTGGACCATGGAATTCAGAAGCGAAAATCCTGGTATTTCAGAAGGAGACATGTTCATCGCAAATGACCCCTGGGTCGGTGCGGCCCATCAACAAGACGTGATGCTGCTCTGCCCGATTTTCTGGGAAGGAGAATTATTCTGCTGGATTGCGAACTGTCTTCACCAATACGACATAGGCGGTATTACACCGGGCAGTTTTTGTCCAGCCGCAGAATCTGTATTTGATGAAGGACTGATGCTTCCACCCTTGAAAATAATAGAAAACTACGAAGTCAGAAAAGATATAGAGGCAGTTTATTTACGTTCTTCTAGGAAACCCAATTTAGTAGCCCTGGATTTTCGAGCTCAAGTCGCCGGTAATACAACAGCTCGTGAAAGAATCTTAGAGTTGTTAAAACGATATGGTGCAAAAACCGTAAAAGGAGTGATGAAGCAGATCATCGAAAACTCTGAAAAAGCCTACTTAGAAAAGATGGCCTCCCTACCTGATGGAAATTGGATCGACAGAACTTACATAGAGGCTTGCAGACCAGGTGACCGTCGCACTCATCGCGTAATGATAGGATTGCGTAAAAAAGGCTCTTCTCTCACTTTTTACAACGATGGATCAGCCCCACAAGAGGGAGCTATGAACGCGACGTTTTCTGGCTGGAGGGGCTCGATCATGGTCGCATTAAACGAGCTACTCTGCTGGGACCAATACTTCGCCGTTGGGGGAGCCCTTAGGCATATAAAGTTTGATCCGACTCCGGGAACCTTGAACTGCGCAAATTATCCGGCTTCTGTTTCCACAGCCCCTATCCAGTCCATGGAAATATCTTTATATCCAGCCTACAACGTTATCTCTAAAATGATTTATCCGAACCCTCGATTGCGAAACGATATCATGTGTATTGGTGGCACCAGCCAATGGCCCGCCACTTTATTTAGAGGAATCGATCAATGGGGAGAACAGTACGGCTATTTACTAATCGATCCGATAGGAGGAGCGATCGGAGCTTTTGCGTCGGGTGATGGTATCAATACCGGAGGCCAATCCAGAACACCCATCTGCCAGCTGCCCAATGTAGAGCACACAGAACAGAATTTTCCCATACTGTTCCTATACAGAAAGGAACTCACAGACTCTGGCGGTGCAGGAAAATTCCGAGGCGGACTATCCGCCGAATCTTGTTTTATACCAAATAACACAACTTCGATCACTCAAGACACCCTCTCCTCAGGCAACGCTATTCCTACTTCATCTGGCTTAATGGGAGGACTCCCGTCTACTACCAACGCCTACAAATTTGTCAAAAATAGCGATATCCTCCAACGTCTGATCAGCGGCAAAATGCCCGAAGACATAATGGATCTGGAAGGTGATAGTATTGAATTAGAGTTAAGACAACAAAATTTCGAACAAAACCCTTCTGACGTATATTCCGTTCGTTGGAGCGGTGGAGGGGGATTTGGTGATCCTTTTGAAAGAAATTTCGATAAAATCCAAGAAGATTTAGATAATTTTGCTGTCAGTCAATCTGCTGCTCGAGATATTTATGGCGTTATTATGGGCGGTGACGGAAAAATCGATGCTGAAAAAACCGTTGATAATCGTAGAAACATACGGAATAAGAGAAGAGACAAAAATAGAAAACCAACTCGCACTGGAGAAGTACTCCACGACGTTTCTGAATTTTTACAACTTCGATCAGATAAAAAGGGTTCTTTTTGGGCTTGCAGAAAATGTAGCCTAGATCTGGGGGAAAGTAATCAAAACTACAAAGTTAAGTGCGTTCAGGAAAAGAAAGAATTCCAAGAGATTAATCCTCTGATCGGGAAACCTGATACACATATCGATGATACTGTTGAATTCCGATCTTTTTATTGTCCTGGTTGTGGAATTCTCTTCGATAACGAAATTGCCTTGTCCGACGAACCCCTTCTTTGGGACACCAAACCCCATTTAAGCACGTGACAAATCAGTTGCTCTTTTTATACTTATCGTGGCAACCTTTACACTGTTTTGCAGTAACCCCGAACTGCTTCTTTATTTCTGACTCAGTGCCAACTTCAGCTATACGAACCAGTTCTTCAGCTCCTTTAGACAAGGTCGAGAATCTTTCTTCGAAGTCGCTCAAGTTGGACCAGGCATTCGATTTAGTGTTCGACTCGATCTCTTTGGTTTCTAACTTAAAGCCTTCCAAAACCATCGGAATTAAAACAGAAGTACGTTGCGCTAGAAACACGAATTTATCCCTATCAAAAGAAACGTCTCCTTTCACCATCGCCCCCATCGCACCTACGTTCCAACCAATGCCGAATAAGATACCCTGTCGATAAGTAACAGTATCCTCTAGTGGATCTGAAGCCGCGGAGAAAGGCAATAAAAAACTGCCAACTAATGCCACTAGAATTATTAATCGCTTCTTCATCATTTGCTCCCTTAAAATAACGTCACCATAGCCCAGACTATAATAACCGAAAGAATAAAGCTAATTACCATGCGGCGTCCGGAAGCAAAAAACAGATTCGGTGTTTCCTGGCACAATTTTTTCTTTCCCGTGATCATGGGCCAAACTAGTCGTTCACCTTTCGCTAGCTCGTGCCACATAACGGCCAAAATATGGATCACTACTAAAACCAATATGATATTGAATCCAAGATGGTGTAGAGCCGTCAATTCACTTGCAAAGTCGCTAGTTATATAATGTCTGAATGGCCCTTCGTTAAAGATTTCATCATCGGAAAAAAAACCAGTCAGGACCTGTACAAGAAGAATAACAATCAACACCACAACCATGTAGGACCCCGCTGGGTTATGACTCAGTCCTTCGTACTTTTCTCGCCGTACTAAATCTTTAAAGAAATACATAACCGTTTTCGGCGATCGTATGAAATAGTTAAATCGAGCTGTTGTGCTTCCAACAAACCCCCACATAACCCTAAAAAGAATCAGGGTCAGAACGCAATATCCTGACCAAAAATGATACCGCAAATATACTCCACCTTCGTTCCCTGTCCACCACGAAATCAAAAGCAGAACAATCAAACTACCGTGAAACAAACGTATTCCTATATCCCAAACATAAATTTTTCCGCTTATTTTTTTGTTTTTCAATTAGAAATTGAACGTCCTATATTGCTCTAAAAATCCGACTATACCCTTTGAAGAAAGAAGTGTACATTAAGCTCTCTATACAGGAGACAAGAAATGAAAATCCACAGACCGTCTTTAGCCGAAGTAGAGAAAATTGGAAAATTTTTTGGACTAGACCTTGACAAAGAAGACATAGACTCTTTTCGAGGCCTGATGGATCTAACTTTAGCCTCCTATGACAGACTCACTGAGCTAGTGCCGGAGAAACAATCTAAGTATCGACGAACTCATTCTTATAGACCTGCTGCAAGCGAAAATCTTCTAAACGCTTGGTACCAAAAATGCGATATAAAAGGCAGCAAGGGCGGAAAGTTAAAGGAACGCTCGATAGTCGTAAAGGATAATATTTGTGTCGCTGGAATACCTATGATGAACGGCTCTTCAGTGCTAGAAGGTTACATTCCAGATACTGACGCTACAGTGGTAACACGAATTTTGAGTGCAGGCGGTACGATTGTCGGAAAATCGGTTTGTGAAAATTTGTGCTTTTCTGGTGCGAGCCACACAAACGACACAGGCCCCGTAAAAAACCCTCATAATCATTCTAAATCTAGCGGTGGATCTTCAAGCGGCAGTGCCGCTCTAGTCGCAGCCGAGGAAGTAGATATGGCACTCGGTGGAGACCAAGGTGGCTCGATAAGGATGCCAGCGAGTTGGTGTGGAGTGGTTGGTCTAAAGCCCACTTTTGGACTAGTCCCCTATACGGGAGCCTTCCCGATAGAGATTACCCTAGATCATTTGGGCCCGATTACGAAAAACGTAAGCGACTGTGCCCTACTGCTAGACGTAATCGCAGGATCGGACGGCTTAGATCCAAGGCAAAGCGCTATGCCCAAGAAAACATCTTACTCCTCGTGTCTCGACAAGAGCTGCTCCGGCATGAGAATAGGGGTAATAAAAGAAGGATTCGGTTGGGACAACCTGTCAGAGAACGACGTAGACCGAGTTGTTCTAGAAGCTAGCAAAAAATATACGGAACTTAACGTTGAAATCCAAGAGGTATCGATACCGATGCATAAAGATGGCATCCATATCTGGAATGCTATAGCCCTAGAAGGCGCTAATTCGTTAATGATAAAAGGAAACGGTATGGGAACAAATTGGAAAGGCGCTTATAATACCAGTCTTCTAGACTACTTTTCCAAAGGACGCCTAACAAGACCCAATGATCTTTCCGAAACGACGAAGCTTGTCATGCTGACAGGTCAATATATGACAGATCGTTACCAGGGACGTTTTTATTCTATTGCTCAAAATCTATCCCGACAACTCTCTGCTGCATATGACCAGCAACTAAATAGCTTCGATGCCTTGCTGATGCCAACAGTACCCATGGTCGCTACCGACATTCCAGAACCTACTTGTTCCAGAGAGGAATATGTGGCCAGGGCCTTAGAAATGATTAACAACACTTGTCCTTTCGACGTGACAGGCCACCCCGCTATAACCATACCTTGCGGATTATCTGATGACATGCCGGTCGGTATGATGTTGATAGGGAAACGTAATAGGGAAGAAGATATTTTGAAACTCGGAAATGCCTTCGAAACGTTATCCTAAACTTTGATCATCAATTATTCCTAGAAATTAGAATTATGGTTTTAAGTGTCGAAGCGTTAATCGATGAAACGAATAGTGGCCTTAGACATGATAGGCTAGCTACTTCTAATATCGAACAAAAGGACCCAGGAACTTCTAATAACGTAAGTGTTCTCTACGTTCAGAATTTCTGGCCATACCTGTGCGAAGTCATTAAATCCGATCCCGAGAAATTAGGCTTGTCTCTAAAAATAACGATAGAGAACGAACAGGTACTACTAAAAGCAGAAGATTTAAAGAGCGCGTATGTCCAGGACAAAAATGGACCGGGTGATCGATCAGTCAATTTGAAACTAGGTTCCGTTTTCTCTTCCATAGCTTTGATGGAAAAATGCATTTCTGTCGCTAGTGAAAATTGGGCTAATTCTTTGATAGAGAAACCCGATAAAAATGTTCCCTTTAAAATAAGTACAAACGATTTCGTCTCTTTAAGAATGCTGCTCCCAAGAAAACGCGATCTAGACCGGATACCACAAGCAGAGGCACCAACTCTTGTAACAGGCGGAACCATGACCGCCATCTACCTTTGCTGGAATCTTCTCTACCGATCTGATTTTGCCTACTTAGAACGATTCAAAAAAGAACCGACTGCCCCCATCATAGAGCAAATCTGGAGAGATACTAGAGAGTTGATCTTTAGACTGGGAAGCGGCAGCTTGGCTTCCTTCATTTCCTTAGCAAGCGCTTGTTCGTCGAATTCTTCCTCCATGATTTGGGACGGGACGGGAGACTTGGAACTCATAGAAGATAACGGTCGCTTTGTGTGGTGTTTGAACAACGACCTTGAGAACCGATATTCTAAAATCTTAAAAAGCGTTTTAGAGTCACAGAACGGTTCATATATGGGATGTGCTGCGCTTTTTTCCCGTTCTTCTGCACTACCTCTTCCCGCCAGTGATCCAGAATGGGACAATGAGCTTAAAGAACAAAACGTTTTTTCAGAACTACTAAGATGGATCACTGCAATAGCTAGAAAACAATATTTTTGTTGTTTCAACCAATAAGAAGATGACGCTAACGACTGACGATAAAGTTATTCTGTCGTCCTTCATTATTGTTTTCTCTGCATTCACAACCATCTACATCACGCAGCCTATCCTTCCTGCGATCGGTAGAAACTTCGGTGCTTCACCCTTTCAGGCCTCCTTATCTATTTCTTTGGTTTTGGCAGGAATCACATTGGGAAGCATACCGTCCGGTATCCTGAGCGAAAAATACCCGATATCCTATCTCGCTTACGTGGGCAGTGCCTTACTACTAATTTGTGATGTTATTTGTGCCTTCACCTCAGATTTATTTGTTTTAGTAACGTCTAGGTTTTTGCAAGGTTTTTTAATACCCTTTCTAACCTCTGCCATAGCTGCGTCACTATCAAAAACCGTAAGACAGAACAATATTGTGCGAGGTATTGCCTGGTATGTGACGGCTACTATATTGGGTGGGATGTGTGGCAGAGTGATAGGTGGGGTAGCGAATAGTGTAAATTACTGGCAGACCTCTTTTCTGCTTTCAGGTTCCCTCATCTTGCTTTCCTGTATATTCATCCGTCTCCTTGTTCCAAAATCAAGTGATTGGAAAAACAAACAAGAGGAGCGAATTACATACCGAGAGATATTTCTAGATAGAAAAATTCGAATTTCTCTTATTTGCGCATTTTTTGGACAAACGATTTTTTCGGCCGTCTTTAACACCCTGCCTTTCAGATTGGATTCACCGCAATATAATCTTTCTAGTGACATAGTCAGCCTTATCTATTGTGTCTATATTATTGGACTTGTCGTTGGCCCCCTGGCAGGCTACTCCACAGTTCGTTATGGATCGAGGAGAACACTTTCCACAGGGATTATAATTCTGTTTATCAGCATTTGGGTTTTAAAGGGGCAGGAAATGTTTCACATCATTATAGGACTAAGCGGTATTTGCTTCGGGTTTTTTACGATACATACGACCGCAACCGCTAGGCTTAATCGAAAGATCGAAAGAGGACTCGGCCAAGCCAATTCACTTTATATGATTTTCTACTACCTAGGTGCCTTTTGTGGATCGATCTGGGCTATCTTAGTTTTTGAGCTAACGAGCTGGAATACAGTAATGCACATAAGCTTAGGCTTAACCCTTGTATTATTTGTAGCTGGCAAGGGAAAAAAACGAGCTATTGAACAGGTTGTCCCTCCTTTAGATTAACTAAAACAATTCCACAAATAACTAGAACACCTCCAACCAGAACATATCTGTCAATAGTCTCACCTAAAATCAAAGCAGCACTTAAAACTCCAAAAATAGGCATTAGATTCAGGTAAATAGAGGTAGATAAAACTCCTAGCTTTTTGATTGCTTGATGATGCCAGATAAATGTTATGGCAGAGCTGGCGACACCTAAAAAAATCACGAATAAAATCGAACTAGAATCACTAAAGATAAAGGTTGTTGTTTTAAAGTTTGTTATTGGGAAAGGTAATGTAAGCGCTAACCCGGCTAGAGAAGCATAACTCGTAACGATCAAGGGGCTATGCTGTCGCAAAGCTCTCCTACTAACAACAGTATAAATAGCCCAAGAAAGCGCAGAGCCGAAAATCAAAAATATACCCCATCCAAACTCTCCTGTTTCTAAATCCGATAAATCGCCCCCCGCCACAACAATTATTATTCCTATCACACTCAGTATAATTCCTAGAGTACTACCTAAGGATGGCAATTTCCTATATATAATCGAGTCTATGACTGCAACTTGAACAACAATAAAGGCAAAAATTAACGAAGCGATACTCGCACTGATATATTCAAGACCTTTATACATCAGTACGTTGTGTAAAAGAATCCCTGTGAACCCCAAGGCGACGAACGTCTTCAAGAGGTCTCTGTCAATAAGCACTCTCTCCTTCTGGAGTATTAAAATCGGAAATAGCCATAGACACGCAAATAAAAACCGTCCGAATGTAATAATAAAGGGCGCCTCGAGAGCGGCTAGAATTTTACCCAGCGTTGGAGTAAGCCCCCAAACAAAGGTAGCTACAATTAGCTTCAAGTGTATCGACATGAATTCGCTCCTATAGCCATCAGAAAAAATGCTTCTGCCTAGACCCGTATATTAGTTTATTTTTATTTATTAGACCTGCGCTGATCTAAATTCGTATGCCCTATGTTACCCTTGCGGTGAATAATTAAAAAAATAAACGAGTAGAAAACCTATGAATGGCTTCAATCAGCTATCATTTGGCGTCTGTGTGATGCCGACGGACCTAATTCTGCCCCCCGCGGAAATAGCAGTCGCAGTGGAAAAAGCTGGATTGGATTCGCTTTTCTTTGCAGAAAATAGCCATGTACCAGTCATTCACAGTAAAAACAAATATCACTCGGACGATATTGTAGAACCTTTCGCTAGAATGTTCGATTCTATAACAGCGCTAAGTACTTGTGTTGCAGTTACCGAGAAAATACTTCTTGGGACCGGAGTTTGCTTGTTAACTGAAAGGGATCCAATTACCACCGCGAAATCGATTGCGACCCTAGACCACCTTTCTAAAGGAAGAGTCATATTCGGAATTGCCGGCGGTTGGATAAAAGAAGCTATGGAAAACCATGGTACCAATTTCAAAGACCGGTGGAACGTTGTAAAAGAACATGCTCTTTTAATACGCTCTCTCTGGGAAAAGGAAACCATCACTTTTAGCGGAGATTTCGTTTCGATTGAGGAAAGCATCCAACAATTTCCGAAACCTTATACTCCGGGAGGGCCGCCAATTTTTATCGGCTCTAATCATAAACGTGTACCGAGCAGGGTAGCCGATTATGCTGACGGATGGATGCCAATATACGAACGCTATGAAGGAAATACCGATCCAATAAGTGATCTCAAGAAGAGTTGTCTAGAAATTGGGCGAAATTATGAAGACATGACCGTCCTCCTTTTCGGTGCTCCCTTCGATTATGAAACGATAAAGTCTTTAGCTTCCGAGGGATACCACGGTTTCATATTTTTAATCCCGCACGAAAGATCGGATGACATTCCCGGTGTTCTAAACGAAATCGTAGACATAAAAAATCGCTTGGGTAGAGGTCCTTAAGGGACAGAAGAATCCCTCCTTGTTTCCAACCAATTCGTAAACCCTTTCTCACCTAAATACGCCCAAGAACGAACTGTTTTCCATTCAAACTCAAGCATCGTTGGTTGATCTCCTTTAAAAAGACCAACTGTCTGGTACTGGGTATATTTTTCTAGTAAACGATTAACAGCTTTTCCCCAATAAACATTATCTTCATTCACTACTCGAGCCACACAATTTAATCGAATCCACCATAAATCCGACCAATTTTTAGAGTAGTGATCCAACAGCAGCAAAGTATCTGGATTGCCACGAATAGAGCTCAGTCGGGAGAGTCTAGAGCTTTTTTTTGGCTTCTCATCTATCGGCGAAAAAATCTTGTTCTTTACTCTAGCAAACACAATAGGCATCGCGTCTGGCTTTCCATAAGGTGTAACGAGCGACAATCGTGCCACGGGCATCAAATCAATAATTTGTAGCAAAACACTTTCTGATATCTGCATCGATTAAGCTTCCTAAAGCAGTTGAATCAATCTTAAAACCTAAGGAAAATGTACCCTAGTTCAACAGGAGGATCAAAAATTGGAAATCCTTTCAGGTTTTAGAGCGATAGGCGCACGCCTTTCTGTGTTCACAGAACGATGGGTGCCGGATGCTTGGGTCATTTGTATGATACTAACTACAGTAGCCATTTTACTTTGCATTTTTGGGGCTGGTGCGACCGTCGAAGAAACCGTATTAGCCTGGGGTGAAGGAGTGTGGAACTTGCTAAGCTTAGCGATGCAATTCACTATCGCGATGGTTGCTGCCTCCGCTTGCGTATCGTCTCGCCCTGTGCACAAATTATTTAGCTGGTTATCGTCAATACCTGATCCAGAAAAGCCGGTACACGCGTTGCTACTAGCGGGTATTTTTTCGATTATCACAGGCTATCTGAACTGGGCACTATGCCTGGTGTCATGTGCATTATTTACACCTTTTATCCTGAAAAAAAATCCAAAGGTGGACGTTAGGGTACTGATTTGTGCGTCTTATCTTGGTTTAGGCACCGTTTGGCACGGTGGATTATCTGGTTCAGCTCCTCTAATTCTTGCCACACCCGGAAACCCTTTACTAGTAGCTTCGGAAGGGACCGTCTCAGTGGTAGACAGGCTTTATCCAGTAACCGAAACTCTTTACAACCCCTTTAATTTGGTTTTTTTGGTAATTATTGGAACGATAGGTCTAATCGCTACTTGCCTACTCCATCCCAAAAACAATGTACGCACTTTATCTCCAGAGGAAGTAGAAAAAATTATGCCGGAGCTTCCTCCAGAAACAAAGAAACCAACCAACCCAGCGGAGTATATCGACCAGTTCCGCGGCTGGGTTTTATTAGCAGTGGTATTACTTCTATATCCTCTTGGGCACTCCATAGTCAAGCAAGGCTTCGGGACCAGTTGGACTATCAACGCCTATAATATTAGTTTTCTAGTACTCGCCTTGTTACTCCATGGTAAGGCACCGTCGTTTCTAAGAGCTTGTCGGAATGGTGTAGACTCGGCGTGGGGAATCATAGTTCAATTCCCGTTTTATGCTGGGATTTTCGGCCTGCTTCAAAAAACGAACCTAGGTGACTGGTTAGGAAACTTCTTCGCGGAAATCGCGACTACCAATACCTATCCTTGGGTGGTCTACGCCTATTCCGGCTTAATGAACCTTTTTGTACCTTCGGCCGGATCCAAATGGATGATAGAGGCACCTTTTCTAATACCAGCCGCTGAAAAACTAGATGTCTCAGTCGTTACAACACTGCTAGCCTACTCCTACGGAGACTCGACAACCAATTTAATACAACCTTTTTTCGCGATCCCGATTTTAGCCGTTACCAGGCTTCGTTTTGGTGACGTTGTCGGTTACACGTTTATGGTAGCGGCGATTTGCTTTTGTGTATGTTCTGTCGCGATGTTTATGATTCCCGCTCAATGGTCATAAATAAACACTAGTAAAATTCAACATATCTATCTTTTTCCCAATCAGAAACGTGTCGACAATATTCCACCCATTCCATTCTCTTGACCTTGAGAAATTCTTCGACAATAGAGTCTCCTAGCTCTCGCTTGAAAAATTGGTCATCGGAGAGCTCCTGAAGTGCCAAACCCAAATTTTGAGGCAAGACAGAAATCTTATGCTCCTTCAATTGAGTCTCCGTCATATTGTAAAGATTTACATTCATGGCAGGCCCTACTGCAACCTTATTTTTAATTCCATCCAAACCAGCCGCTAGCATAGCCGCCATAGCCAAATAAGGGTTACAGCTTGCATCTGCCAACCGATACTCCAATCGACCAAACGGAACCCGAACCATAGCACTCCTATTATTATCTCCGTAAGTAACATAGGCTGGGGCCCAAGTCGCACCAGACAAACTTTCTCCAACAACCAGCCTCTTATAAGAATTCACAGACGGGGCCGATAAAGCAGTTAGCGCTTGTGCATGTTTTAAAATCCCACCTAGGAAATAATAACCTAGTTTCGACAAACCTAAACCTTGTTTGTCAGATTTATCTTCAAAAGCATTCTTTTTGCTACCCTTTTTAGCAGACACGTGCATGTGCATCCCATTTCCCGTTCTATTCCTAAAGGGCTTTGGCATAAACGTCGCAATCAAATCAAATTCGCGAGCAATTTCACCTGCGGCCATCCTGAAAAATACATACTTATCGGCGGCCGAAAGAGCATCCGAATAGGTATAGTTTATTTCAAATTGTCCATTTGCATCCTCATGATCGATTTGATACACGTCAAAATCAACTTCCTGTAAAGAGGTAATGAGTTGCTCTAGGAACACCCGACTCCTGGACAGACCTTTATAATCGTAACAAGGTTTTTCGAGCTTATCGGAAGAATCTGCCACTTCAACCTCACTTCCCTCAGAATATTTCAGCAGCATGAATTCAGGCTCTATTCCAACATTAAACGTGAGACCCATCTCTTGGGCGCGTTCAATCTGTTTTTTTAGCACCAATCTAGTATCGTAAGGATAAGGTTTCCCGTTGACATGTCCGTCGCAAACTATTCGAGCATAACCTTTTTGCCAAGGAACCAATGACAGGCTATCTAAGTCACCGACAGCCATAAAGTCAGGATCATGAGGCTCCATTCCAAGTCCCCAAGCTGCAAAACCTGCAAAACCAGCGCCTTCTTTTAGGATAGTCTCAAAATGAGACACTGGAACTGATTTCGTTTTCGCCACACCGTGTATATCGACAAATTGTGCCAAAATGTATTTTACATCGTTGTCTTTCAGTAATTTACGAGCAGCCTGCAAATTCATGAGATAGCTCCCTTAACTTAATAACTGATTTTAATTACCCTCACGAAGAGGAAAAAGCTTACTGGGCAAGTGCTGTGTCCTCCCGCTATTTTAACCCAATACTCCGAATATTTTTAAACTAAACAAAAGACTAACACTAAAACCCAATTTAATTTGAACATAAATGCTAAAACGCTTCACTTTGAGGTCACAAATAACGAAAATAGAGTATGTTAAAGGTAATCGATCAGGTTTTTAAGCATGCTAATTACGATCTCACCCGCTAAAACGCTAGACTTTGAGACTCCTCCGACTGTTGCTAAGCACAGCAATCCGTTAATGCTAGAAGAGGCAGAAAATTTAATAGAAATTATGCGGAAAAAGACAAAATCCGAAATTACTACGTTGATGAACATTAGCGATAAGATAGCAACCTTAAACGTGGAACGTTATCAGAGATGGTCAAAACAAAATAGGAAATCGAGTTGCAAGCAAGCTATCTATGCTTTTATGGGAGATGTCTATACCGGGCTAGACGCTTATTCACTCGATAAAAAAGACATCGAGTACGCCCAGAAACATTTACGTATTCTGTCTGGCCTATACGGCCTTCTAAGACCGTTGGATACGATGCAAGCTTACAGACTAGAAATGGGAACCAAACTACTCACCGAAAAGGGAAGAACGCTCTATGATTTTTGGGGCGATGAAATTACTAAGTTGCTCAATAAACATGCTCGAGAAACCCAATCTCGATTCTTGGTTAACCTTGCCTCGGAAGAATATTTTAAAGCGGTTAACAAAGCGAAACTTGATGCAGAGTTAATCACACCAATATTCAAGGATGAAAAAAACGGAAAATTCAAGGTGGTTTCTTTTTACGCAAAAAAAGCAAGAGGGATGATGGCGAAATTCTTGATTGAGAGTCGAATAAAACAGCCTTCGGATATTGGTGATTTTTGCTCTGGCGGATACTACCTAGATGGTACGAGTTCTTCAGAAAGTACGCCGATTTTTTTACGAAAAGAACAACATAAATAACTAAATATTCAAGCGTTCACTGAGACTTACAACTGAAAAGGACAAGCGATGATCCATAAAATTACCCTAAGCACCTTCCTTCTAGCCCTTTTTGGTAGCACCCCTGCTTCTGAAAAACTGATTCTTATTCAGACCACTAGCGGAGATATAACTATCTCTCTAGATTTAGAAAACGCACCAGCGACTTCCGAGAATTTTATGAAATACGTCGATTCGGGATTTTTCAACAACACGATTTTCCATAGAGTCATACCCGGCTTCGTTATACAAGGGGGTGGATTTGAACATCCAATGAATAGAAAAGAAACTCTTCCGCCAATTAAGAACGAAGCAGATAACGGTCTTAAAAATTCCCGCGGCACCCTCTCGATGGCTAGGACTCCCGATCCTGACAGCGCCACCTCCCAATTTTTTATCAATCTGGTAGACAACGATTTCCTAGATCACAAAGGAAAAAATCAAAGCGGTTGGGGCTATGCAGTATTTGCTAAAGTGACCTCTGGCCTCGAGGTCATCGATCGAATTGGCGAAACTCCGACAGGCCATTTCAACGGAATGCAAGACGTACCAACTTCTCCCATTACGATCACAAACGTATCGATCTTAAACTCATCTAGCACACAATAGGTACCGACAGAGCTAGTCACGTTGCCTTTATTTTCACTCAATAAAATAGGCTTATCTTTCGGAGACCAAGTGATTTTTCGGGAGGCCAGCTTCTCTCTCGAAGAAAGAGAAAAAGTCTGCCTCATTGGTCGTAACGGATCCGGTAAATCAACCTTTTTTCGATTAATAATGGGGGAAATAGATCCAGATGAAGGAGATATTCTTTTGCAGCAAGATATCAATTTCGGAAGACTAGAACAGGCTCTACCCGAAGAGCTTGGCTTATCTGTGAAGGAATTTGTGAGCAAAGGATTAGAAAAACAAGAAACTTTAATAAACGAATACGAAAAGGAAACAAAAAAAAGCACCGGAACAAAGCAGTTGCAAAAGCTCGAGGCAATGCAACGTCGGATTGAAGCACTCGGCGGTTGGAATACTACCACCCAGGCAGCGCGGATCATGAGTAATCTCGATTTACCTGCAGAGGCTAAATTAAATCAATTGTCGGGCGGATGGCAAAGACGAGTGTCTTTAGCTAAAGCGCTAGTAAGTACTCCCGATGTACTGCTGTTGGATGAACCGACTAATCATTTAGATCTCGAAGCGGTGGAATGGCTGGAAAATCAGATAAAAGGATTTAAAGGGAGCATTATTTTTATCACACATGATCGAAAGCTCCTCCAAAACCTTGCAACGCGGATTGTTGATATAGATAGGGGAACACTAAGAAGCTGGCCGAGTGACTATAAAAAATATTCACTATTGAAGCAAAAATCGTTTGATGAAGAAAGAAAAAGCAACGCCCTATTTGACAAAAATTTAGAAAAAGAAGAAGTTTGGATTCGTCAGGGTATCAAAGCCCGACGTACCCGTAACGAAGGCAGAGTCCGGAATTTAGAAAAACTCAGGGTCGAACGTTCTAACAGAGTCAAACCTGAAAGTAGCGCTAAAATCGTTATCCAAAAAGCCACTCAATCTAGCCGAAAAATAGTTGAAGCTAGAAAAATCTGTTATTCATTTCGTAACGATAAAACATTAATCAACAATGTTTCAATCAAGATCATGAAAGGAGAACGCTTAGCCTTAATTGGTAACAATGGCGTAGGTAAAAGCACTCTTCTTAAGTTGTTAATAGGACGACTCGAACCTCAAAGCGGTAGCATAAAATTCTCTGAAAATCTTGAGATCGCTTACTTCGACCAAACAAGAGAACAACTCAATCCTGATAAGACAGTGGCAGAAATAGTGGGTGATGAACAAGACTATATCTCTATTAACGGCAAGCCTAGGCACGTGATAGGTTATTTGAAGGGTTTTCTTTTTTCTCCTGCCCGAGCTATGACACCTGTTAAATTTTTGTCAGGGGGAGAACAAAATAGGGTAATTCTGGCCCGACTCCTTACAAAACCAGCGAACCTTTTAGTACTAGACGAACCGACTAATGACCTCGATGTAGAAACCCTTGAGGTATTAGAAAAGCAGCTAGCCAATTACAAAGGTACTTTGATGATCGTTAGTCACGACCGCGAATTCCTAGATAATGTAGCTAACAGGACACTCGTCTTTGAGTCGTCAGGCGAGATTGCGAACTATCCCGGTGGATATTCGGATTGGCTCGCAAAAGGTCGGGAACTATCTTCCAAAGACAAGCATCACGAAAATAGAATATCCGCAAGAACTAAAACGATCCAAGTAAAAAATCAAAAGCAAAAACTTAGCTATAAATTAAGTCGAGAGTTGGCACTACTTCCTGATAAAATCTCGAAACTCGAATCAGACATTGCGATCTTGAACTCCGAACTAGAGAATTCTAACTTTCACAAGAAATCTTATGACGAGCAACAGCCTGTTCTACAAGAAATTACTGCTCTAAATTTACAGCTAGAAAAAGCTTTGACCCGTTGGGCAGAATTGGAAAACCTAGCGTCTTAATTGTTAACTATGTTCCCATTCTTCGTAAAGCAGACTTCGTCAAAAATTTGTTATAAATCTCTGTCCCTTTATTGACCCACCAAGTATGTCCTCCGGCTATCTTTCGAACTTGCTTGAGTCTGGACATATGGCTGCTCTGTATGTCGAAAGCGTGTACGTGAGTCCAAGACCAATATGGGTACGCTCCGTCCATAACCTGTTTACCCTTGTTGTCATAAACAGAATAGGCACCATCAAATGTTTTCCACATCTCCCCTTTTCGATCGAACGTAAGCATCATCAGAGGCAACCCTGTTCGAGCGTCGAACCAGACCCGCTTTTTGCTTACAGGCGCCCTTGCGTAACCTGTCGGTTCAGCTTCAGCAACGATGGCCTCCGGTATTAGCTCCACTTTGGTATCCCAAAAAGTATCGCCTTTAGCGCCCCCATGAGTAGTACCTTCCCAGTTCTCATCACTGGAATCCCAATTCTCCGTGAGTCCTGCCAAAAACGGCCCACGTCCTATTATCTTGAAGTTACCCCAAGTGAGGTAAGGATCTCCTGCTGCCCAAGCATCCGAGAAATACAAATGCGACCCAGGTAGTAAGGGTTCAAAACGTTGGCTTGTAGGGAAATTTCGAACTCGTTTGAATTGCGGTAGATAACCCAATAATTCCGGAAATCTTGTTTGATCGTAATGCCAGGTATTTAGAAATGCCGAACCTTTATAATCTTGAGGGATCGTGAAAAAAACAGATTGATATCGCAATTTATCCTCGTGACCCGGCCAATATGGCGTCGGTTCAACCTTCACACGACCGACAGGGGCAAATTCTATCCATCCCAATTCATACTTGTACCCTATTCTACCGTTTTTATCTTGTTCATAACTTTTCACAGGATAAAAAGAAACATCGTGCCTACCCCACGTTAAGGTAATGTTCGCAAATAACTCTACCCCGCTGGTCGGTTCCGGAAAAGGTGTTCCTCCTATCCAAGGTTTCCCGCCTCCCACAACAACATTCCCTTTCGAATCAAACTTCGCCAAACCTTTGTTACGCAGGGTTGCCTCAGTATACTCCACCGGACTCAGTTTCGTCATGTCGGTAGTAACCGGAACGATCTCCAATTTTCTGCCCATCTGTTTGATTTGGGTATAGCGAACGCCATCTAAAAGGTCTTGAAGCAAATCTACGTTGCTAGCATCTATAGTATCTCCTGTTTTAAGTGCCCCTTTCGTATAGTTTTCGATAGATAGTAACTCGTCAGGATACGAAGCAGAAAAATCTCCGTTTTCAGCAAGCGCGCTCCACACTGGGCAAAGTACACCCGCGCCTAAAAACCCAGCGGCGGTATTCTCTAAAAACTTTCTCTTACTAAAATCTACATCATACTTTTTTATATGAACCATCGTTTTTACCTCTATCCAGGTTTATTTTATCGATCAGGATCAACCGTAAATCTACCCCTATCCAGTCTCCACCGAACAGTCTAGACTAGACCTCAACTGTCCGAACTGTTTTTTCTGAGTTTTAGGAACAAGCTCTTCACTTCTAATCATTTTTTTCAAAAGACTACATGCCTGATCCATTCTCCGATCCGATCGGATTCTAGCCCGACTTATCATACCTTCCCACCATACTTCCTGGGTAGGAATAGCCTTCTTAGTGATCACCCCCCATGCTCTATCAGCCTCAAAGGGTTTATCTACTCGCTCCGCGCTACGACCGAGCAACCTCCACGCATCCCCTGAAGAGGGATAGGCTTTGGTAAATTTAATAGCATCTCCATAGGCATCCTCAACCAAACCCGACTCAAGCATACTATCAATTATGGTCGACCAAATTCTCTTATCCATATCAGGCTGTGATTTAGCTGAAGGATGTAGCAGCTTCGCCAAGCTGAGGCGTAAGCTGGCATTTTTCATCCCATCCACAAAAGGGTATAAGAACTCCATCTGCCAGCCAGGTATTTTAGAGGACGCTAGGGTCCTTATATAATTTTCAACATTAGTGCCACCCATCCGGTTATAGATTTGTAACCTGGACCAAACGAGCGCCCTCCTAATATCTAGGTTCTTAGGTTCTTTTTCCTCTATTTGTGAAATCGCGACGAGGACATCCTCTGGTTTAGGGTCAACTAGAGCCCTCATTTGTAAAACAACAGAAAAATAAAACGGGTCAGATCTATCGGTTTTCGGCAATTCTTTGAATGCGGCGATACCTTCGGTTGCCAATCCTTTAGCCTTTTTTATACTGGAACGTCTCACATATCGACTGAATTCCTTTGCCAGTATCGTGAAAGCTGTTCTTCCAACATCTCCTTTTAGTTTGTTAGAAGAAATCTGGTCGAGAGATCGTAAAGCAGATTTCGCATTACTAGTAGTTTGAGCTATCAACAAGCGAGCGCTGTCGGCGTCTGGATCATTTGGACTTTTCCTAACAAAACGCCTCGCAGCTTTCCTAAGATTTTTTCTATTTCGAGCAGACGAACTTCCGCCATCTTCCTTAGCTGCATAGATTGCATAAAGTAACTTGGCCGAAGCTACGTCAAGTTCCTGGTTCAGATTCTTTTTACGTTGCAACTTTTCTAAGATATCGATCGCAGGTTGGTAAATTTTCGCCTTGAAAGCACTTAATGCCCAACGATACCGATAGTTACTAAAATCAACTTTCCGTGGGGCGATGTTATTGCTAAAGAAGTACTGATACTTTTGCATCGCGTTATAATAATGGTTGTTATTTAAAGCAAATTCAGCGCCCGCAAGGTCGGTATAATAACCAACTTTGACTCCTGATATTTCCTGAGCATAAATCATCATATCGTTAATCAAAGATTGGTCGATATAGCCTGCCTTTATCAGGGCATTAAGTCGTTTAGCAGCCTCTAACGGTCTCCCACCAGAAGCCCTGCTCTCCTTTAAAAGCCCAAAGGCTTCAAGTCGCAATATCCTCGCTTTATCATCGTCGATCAACCCGAGATCGGTTACATTAGAAACCTTACCACTCCGAGCGTCGAGTAATTCGAGTTCAGCCCGTACGACCTCCATTATCGGAGACTCTTCGCCGGCTAGCGCAACTTCTAAACTCTCAAAAATTTGGCGGGCTCTCTCAAACTTTTTTTTTGCCAGCTCTATATAACCTAAACCTAACCAACCGCCATAGACCAAGCCTGGCCTATAAAACTGCAAAGAAGCCCCTCTAAAGCCTTTTTCCGCCGGTAGTAAAGCAGTCGTTTTTTCTGCCCCCATTATCCCGATATTTTGCTCTCGATAAGCTAATTCTAAATCAATCCACGCTCTCCAATATGGAAAAGCAGCCAACGCAAAACTCATATCATCCCATTCTTGCGAACGATAGAGTCGTTCCAACTGACCTTCATTATCCCCCATCGACGCCTCTATCTCCGCAACCTTGGAGGATGTCTTTTGCCTCATGTCATTCAAAATACGTTTCATTTCTTTTAACGAGCGAGCACTCGGGTCAGCCCTTCTGATTTCATCTATAAAGGGTCCGACCTTATTAGCAATATCAAAAAGATCGGTCGCCCCTAAGTCGCCGTCCAATTTAGCTGACAATTTGCTTGCCCCGGCAATCGCACTCTTAGACGAAGCATTCGTATCACCTGATATACCTACTAATATCAACGTAGCAAATAGAAAACAAATGGGGTATTCAAGTAGCTTCGTCATAATAAATGTTCCCGTATCACAACGCATCCAAAAGTGCCTGCATCTCATTTGCAAACTGATCGCCCATAATAAGCTTCACCAAACGTTTGGTTAATTTTAGCTCTCCGTCGAGAGTAGCAGCGTCTCCTCCCCCTGCTTCTCCTATAACAAGAAAAGAATGCATGGGGGCACTGCGATAGAGAGGTCTGGCTACTTTTCTCCCAACCTTCGCTTCAAGTAACGAAGGATTAGCCTGATCACTTACATCCAACGTCGATATCGTTCCACCTGATCGACCAAACTGCTCAGCTAGACGAACTACCTTACCCAATTGACCCTGCTTAAGTGGCGCATCGCCAACCACAATAATCAGACGCCTAGCCCCTATCCGCCATCCCGATTGCTCTATCGCATCCCTGATTCCAGCATCTATCGCTTCAAACCAATCGCCACCGCCTTTCGCCTCGAGTTGCGCCATAAAACGCTTTATTTTAGCTGTGCTGTAGGTTAATTCGTGCACCCTCGTAGTAAACTCTGGATCGTTATGATCACGGTAAGCAACCACGCCAAATCGCGCAATCGGAACCAGAGATCTTACGGTTTGAGCAATGTCCTGGATCCTATCCCTAACTTCATCTATCACCCAATCCATTGAACCCGTAGCATCGATCGCAAACACTACATCCAATCCTGCTTCTCGTAGACCTGCTATGTAGGCAGCGAATCTCGCCGTCCCATCTCCCAAACCATTGCCTATACCAGTTTTGAAACCGCCAATACCTGAGCCTTCACTTAGCGGCACTGCGGCTATACCCGTAGGAATGTCTATACCCTGGAACCCTCCTGATTGAGCTTTTAAAGCAACCGTCACATCCGGCGGAGGTGGC
Source organism: uncultured Gammaproteobacteria bacterium (assembly GCA_964642505.1). GTDB lineage: Bacteria > Pseudomonadota > Gammaproteobacteria > TMED69. The sequence continues at coordinate 7,476 of CAZXQY010000004.1, read as the reverse complement.
GCCACCGACTTAGGGGCTAACAATATTTCAGGCGGATCGAATTCCAATTCCTCTTCGAATTCCAATTGCTCTTCTGGCGGCGGAGTTTTTTCTAGTTCTGGTTCCGGTGGCTTATCCATAACTATTTGCACAACCTCCTCTTCAGGAGGAAGCACTTTCTCCGGTCCATCTATTTTTCGACCCACCTGCCATGAAACAATGGCATGGATAATACTCGAAGCAACTAACAGTCCAACCAAAATAACAACGCGCCTAGATGAATATTTCATTCTAATTCATCCGATATTTTTTTTTGAGTAACTAAAATAAACTGTAAAATCCCAGCATTTGCTGCAGTTTTCATTATTTCCGAAATAGTTAGGGCATCCGACTCGGCATCTGCATAAATTTTTATTTTTTCATAGTCGCTGATACCGCTGAGCCTAGATGTCAGCTCTTCCCAGCTTACAGGAACATTTTCGAATCTAAGCTGCCCTTCTTTTGTAACACTTACCGTTGGTACAAGCGATGACGACTCAGCCTCCTGAGACGCGAAGGGAGGATTAACATTATAATCGGGTGATAAATTTCCCACTACCATAAAATACAGGAGTAGGAGAAAAATGATGTTAATCATAGGGATGACATTCTCTTCCCGAGCAGATCTTTTCCCAGTAACTTTCTCCGTTAGTCTTTCCATGGTATGCCGTCTGCTGCGAATTTTCATTTATATCCCAACCCTAATCAGTCATCTTCAAAGCGACGGGCAGCCGCCAACGAAATATTGAAAATTTGATTCGTATTTAGCATGTCCATAATATCGACGGCAGCCTGCAATTTAACCTGGGGATCAACGGCAAGCATTACTCGGCTTTGGCTCGGTTCGGTAAGGCTGGCAGCATAGGACGTGAGTCCTTCCATGCTACTTCCCACTCCATTGAGCCAGATCGTTCCATCTAGTCGAAGCTCTATGGCTATTAAAGGCGTTTCACTATCGATTTGAGCGCTAGAAGCGGATTGAGAGAACTCTATCGCACGCGGCCTTAAAAAATTGGTCTGCAACATGAAAAAAACTAATAAAATGAAAACGCAGTCAATGAGCGGGGTAAGGGACATTCTTCCAGACCGCCTCCTGGTTTTCCTATTCCCCAACAACGCGACCTGCATATTCAACGCTAGCTGACCTCATTCCTCGAGCAAACACGAGTGATCATATCTCCAACTTGCTCAGTTAGAGTATCAAGCTTCGTTTCTAAAATCGCATGCATCACAGCAAAAGGAATAGCAATCGACAATCCAACTGCCGTCGTCAATAAAGCTTCCCAGATCCCACTAGCTAGAGCAGAGGATTCGCCTGCAGCGCCAGCGGTCACCGCAAGCCCTCTGAAGGCGTCTATCATCCCGAGCACAGTTCCCAACAACCCCATGACGGGGGCAAGATAGTAAATCAACTCCAACGGCTTGAGATTGTGAGAATACTCCCTAAGAAACGAAGACGATCTTCTAATCATTTCATCCTGAAGTGATTCCTGATCGAGTGTCCCTCTCATTTCAAGACCATATTTTATATCTGCGGCAATCGGGATGGCTGAACGTTCTAGATTTCCGCTACCTTTCGCGATATTTCCTTCCAACCAAAGGGAGATAGCGTCATCTATCACTTTAATTGCCACAACATTAGTCCTAGAAAACTGAAGAAATTTCGTTAGGGCTAGCGTCAAACCGAGTATTGATACGACTAGAAGAATCCATACAACTGGCCCTCCCAGAACTAATAAAGTCTTTATCCCTCGATAAAAATCAACGATAAAACCCGCACTCTCCTCTTCTTCAAGTAATGGCGTTACGCCTGGAATCACGCTGGGAGTAGAATCGTCAGTTGGCACTACTTCTGAATTCTCACTACTAGGTGGCCCGTCAATATTTGTTTCTTGTTTATTTTCCAGACTATTCCCTACTGCCGGAGTTTGAGAAGTTGCGGTCTCTGACGTTACAGAATCAGAATCATCACCAGCTTCCTGTGCGAACACCGAGCCAGCTAGTATAAAAAAAATCAAAATCTTCAATGGAAAGATCGCTTTGTTCATTGTTTGTTTCTCGTTTAACTATTGTTCACTAATCTCTTTCTAAAGGGCATAACGTTAGTCTATAACGAAATAGCACCAAACTCTAAGACAAAACCTACAAAGATGCCTACGGAAATATTAATTATTTACATTGGAAATATACACCACCGAAACTCGCTGAGACCAATCTGTCCCTAGACATGTTGCCAGACCAAAAAAAGAGCCGGCACATGGCCGGCTCTAAAAAGTAAGGCTTCTTAACTTTCGGTTTAGAAGAAATATGTAAATCGAACGAATATTTCATCCGCCCAATCTAAGCTCTCCGTAACCGTATCGTTATCACCACCCGGTGAGTTAATCATCGTCGCGTACAAGTCCCATTGGTACTTAGCCGACGGACGATATCTTATTCCAGGCTGAACGAGGTAACCGCCCGCAACATCAACCATAATGGCAAAATCCGCTCTCCAAATCAGATTTGGAAAAGGTTGTTGAAACGCGAACACCACGTAATTAGCACTGCTGTCACCTCGAGGATCGTCACAGGCATTGTCAAACGCACAAGCCGTGAAAGCACCCGTTGTAGGATCCATAAAGTCCGAAATCTTTCTAGTATCTTGCTTATCTAGATCTCGGCCAAACATGTCGGATTCTGTACGGTGCATCCACTGCAAGACCATATAAGTCGCAGGGAAATCCATACTGAATCTGTGGTACTTCTCAAAAATCAACGACGACACAATATCGTCCTTCTCTGTGAAGTTGAAACTGAGGTCATTCGTAAACGCTTTATTAGGCGTCCAGTTCACCTCACCACGAATAATCAACTGGTCGAAAATCGAGTTTGGATCATTGGCGGTAATTATGTAGTTACCACCAATCATGTAGTTTCTTTCCCGTCTGAAATACCGGCCCACATATTGGGTGATATTACCAAACGAGCTACGGAAACCTTCCAATGTTCGATAGGTATCAACAAAGTTACCCTCGTTACCAAACCCAAATATTTCACGAGTCGCCCAACGCGAAGCCGGAAACTCGTCGACTTGAGTCGAAACGTAATTGCTGCTGTTGATACGACCGTCACGAATTCGATACCAGTACTCTAAAGAGCTTGCGGCGAAATCATCTGGCGCGAAACTCGTGCCACAACCGCGTCTCATCGTACGTTGGCTAGTATCCAACGTTGGCATCGCTTCCATACCCAAACCTAAGTGCGGGTTGCCTAATGCAGCCATGACGTTATTTGTGGCATTGTGCTGGTTCAAACAGAAAGGATTCGCCCTTCCTTGATGGACAATTGGTGCATCAGCTCCAGTAAAATAGCCATCCGGATTACGTCGGTTTGCATAAGCTATCATCGCAGTGAAAGCGTCTGTCAGCGGCATCGTTAACTTAAAGCCGAAATTAATCGCACCCTCAGCATCGTCGTATCCATCGGAGTCATCCATATAGATAGTCGTGGGAGCGAGGTTGTAAGGCGTGTTTTGACCCGGCAGAATCGTTGGGGAAAACATTTGCGCAAACGCATCTATTTCCCAACCATTTTTGAAGGTGTAACTCACCCGTATGGCAGGTGATCCGATACGTTGATCCTGATACTCCTCCGCTCCTGGACCCAACACCAAGTGACGTCTTAAGTCTAAGCCGTTCGCTACGTCCATAGTTCTAAAGAAATATGCTTCACCCCACGCGATAACCTGGTTACCAAGACGTATCCATAACGGTCCCTTACTCCAGTCGAAGTATAAGAACGGGATATCGATGATTGCATCCGGGCTATTCCACTCCGTTAAAGTGGCTCGGCGATTCCCAAAGTATGGATTCGCATAATGGTCATCTATGCCTCCCGATGTGCCCCCATCTACAAAGTTTCTCGTCGCATCAAAGTATGCGCGAACCTTCATAAACATCGCTAAGTCCGGCGTGAACTGTCCCTGTACATCCACTTCAACTCGAGAATTGAAAGCGTTGAAATCGATTTCATCGCTCAGCGCTAGACCCGCCTGGGAAATCGCTTCCCCAGCACTCTGATTAGCGTGTGAAGCAGAAAAGTCAGTACCTGTATTTGGCAACCCTATAGCTGGCGCAGGTCCCCGTACAATGGCTCCATTATTCAGAGTCAGCCCTACTATTTGGGAAAGACCAGCGTTACCCTGCGTCGAACCTTGTCCATTAGGACACATCATGAGCGGGAAGGGTACATCCACTTGTCCAACTTGCGGCGATCCAAGCCCTAGAATACCTCGGTTTCTGCCGTTGGTAATGTCTCTACCACCCGAAGTACCGAATTTACAAGATACTGGCGAACTGGTAAAAGAACCCGCTGGCAAGACACCTGTGACCCGATTATGCGATCCGTTTGCATTGAGTGTGAAGGCATCCTTAGCCAACTCACCACTTGCAAACAATCCGCCGGGCAGAAGGCCGCCTGGAATTCCATTTGCTCTAGAATTAAAAACCGTCGTCGCAGCTCTAGCGTTTGCATTCAAGCCGTTCTGCAGGGTTGCATCATTCATGAAAGCCGCAGAAGTTATCTGCGGAACGATTCGATGATTAAATGGGTTACCCATTGTGTTATTCTGGTTCCCATCATCGTGGAGACTATACGCTATCTCCTGTCGGAAAAATCCAGTTATGTTCCAATCAACTGCCGATACGGTTCCTGCAAAAAGGATACCACCGACAGCAATACCTGAGATTAAACTCCGCGCGATTGTGTGTTTTCTCACTCCCGCTCTCCTCTGACCATTAAATTATTATGTTTTTGAGGAATCCGATTATTCGGACCTCGCGGGCGCTTCTTAATGAAACATTAAAAAGGCACTCCCCTCGATCCAAGCCCCTAGCTTAACAAAGCTAGCGGATACTCGGTCCCCCGTATTGTGTATTAGCGCTTATTTCAGGGTGCTTGTCAACGGCTTCGATTCTTTAATTCGCGTAAGTTTTGCGCACCTAAATATACTGCATTGCAGCAATATAAAGGGAATTTCAGCGGGTTCTTAGCGGTCCGTTAATATCCAGCAATCAATCATTTAAGACTTAATCACATCAAACATTAAATACACCAAACTGTGGGTTTCGGCTATGAAAACCGAATCTTCGGCAAATCCTCTCTAAACCTGTTGGGCGCTATTTCACTATCCGGGCAATACTTCCTTGATGCCCTACTATATAGACAGATTCTTCTGCCAAAACTCCGACACCAGAATTTTTTTCCGCTGTACCCGAAGCAACACCTTGGAACCAATTCCGCCCGATCTGTATGTCCGTCTGGCCACTTTGAAAAGTCGATCCTCCGTCACTCGACCGAAGGAGCTCTCTTATACCAGTTATCACGACTTCGTCATGCCCACTCCAGACCCCTAAGAGATTGGCGTTTGTGGCTTTCGCAAGTTTGGTCCACGAAGCCCCGGCGTCCGATGTTTTCAATACCAAGCCCTCTTGTCCAACCGCGAATCCATTCCTTGTCCCGTCCTCGGCCAGATGAATATCAAATACAGATTGTTCCCCTCGATTGGCAGCATCGAAATTCATACCACCGTCAGTCGATCGAAGGATTAAGCCAAACTCTCCAGCTATTAACACCACGCCGTTAGCTTGAATCACAACATCATATAAGTGCGGTTCATAGCCTTCGTCATTGAATCTTTCCCAATTGACACTTACTTGTTTCCAACTCTTACCGCCATCGACAGAACGTCCGATAAAACCGAACTCACCCACTGCCATCGTCAGTCCTCCAGCGATATCAACATTTAACAATCTGGCATCTAGCCCACTATCTTGCACTTCCCAATCTGCCGACCCCTGTCTAGTAACGACAAGACCTTGCTGCCCCGTTAGGATAACGTTCTCACCATCGCGAGCTACCGCCAAAAGTGCGCTCTTTAAAGTTTCCCCATTTGATTCCTTGACAGGCGGCACTAAAGTCCAAGATTCGCCCCCGTCAGACGTTTCCAACATCAATCCGAAATTACCTACGGCCAATCCCCATTTGCCATCCATCTCTAGAGCATAGAGCGCGTCATGCGGTATGCCACTTCGGATTATATGAACAGCCTCCTCACTCTCTCCGTGTCCATCCGCGAACGCAGCCAACGATACCGCCGCTACGATCCCAAAAAATGAAATGACTTTTAAACTCCAACAATTATTTTTCATGATTTCAAATTCCATTTAAGTTTGGTTTTGATATACGCCTACTGCGTCCTACCCATTATTTCCGACAAGTCGACGTTTTCGGAAATTATCAAATGCTCCCGTTCGATAAACTTCGGCTTAACCAAATAAACCAGAAGCGGTAATACCACCAGCGCTATTACCATATTAATCAACATGATCATCACCAATAACAACCCCATGTCCGCCAGGAATTTCAGTTCAGACAGAAAATACCAGGGAAGAATTCCAATCAAAACGATGGTCGCCGTAAAAAAGATCGCCTTTCCAGTGGTCGTAACCGCACGTTGGATGGCTTCCCCATGATCCTGATTTTCTCTAAACTCCTCGCAGATGCGACTCAGGAGATAGATACCATAATCTATCCCCACACCAATCCCAATCGCTGCGATCGGCAAGCTATTCACATCCAACCCGATACCCATCAATACCATCACAGATGCCAAGAGGACATTGGAAAAATTAACCGGCAGCAACAACAAAATCCCGGCCACTACTGAGCGGTACGAAAAACTGCAGGTAAACAGAATAACTACATTTAGCCAAAACAATATCGTCCATTGATATCTGTCCACGGTATCGTTTACCGATTGTTGCAAAGCGATAGCCCCAGTACCCAGCCGAATTTGGTAGTCCTCGTGGTCCAATCCCACAACTTCAAGGCCAGCTTTGGTTTGGTGAATGGCAGTATCAACTGTTTTTTGTTTGTTATCTTTGTACCAAAGAGATAGCGTTCCGTTAGAGAACGTGAAATCAGTCACGTGGGAATACGCCTTCGGGCTAGATCCGACCATGAGAGCGTTAACCGCCGCATTTACAGATTCAACCTTCGCATCGAGAGGCGCCCATTTAGGGTTCCCTCCTGAAAACAAACGATTTACCTCAGGCAAATAGTCTGGAAACGATAACGTAGCTTCCGGCGGAGGATCCTGCACCTCCAAAAACCTCTGCAATTGGAACATCGTCGCTTGAGCTTCCGGAGAACTTGCGACGAAACGGTTATTCTTCTCCTTGCCTTCAAACACTATCTCCAAAGTCATAAGACCTGGGAAATGAGCATTAACCGCTCGTACGGCGGTATTAAAATCGGAGGTTTCTTTTAGAAGATTACTTCCCTCTACCGGGTTTCCCACTTTGATTTGAAGCATCAACCAAATACCAACGACCGCTAATATTCCGACGATTACGGTTGTCACTCTAGCTCTAGCTCCATGGGACACAGAGCCCACAACATGCAACATACTGATTA
>CAZXQY010000003.1:0-64510 GCA_964642505.1 uncultured Gammaproteobacteria bacterium | reverse complement strand
TGACCATATAACACTAAAGTGTTCTGTAATGATTGTGTGCAGAACTATTCGATTTATCCTAAATTTACCGACCTCCGTCTAAAACCGGCTGGGGTCGTGGCCAGTTTGCCTGGCGACATTAGCGAGTGGGTACCACCTGAATCCATCCCGAACTCAGAAGTGAAACTGCTCAGCGCCGATGATAGTGTGGTTCGCCCATGTGAAAGTAGGACATTGCCAGGCATTTAAATATGTTGACTCCCCAACTATTTTTGGGGAGTCAGTTTAATCTGCGTTATTTTTCTAAGGTAGCTATAGATTGGCCCGGTTGCACTGGGTCAGCGTCCTCTATCGAGAATTTGATGTTTACCCCAGAATCTTGGGCCTTGATTTCGTGGAAATTTTTCATAACTTCAACTAGCCCGATAACATCTCCTTTTTCTACCGAGTCACCGTTACTTTTGTAGGGCGCAGCGTCCGGTGATGGTTTCCTGTAGAAGGTACCTGGTAGAGGGGACATTATCTCAAGTTTTTGCATTATCTTTCGCCTGGTATTTTAATTGGATACGTCGTCAGTTGGTTCTACTGACGATGATAACACCATTTATTCTGTAACTGTCAAACTCGTTGTTGCAGTGGATTTTTTAGCAATTCGCCGAGCGCTTTTTCAACTGCCTCGAGGACTGGTCGGTACGGAATCGATTTGACTTTAGTCGCGTTGTAACTAGTCGCATTGAGAGCTATTTGCTCGCAAAAGGGTGACTTAAACTTAGCTCCCCTTTTTGCATTGAACAGAGTGATTGTTTTCTTGCCTCCCGCAGCGACTAGCTGACCGCCTCCAGAATCGTTTACCAATGAAAAATCTAAATTTCGAGCTAAAGCAATAGTCAGTAGCGGTGACTTAGGGAGCCCTACTTCAAGTTGGCTTTCGGGGAATATGGCAGCAGGTATTTGTTTGCACAGCTTCTCTTTAAGATGTTCTTCCATGGGGCCTAAAAAGAAAGTCGGAGTTACATTTTGAGAAGTCAGGACTTTTGCTATCTTAACAAAGAATTTGAGAGGCCATTGTTTTGCGTTGGAACCAGCTCCGGGGCTCAATCCCACATAGTGTCGGTTTTTTTTAAATAGTTTTGTGGAAAAATTTAAGTATTCTTTTGGGATCGGTATGCTTAAATCCGGGGATAAGGGTTTTTCACTGACTAGAGACATTAAAGCTAAAAATTTTCCGTATATCGGCAGTTGGTCGTACCCTGGTTCAGGCTTCTTCGAGGAGAAAGAAAATTTTGCCGCAGGCGATATGAAAGTTTCTGCTCCTAATCGCCTTAAAAGAAGGGTATCAATTAAATTTGTTTCGGTACAAAGTATTGATTCGATTTCAGTGTTAAAACGGAATCCGTTCCTATTGGAAAAAGAAGCAAGACCTGTTTTTTCGTGAATCTCATCGAATATATTCCGGGTAAGTGCCGACAAACCCCGCAGGAAAACGGAAGGGTTCTTTCCTGTGACCCATATTAGTTTAGTGTGCGGGTTGACTGCCTTAAAAGCTCGCAACACCGGAAACTTCAGTATTCCGTCTCCAATCCTATCGCCCGTGACATAAACTAGTACACTTCGAGAACAATTACTCCGAATAATACTTCTCCTCTATCAATTCGGAGCCAGTCAATTCGTTTATTTTCCGTTTTATTTTTGCCCGGTGGTCGTTGTATTCGTATACCTTTCGTGCCGCAGTTATGAAATCAACGCCGAATTCTCTTTTGGTCTCCAAAACCCGCAATTTGTCCTCTATCGACCATAACTCCTGATTTACATTTATTAATTCGGTTCGAAGCTTTGTAAGGATTTTTGGACAGACTAAATCCTCTATTTCGAATTCGGTAATTGTTCTTTCTAGTAATTCTAATTCATGACGAATGTTCACTAATTTAACTTGGTCTTTAACTTTTTCATTTTTTATTTGCAGGATCGAAATTTTATCTAGAAGTTCTCCCACAGATATTGGCACAGAGATTTTCATAGCTTCAAATATTAGCGGGACCTATTATTGATTTCGTCCAAGATCGAAGAACCTGGACATAACTCTTCCTCGTTTAGGGAGTTAAGCGGCACATCTACTGTATTTAAATGTTGATGTAATTCTAGACTGTCAGGATCTTCAAAGATTAGTCCAGTGAGTATTTCTCCCCTAGCCGAATGGTATTCAAGATTATTGATTGCGGCCATTCTATCACGCGGGTCATGTTCTTGTTTTATCTTTCGTAGTTTGAAGGTGGTTCCGTCGTGGCCGATGACAGAATGGGAGCTTCCTTCTTTATAGTCTGCTTCCATTGGTTTTTTTGCAGTGATGAAATCGAGTTTGTTTACAGCTACATTATGTTCTCTAACGAAATCGTAGCTTTTAGTAGATCCAGAATGATTGTTAAATGCTACACAAGGGCTGATCACGTCGATAAGAGCAGCCCCTCGATGCGCAATCGCGGCCTTCAAGATCGGGATAAGTTGTTTTTTATCTCCAGAAAAGCTTCTGGCCACAAAGGTAGAACCTAATTGGAGCGCTAAGGCGACAAGGTCTACGTGATTACTCTCATTGACAATACCCCTCTTGCTTGCAGAACCTTTGTCCGCGGTAGCAGAGAATTGGCCCTTCGTCAGTCCATAAACCCCGTTATTCTCGACAACATAGGTCATGTTTACGCCTCTGCGAAGGGCGTGTGCGAATTGCCCAAGTCCTATAGAGGCTGAATCACCGTCGCCGGATATTCCGAGGTAAAGCATATCTTTGTTTGCCAAATTTGCGCCCGTTAATACAGACGGCATTCTGCCGTGTACACTATTTAATCCATGAGAATGATTTAGGAAATAGGCGGGAGTTTTCGATGAACAACCTATACCAGATAGTTTGGCCACTCTGTGAGGTGCTACCGAAAGTTCAAAAAAAGCGCTAGCTACTGCGGCACTGATAGAGTCGTGCCCGCATCCGGCGCAAAGTGTGGAAATCTTTCCTTCGTAATCTCTGCGGGCGAAGCCCAAATCATTAAGGGTGGTTTTGGGATGGGCGAATTTTGGTTTTTTAATGTAAGTCATTTTTAGGATTAAGTTGCTTGTTCTTTTAGGTGCGCCATGATTTTTTCTTTTATTATTTGGGCTGTGATTGGGGTTCCATCGTAGTGTAGTACTGACACCAAGTTATTCTGTGAGAGATTTAATTCGTTGACCAACAGCGTGCGTATTTGATGGTCTCTATTTTGCTCTATTATAAAAATAATTCGGTGGCTCTCAATGAATTCTTGGATTTCCTGTGAAAAAGGGTAGGACCTGATTCTCAAATCATTTAGGGTAAAGTTTTCGGCCGATAGCAAAGCTAATGCTTCTTTCATGGCGGGAGATGTAGAGCCAAAATAAACTGCTCCGATTTCCCTTTGACCATGCTGGTACCGCACCACAGGTGTTGGAACAAAACGTACCGCGGTTTGGTGTTTCTTAGTTAGTCTCTCCATGTTTTCAGTATAGTCCTGAGGAGACTCACTATAGTTTGCGTACTGATCCTTTGTCGTCCCCCTGGTAAAATAGGATCCGAGGTTGGTATGTGTACCTGGGTAGGTTCGATAGGAGATACCATCCCTATCTATATCGAGATATCTGCCGAACGTCTCTAAATCTTGGATGGCGTCGTCGGTCAATACTTTGCCTCGGTCGTAACAACGTTTGTCGTGCCAAGCTAAAGGTTCGCATAATCTTTCATTCATTCCGATATCAAGATCAAGCATTACGAATACCGGTGTTTGAAGGCGGTCGGCGATATCGAAAGCTAGTGCACTCATATCAAATGATTCTTTTGGATCTTCAGGGAAAAGCATGACGTGCTTTGTATCACCATGTGAGGCATAGGCGCAAGACAATAAATCAGATTGCTGCGTTCTCGTAGGCATGCCTGTCGATGGGCCGCCGCGTTGCACGTTAAAGACGACGGCAGGTATTTCAGCGAAATAGCCGAAACCTAGAAATTCTTGCATCAAGGAGATGCCAGGCCCAGATGTGCAGGTAAAAGCTCTTGCCCCATTCCAACTAGCTCCCAAAACCATCCCGATGGAAGCGAGTTCGTCTTCGGCTTGTAGAATTGCATAGCGGTCTTTTTTAGTTTTGGGATCTTTACGATATTTTTTACAGTATCTTTCGAATGCTTCGGCCAAAGAGGATGATGGAGTGATTGGGTACCAAGCGGCTACCGTGGCTCCTGCGTATAGGGCGCCTAACGCCGCGGCCTCATTTCCTTCAATGAAAATTTTCTCTCCAATTTTATTGCCGGCAGGAATAGAAATTGTGGAAGGAGTGGTGAAATTTGATTCCGCCGCCTCGAACCCTGTCGATAAAGCCTCTAGATTTGATTCTATAAGTGGTTTTTTATCTCCATAGAGTTCTGTAATCAATCGAACTAGAATTTCCTTTTTCATCCCTACTAAAGCGGAAAGAGAACCAATATACATTATATTTTTGAAAAGCTGGCGTTGACGAGGATCGTCGTATTTTTCGTTGCATAAAGACATGAATGGTAGTCCATATGAGTTTATATCCTCCCGACGGTATTTCACAGGCAACGATTTAGTCGAGTCGTAAAGGAGGTTCCCTCCTGCTTTTAATTCACTGATATCTTGTTCTATTGTCTCCGGATTCATGGCTACGAGGAAATCGATTCCTTCTTTCCTTCCTAGCCAACCTTCTGCCGACACTCTTACTTCGTACCATGTAGGCAACCCTTGTATGTTTGAGGGGAAGATATTTCGCGGTGTGGCCGGGATTCCCATTCTGAGTATCGCTTTGGTAAACAAAGTGTTGGCAGAAGCCGAGCCCGAGCCGTTGACGTTTGCGAACTTTATGACGAAATCGTTAATTAGTCCCATTATTATTTAATTAGCGCACCTGTTCGATGTTGATCAGATATTTTTTCATATCCCAAGCTCCCGTGGGGCATCGTTCGGCGCATAGGCCACAATGGAGGCAAACGTTTTCGTCTTTCACCATTACTAATCCGGTTGGAAGTTTACCTGATACATATAGATCTTGATCTAAGTCATCGGCAGGTGCTCGCAACTGTTTCCGGAGATTATTTTCTGCAGCGTTATCAGTGAAGTTGATACAATCGGTAGGGCAAATATCTGTACAAGCATCACATTCTATACAAAGATTGTCAGAGAAAACGGTTTGCACATCGCAATTTAAGCATCTTTGCGCTTCTGTCCACGCAGTCGAAGTGGGAAAACCTTTTTCCACTTCGACTTTTATGTTTGAGAGAGCTTTTTTTAGTCGCTCCAGGGGCACTTTTTGTCTCGGACCACTGGAAATGTCGTTATCATAGCTCCATTCATGAATTCCCATTTTCTGGGGTTCTATCTGAACATTTGGTTTTGGACGTTTCTTAACTGACTTATTAGTCAGAAATTTATCGATAGAAATAGCCGCCTCATGTCCATGAGCTACAGCCCAAATTATATTCTCGGGGCCGAACGCGGCATCTCCACCGAAGAAGATTTCTGGACGAGTGGATTGTAGAGAGTTCGGGTCCAGTTTTGGTAGTCCCCAATCGTCGAATTCGATTCCAATATCTCTCTCTATCCAAGGGAAAGCATTTTCCTGACCGATGGCAATTAACACGTCATCGCACGCAATGATTTCGTCTGGTTCTCCAGTGGGTATAAGCTTTCTTTTTTTGCCGATATACTCGGCTCTAACTTTCTCAAATTGCATGCCAGAGAGAGTGCCCTGGTCGATTAAGAAGGCTTTAGGAACTAGGTAGTTCCGAATCGGGATTCCCTCATGCATGGCATCTTCTTTCTCCCACTCGGAGGCTTTCATTTCTTCAAAACCTGATCTAACAACTACCGTTACGGATTCCCCCCCTAAGCGCATTGAGGAGCGGCAACAGTCCATAGCCGTGTTGCCGCCACCGAGAACGATGACTCTTTTTCCAATCCGAGAGATATGACCAAACGCGACAGAAGATAACCAGTCAATGCCTATATGTATATTGTCCGCGGCCTCCACATGTCCAGGTATCTCAAGGTCTTTACCACGTGGAGCGCCTGTACCCACGAAAATCGCGTCATAATCTTCTTCCAGCAAGTGCTGCAGAGATTCCACCCAACGGCTTTCGAAATTTATACCCAGTTTCAAGACGTAGTTTATCTCTTCGTCTATAATTTCTTCCGGCAGACGGAACTTGGGAATCTGGCTTCTTATCATACCTCCCAGTTGCCTTTCAGAGTCGAGGATTGTAACTCTATAACCTATTCTAGAGAGGTCTCGAGCGACGGTGAGTGAGGCGGGGCCGCCGCCCACACAAGCTATTTTATGATTGTTTTTTGTATTCGGCTCTCTAGGAAGTCGCTCTGAAATATCCCCTTTGAAATCCGCAGCGACCCTTTTCAGTCTGCATATTGCTACGGGTTTTTCTTCAACTCTCCCTCGCCGGCAGGCGGGCTCACAGGGTCTGTCGCAAGTCCTACCAAGTATTCCTGGGAAAACATTCGATTCCCAGTTAACCATATAAGCGTCTGCGTACCGTTCTTCAGCGATCAGACGGATATATTCCGGCACGGGAGTATGAGCAGGGCAAGCCCACTGGCAATCTACTACCTTGTGGAAGTAATCTGGATCACGTACATTTGTCGGCTTCACGCTCGACAGTCCCCCTTGCGGTGTCCTTTGCTGGCGCCCTCCATTTCCTACACAACGGGGATGGCGCTCGGTGATTTTGTCCAATAAGATATTAAATAACTGAAGCGATGGCAAATTTTCTTTCAATTGCGCCAGATTGACAATCCCTGGCTTCTATTAAATCCTATAAAGAGGAACTCTAATATTATAGTCTTACTAAGTTACTGAAGTAGGAGATAACAGGATGGAGACGCGTTTTACTTTCGGAGCAGATGAACACCTTTTAGGGGAGTGTTCCGAGGAAATGTCTTTAGAGGCATTTTTTAAAAGCATGAATGCTGCCGAGTTGATACGAAAGCACAAGATTACGGGAGTATCAGAGATTTGCGCGGTAAACACCACGTATATGGTCCGATTTGATCCGGGTCTTATTAGCCCGGAAGAATTATTAAAAGAAATAAAGAGAATCGATAATGAATCTGGGTTAACTGGTAATTCAATAGACACGAGGATTGTTGAGGTGCCAGTTTTTTACGAAGATCCTTGGACGAGAGAAACGATGAATAGTTTTAGAGATCGACATCAAGATCCTGATTCAACAGACCTAGAATATGCTGCTAGGCTCAATGGTTTTTCATCTGTAACGGAGTTTATAGAAAGCCATCACGGTTCCCCTTGGTTTGTTTCACTTCTTGGGTTTGTTTGCGGCGTCCCGGGATTGTACCAAATGGTGGAACGCTCTAGACAGATTGAAGTACCCAAATATGTCCGGCCAAGAACTGATACTCCCAGGCATACAATTGGGCATGGTGGTTGTTTTACAGCTATCTATGCCGTGCGAGGTGCTGGGGGGTATCAAATGTTTGGAATAACCCCTATGCAAATTTTCAATCCCGATTGTCATCAATCTTATCTGGAAGGTTCGATGGTATTTTTCCGTACCGGAGACATTGTAAAGTTTCGTGCTATAGATGTGGAAGAATATGAGCATATAGTGGATCTGGTTCGGAACAATTTGTTCGAGCCACCCCGAGTGGAGATACGTTTTGATTTGTCTGCTTTTTTGGCTGATAGGGATGGATATAATGCTGGTCTCATAGGTGCCCTATATGGCAATTAAAATTTTGGAAGCAGGATTGGCAGCAACGATTCAGGATCTAGGGAGACCTGGATATTATCAGTTGGGGATTCCTATCGGAGGGGCAATGGATCGCTTCGCGTTGCGTGTGGCTAATCTCTTGGTTGGCAACGACGAGTCGGCGGCCTGTATAGAGAGCCCCTACATCGGTCCTAGATTACTGTTTGATACAGATACCCTCGTGTCTGTCACTGGGGCTGACCTTCCCGTGTGCTTGGATGGAAAGGAGCATCAGACTTGGACTGCTATCGAAGTTAAGGCAGGACAAGTTTTGGAATTTGGCTACCTCAAGGGTGGAGCGCGGATCTATATAGCTGTGTCGGGTGGGGTAGATGTACCTTTGGTGCTGGGCAGTCGGTCGACATATTTGGTAGGGCAGCTGGGAGGCTTTCACGGTAGAATACTGGTAGCTGAAGATGTCCTGCATTGTGGTCAGGGTGATCTAAAAAGTAAATGCCGATATATTCCAGAAGAGCTAAGACGCACCATGGGAGAGGCCGCTAATTTGAGAGTTATGCCAGGTTTATTCTGGCACCGTTTGACAAAAACCTCGGGGGAGGGCTTTTTTGAAGATCGTTGGGTAGTTTCTACCGAGGCAGATCGGATGGGAGTTCGATTTTCAGGAGGTCGCCCAATGGAGTTTGAGCCTAGAGATCAACCCTTTGGCGCTGGTTCAGATCCTTCCAACATAGTTGATAGTCCATATCCGTATGGTTCTGTTCAAATTCCTTCGGGGCTTGAACCTATCGTATTACATAGGGACGCGGTGTCTGCCGGCGGCTATTTTCAGATCGGAGCGGTTATTTCTGCAGACATGGATATTCTTGGACAACTACAACCAAATACCCCTGTAAAATTTGTAAAAGTTTCAATGGAAGAGGCTCTTCAGGCGAGGCTTGATGAAGAGGGTCGACTGGAACGCATTCGTGACCTTTTTTAACTCGTGTTCCAGAGCTCTCAACTGAAGTGAGGCATCACTTCTTTCGCGAATAACTCCATCGATTTTCTTGCGTTGGCTCCGCTTATTCCAGGTAAATGCATCCAGCAGACGACTTCACTAGGATCTACAGCATCGCGATACAAGGATAGTTGTTCTATCGCGAAATTGGGGTCTCCAACAATATACCGATTTTTGAAGGTATCAAAAGTGACTGAATCTTTATCCGTGATAATAGAGCCGTCCGCAGCTTTGAGGACCCTTTCCCCTGCTGCGGAGGCCGCTCCGTATAACTCCGTGTACAAGTACTTAAGAGCAGGCCCGGCAATTTCCTCTGCTTTGGTATGCGTTTCGGCCACAAATACGTTGCGGATTATTGGTCTTTCAGGAATTTTCCATCCAATTTTGGCGGCCTCTTCTTCGTAGGGTTTAAAATGCTGGACCAATTCTTCTGGGCCATGTCGTGGAGACATAATTTGTACCGCCTTGCGACGAGCGGCTCTTTTCAAGGAATTAGTGGCGGAGACACCATACCAAATGGGTGGGTGGGGAGACTGTTGCGGTTTTGGGGTTAGTTGCGTTTCCGGAACTTTATAGTATTTACCATTGAACTCAAAGTTCTCTGACGTCCAAGCCATTGTCATCAGGTCCAGCGCCTCTTCAAATCGGCCCACTCTTTCTGATCTGGGAATCTGGTGTGCTTCAAACTCTTTGGCCACGTAGCCCGGAGCGACGCCAAACACGAACCGGCCATTAGAGACGTTATCTAGTACCGCTATATCTTCTGCCAATTTTAGTGGTGCGTAGAGTGGAACGAGTAATACACCGGTCCCTATTCTCATGGTTTTAGTGACAGCCGCCGCCGCCGCACAGGCCACCATAGGTGCCGGGCAGAGTCCGTCTTTCTGGGCATGGTGGGTGGCGTGAAAAGCGGATTGATATCCCAATTCCTCTGCATAAGGGAGGCATTCAAGCATATCCTTATACGGGGTTGACCAAGACCCCCCAGAGGTAGGAGGGACTTGGTGTGAAAACAATAAACCAAATTTCATAATAATCCGCCTTTTTAATTAGAATCCTAGCGTCACGCGGCGTTAATTTCACAGCCCAAATCGTGTAGCCTTTTTCGTATGGCATCGGCCACTTCGGTCGCATTAGGCCCGTCCCCATGGATGCAGATGCTTTCAGCATCCAGCTGCAACAAGCTTCCATCTGTGGCTTCCACTTTTCCTGTTTCAACGTACCGCTCAACTTGTTTTGAAGCGAAAACTGTGTCTGTTAAATGTTTTTCTCGTTGAATTATCAAGGAGCCGTCAGACGCGTACTGTAGATCGGGATAGATTTCTCCTACCACTTTCACTCCCAACTTATTTGCCGCAGCGGGCAGCGCTGCAGAAGTCGGAGCGGGCCAATAAAGGATGGGTGCGGTCGACAAAGAAGCTATCGCTTCAGCAACGGCAGATGCTACTTCTTCGTTGTCTCTCAAGATCGAATAAAAAGCCCCATGAGGTTTGACATGATGGAGGTTCATCCCTTGCGTTTTAAGAGTCGCCTCCAGAGCTCCGGTTTGATACACCATATAGGCGTAAGCATCTTCCGGTGTAATATTCATAGCCCGGCGACCGAACCCGAGAAGATCAGGCAGGCCAGGGTGTGAGCCCACGACAACATCATGTTTTTTAGCCAGTGCCACAGTTTTGACCATGGTTACCGGATCGCTCGCGTGGAAGCCGCACGCTACGTTCGCAGTGGTTATCCTAGACATCATGCCTTCGTCGTCACCCATAATCCAATTGCCAAAGCTTTCACCCATATCGCAGTTAATGTCTATGTTTTTCCTCACAAAACTACCCCTTGCTTTGTCTCTATAATGCAGAGTGTAGCTCCGCTAGACCAATGATGCTAGTTATTAGGTAGTAAAATTAGTTGCTTCGGGAACTTAAGTTTATTTTTCTTGGCTTTGCTTTTAGAGTATTTGACAGCGGGTTTTATGGCGATGATAATCTCAGGCAACCGAGAGTAATGGCACATTTTAGAATAAGCGCCCGTAGCTCAGCTGGATAGAGTACCTGGCTACGAACCAGGCGGTCGGGAGTTCGAATCTCTCCGGGCGCGCCAAATAGTGAATAGATGATTTATCTTCTGCGCGCCCGTAGCTCAGCTGGATAGAGTACCTGGCTTCGAACCAGGTGGTCGGGAGTTCGAATCTCTCCGGGCGCGCCACCGCATTATTAAGTCCGTTATGAGGGCGGCTATAATAACCCGAAATTTTGAAAGTCGAGTGAAGATAAGCTAGCTTAGTCTATACCACTTGATATTAAAGGAAGATTGTATGTCTGATGCTCGGGTCCTAGTAGCTAATAGAGGCGAAATTGCGTTGCGAGTTTTGCAGTCGGCACATGATCTGAATCTGAAAGCTATTGCGGTACATTGTGAGTCGGACAGGTTTGCATCCCATGTGCTTTTCTCGCAGGGAAATTCAGTGGAAATTTCTGGCCAAGGAGCGGCAGCCTATTTAAATACGTCAGCGATACTTTCTGCGGCGCAGAAATTCGATTGTAATCTTATTCATCCCGGTTATGGATTTTTGTCAGAGAGTGCCGATTTTGCCGAGCAAATGGAGAACGCTGGTATCACATGGGTGGGCCCGACCGTTTCTCAGCTCAGGCTGTTCGGAAATAAGTTATCGGCTCGATCTCAGGCCGTGAAGGTTGGGCTTCCAATATTAGATGGTTCAGCCGTGCTCCGAAATCCCGGTGATTTGGAAAGTTATATTCGGAAGTGTCCCTCCAATAAATCTTTTGTGCTCAAGGCGGTTGCTGGAGGAGGAGGCAGAGGTATTCGAGTGATCGATGCCGAAACCGATTTGGAAGCCGCGTTTTTATTGGCTTGTGAAGAAGCTAAACATGCTTTTGGCTCAGGAGACGTTTATATCGAGGAGTTTTTTGAAGGTGCCCGTCACATTGAGGTTCAAGTGGTAGGCGACGGGAATGGTCAAGTGGAACATTTAGGCGAGCGAGACTGTAGTTTGCAACGGAATCGTCAAAAAATTGTCGAGTTAGCTCCGGCTCCTTCTCTACCTGAAGAGATGAGAAGTCAGCTTTTCGATGGCGCTTTGAGTCTTGCACGATCGGTTGGATATAGGGGTGTCGGGACGGTGGAATTCATGGTAGATCCAAGATCAGGCAGATTCTATTTTATCGAAGTAAATGCCAGATTGCAGGTCGAACATACCATTACGGAGATGCTTTATGGCATAGATTTGGCGCGAGTTCAGTTGCAATTGGCATTAGGTGAAAAGCTAGATGATGTTCTGATAACTAAGCGCGACAAACCTGCGGGCAGCGCCGTCCAAATGCGTATAAATGCGGAAAAACTTAGTTCCGCAGGAAGTTTTCTTCCGTCGACCGGGGTGGTGTCTAAATTTCGAGCGCCGCTTGGTATCGGAATCAGAGTAGACCCAGGTGTTCGTGAGGGTTTTGAAGTAAGTGGGGAATTTGATTCCCTTTTAGCCAAGTTAATCGTCCATAACTTGGAAAGCGATTTGTCGTCTTTACTCCGTAAAGGCATTAGAGCGCTGTCCGAATTCGAAGTCCGTGGAGTAGACACAAATATTGATTTTCTAATGGAGCTTATGAAGCGGCAAGGTGTGGTAAATGCGGAGTTCACGACCTCTTATATAGACGAAATTGTAAAAGATTCACGGAAGAAGGGTAGCGAGCAAGAGAGAATCGGGTCGGATGTTAGAAATTCAAAAATCGCTGGCTCAGGGCTAGTTACGATAGAAGCTCAGCTGAGGGGGAACGTAGTAAAGATTCCATCAGAAGAAGATCAAGTGGTTTCGGAAGGACAGACGCTTTTAATTGTCGAGGCGATGAAAATGCATCACGAAATAAAAGCGCCTGCGTCCGGGTTAATCAAGCGGATAAAGGTACACGAGGGTGAGGTAATAGATACAGGTCAACCAGTCATCGAGTTAGCAGTCGATAGCCGGATGAACGAAAGTATACACAGTGACGATAAAATCGATCTGGACGATATTCGCGCTGATTTGAAGGAAGTTATTTTTCGCCACTCTTTGGTTATGGACGAGCAGAGAGGTGAGGCGGTTGCTAAGCGAAGGAAAATCGGATCGAGGACTGCGCGCGAGAATGTCGACGACTTATGTGACGAGGATAGTTTCTTGGAATACGGAGCTTTGGCGATAGCAGCTCAAAGACGTAGAAGGAGTGTAGACGAACTGCAGATCGCGACGCCTGCTGATGGCTTGGTAGCTGGCTTTGGAACCGTGAACAGTACACATTTTGGTGAGGACAGGGCCAAGTGTGCCGTGTTGGCGTATGACTACACAGTATTGGCCGGTACGCAGGGGCATAATAGCCACAAAAAAAAGGATAGAATTTTCGAATTAGCGCGTGACTGGGAGACTCCTGTGGTCTTTTTTACGGAAGGAGGAGGAGGTCGACCCGGTGACGTGGATACTGACGATCTAATCATGAGTTGGTTGGATATAAAGACGTTCGCCACTTGGCCTCAACTTGGGGGGATTGCGCCTAGGATAGCGATCAATTCAGGTAGGTGCTTCGCTGGTAACGCTGTTATTTTCGGGTGTGCGGATATCACGATAGCGACTAAAAACTCCAATATTGGTCTGGCCGGACCTGCGATGATAGATAAAAGCGGGGGGTTGGGGAAATTCAAATCCGAAGATATCGGACCGTCCGACACGCAAAGTAAGAATGGTGTTATCGACTTGCTATGCAAAGATGAATCAGATGCTACCGATAAGGCCAAAAAAATACTCGGATATTTTCAAGGGAAATTAGAGCATTATGATTTTTCGGATCAAAGAATCCTCAGGCACATAATCCCTGAGGACCGATTACGGGTATATGACATCAGAAAGCTAATAAGAAATTTGGCCGACGAGGGCTCGGTTATTGAGTTACGAAGAGATTATGGAATCGGTTTGCTTACTATCCTACTGCGAATAGAGGGTCATTCTTTTGGGCTGATTGCGAATGACCCTACCCACCTTGGAGGCGCCATCGACGGCGAAGGGGGAGAGAAGGGGGCGAGGTTTCTTCAATTATGCGATTGCTTTGGCCTGCCGGTTATCTCGTTATGTGATACTCCAGGCTTCATGGTAGGCCCTGCCAGCGAGGAGACGGCTTCCGTGCGTAGAGGCTCCCGGTTGATAACGGCTAGTGCCAATTTATCCGTTCCTCTTTTTACAATTGTTTTGCGTAAAGGCTATGGTCTAGGTGCACAAGCTATGGCAGGTGGTAGTTTCCATCAGCCTTTTTTTACGATAGGGTGGCCTACTTCAGAAATGGGCCCGATGGGTTTAGAAGGTGCGGTGGAATTGGGTTTTCGCAAGGAGCTAGATGGTGCGATGAATGAAAGGGAAAGAAAATCGATTTTTGATAGTCTACTTGAAAGCATGTATGCGAAGGGGAAGGGTGTTTCGGTCGCCTCCGCCTTTGATGTTGACGCCGTGATTGATCGTAGAGATACGGGTGATTGGCTTTTGATGGGTTTGTGGTCGAGCAAACTCTCACGTAAAAAGAGACGACTGTCCAGGTATCCTGATGTCTGGTAACCGTAAAAAGATTAATGCTATCATGGATTTATATCTAGAAAAGTAAAACAAATTGTTGGGGGATTATGAATTTTTGTCCTTACTGCGGAAAAGCACTTGAGGAAATGTTCTTGTCTGAACGAGAGCGCATGGTATGTCCCGATGTAAAGTGCGGTTTCGTAAATTGGCGTAATCCTATACCAGTGGTGGCCGCTATCGTTGAATGCAAAGAATCAATCCTTTTGGTGCGTAATGTGGGTTGGCCCGAGAGCTGGTACGGCTTAGTTACTGGGTTCGTTGAGTCAGGCGAGATGCCGGTGCAAGCTGTATTGAGAGAGGTTAAAGAAGAAATAGGACTGGACGCTCGCCTGGAATCTTATATTGGAATGTACGAATTTTATAGAAAGAATGAACTGATCATTGCCTACCATGTATCGGTGGATAGCGATAATTATTCTTTGGATCGAAACGAAGTCGCAGACGCAAAATGGGTGGGTGTGGAAAAAGTAGAACCTTGGGATGCTGGAACCGGGATGGCGCTTAGGGATTGGCTCAAAACGAGAGGTCAGGATAAACCGCTCGTTGATATCGGAGTCGCAAATTCAGGAGAGTAATTCCTGGGTCTTTTCGGAGTATCCGGCCTTCGCGAATCTCTGTCCGCAATAGTAGCAATCTACGTATCTGTTACTCCCGAAAAGGAGCCTAATCCTAGGGTGCCCCAGCTGGCCGCCGTCGCAGTGGCAGGCTTCTTCGTTTTCTGGCAAGATTTTTATTTCTCGGGTGTTCACGGTTACAATCCCTGGCGTTGAAAAATTTTACACTCTTAATAAGGTTACCCCAAGGGATTAAATTGTGCTAACGAATTTTTCTAGCTATAAAGATATTAAGATATGGAAACCTATAGTTATCTTACAAGACTTTACTGGATGTTCAATTCTGTGTTCAAAATAATTAATGGGCTGACTTATGAATTATGATTTAGTGGTTTTGGGCTCCGGCCCCGGAGGATATACTGCGGCTTTTCGAGCTGCTGATCTTGGTCTGAAAGTGGCTTTGGTGGAAAAGCACCCCAAATTGGGAGGTGTTTGTCTTAATGTAGGTTGTATCCCATCAAAAACTCTTCTGCATGTTGCTAAGGTTATTAGTGACGTACGGGATATAGCCGACTACGGCGTCTATTATGAAGAAAAAAATCTGGATTTGGATAAATTAAATAGCAAAAAGGACTCGGTGATCTCTCTGCTATCAAAAGGCTTGGGAGCCCTTGCTAAGAAGCGGCAAGTTGATGTCGTGACTGGAGTAGGCTTTTTTACGGGTACTGATCAGTTGACAGTCAAGTCTATGGGTGGCTCTACTCAATTGAATTTTGAGAAGGCTATAATAGCTACAGGTTCTCTTCCTACTAAATTGGCTGGGACTGCCGACGATCCTAGGATAATGGATTCGACAGGAGCTTTAAGTTTGAAGGATATTCCCGAAAGGCTATTAATTGTAGGAGGGGGTATCATTGGCTTGGAGATGGCTTCGGTATACGCGGAACTTGGAAGCCGAGTAACCATAGTTGAGATTGCCCCTAACCTTATGTCCGGTGCGGATATAGATTTGGTCGCTCCCTTAGAAAAGTCGATTATAAAAAGAGTAGAATCCATTTACAAAGAAGTCAGGGTAGTAGGAGTGGAACCTAACCCGGATTCTCTCGTCGTAACTTTCGATGGGCAGGGAGCGCCGGCGAAAGCGGCTTTTGACAAAATTCTGATGGCGATAGGGCGAGTGCCAAACACGGATTCAATCGGGCTCGAGACTTTGGGGGTAAATTTATCTGAAAATGGCTTTATTTCCGTGGATAATTGCCTGAAAACTTCAATGCCTAACATTTATGCTATTGGAGATGTTTTGGGTGAGCCTATGCTGGCCCATAAGGCGTCTCGTCAAGGGAAAGTCGCGGCAGAATCGGCTGTCGGATTAAAAAGTGTATTCGAACCCCGGTCAATTCCTTCGGTAGCCTACACCGATCCGGAATTGGCATGGGTGGGTCTTACTGAGGACCAAGCTCTTCGGGCAGATTTAGAATTTAAAAAAGGAGTATTTCCGTGGGGGGCCAGTGGACGTTCCTTGTCCATGGGACGTCAGGAAGGTATTACGAAGTTATTATTTGAAAAAAATGGCGGACGACTCATAGGTGGTGGGATCGTGGGTGCAAATGCCGGTGAATTGATCGGTGAAATTGCTCTGGCTTTAGAAATGGGAAGTGATTTCGAGGATCTCGGATTGACTATTCATCCTCATCCTACGCTTGTAGAAACCATAGGCTTAGCTGCCGAGGTTGCTTCCGGAACAATAACCGACCTTTATTTAGGTGGAAAAAAATAAATGGTATTTGCTTTCTGGTTTCGGATCGCCCTGCAAAATAGTGCGGTTTTTACTGTGTCGTGATAAAGCAAGATCATCAAATAGAAATCAAGCTAAAGCGTTCAGACAGCAATGGGAACGGATAAGCGACCAAAAGAACCAGAGGTGGGTAGTCTTCAACCAGATCAAACTCTGGGACCACGAGGAAGATCGTCGGATATGTGGTTTTCGTCAGAAGAAGACATCTTAGGAATAAAGTCGGCTTTTCGACAATATTTTGATTTATTGGCGAAAAATCCTGATCAAAGTTTGACTGTTCAACGTACCATCCTTCAATTGTTGACGGACGGAAACGACGGTTTTCGATTTATGACAGACAATGTGCCGGGCTTGCCGGGATCCGTAGTAAAGGATAACCGTTTTAAATCCGGTGACTGGGAGGAAAACCCTTTCTTCAAATACATACGTGATACCTACCTTCAAATTGTTGAGGTTCTACTAGATTCCATTGGCAAAATCGACGGTCTGGACGATCAGATGCGTCGAAAGGTAGAGTTTTATTCAGCGAGGTATTTTGAAACGATGTCGCCTTCTAATTTCATATTGACCAATCCAGAGGTATTAAGGGCCACTTTTGAAAGTGGAGGGCAGAATCTTATAAAGGGTGCAACTAATTTTCTGAGCGACTTTAGTTCTGGAGAAGGGTTTTTAAAACCGAAAAAGGTTGACGAGTGTGCCTTTGAGCTTGGGAGAAATATAGCGACCTCTAAAGGAGCCGTTATTTTTCAAAATCGGTTGATGCAATTGATTCAATATGAACCTGTAGTCTCGGAAGTTTATGAAAAACCACTTCTCATTGTTCCTCCCTGGATAAATAAATTCTATATCCTGGATTTGAGCCCAGAAAATTCCTTTATAAAGTGGGCGACAAACCAGGGTTTGACGGTTTATGTTATTTCATGGGTAAATCCGGACGATAAATTGTCAAGTGTCGACTTTGACGATTATGGGAAAGAGGGCTTTCTCGAAGCCGTCGAGGTAGTGGTAAAAAATTCGGCAGTTTCGTCGATAAACGTTTTGGGTTACTGTCTGGGAGGTACCTTACTCGGCACCATGTTAGCGGTCATGCAATCTAAGGGTGATCCGCGTGTGAATTCCGCTACTTTCCTCACGACTATGTTGGATTTTAGTGAGCCCGGGGATTTGGGCGTCTTCGTCGACGATGAGAATATAGAGCTAATTGAAGATCGTATGGAGGAGAGAGGCTATTTGGCAGGCAAAGATTTAGCTGTCGTTTTTGATTTAATAAGGGCTGCGGATTTGATTTGGTATTTTTTTGTTCAAAACTACCTTTTAGGTAAAGATCCTGTTGCCTTTGATATTCTGTTTTGGAACTCGGATACCACCCGACTACCGGTTAAAATGCATAGCACCTATTTAAGGAATATGTACCTGGAAAATCGTCTAGTGACGCCTAATTCCCTATCCGTCGGGGGGGTCGAGGTGGATTTAGACGAGGTGTTGCTACCCACGTGCTTTGTTTCTGCAATCGAAGACCATATTGCTCCATGGCAGTCGACTTTAGCCGGTGCGAAGTTGATGGGCGTTGCGCCACAATTTATTCTCACAGAAGGAGGACATGTTGCAGGGATAGTTAATCCACCAGGGGAAAAGGCATATTGCCATCGAATTCTGAAAGTAGATGAGTCGTCAGGACAGTTTTTGGATAATGGTTGTGACGAAGAAAAACACCAATTCAGTTGGTGGATTAGTTGGCTAGAGTGGGTGAAACCGCACAGTGGAAGAAAGATTCGGGCAACTCCTGTTGACCGGGGCTTGATTTTGGAACGGGCGCCCGGGCATTATGTTAAAAAAAGAGAATTTGAAGATGATTGCAGTTAGCTAGGGATTATGCCAAAACTAGTCAAATTTCTAATTCTAAGGTATCGCTGGATTAAGCTAATTATTCCTAAGAAAATCAAGTAAATAGCTAACTTTTGAAGAATTTCTTAGGATTTTTACTAACCGACGGTTCAAGTAGTTTTCAGGAGAGGTGCCAGAGCGGTCGAATGGGGCTGACTCGAAATCAGTTGTCCGGGTAACCGGACCGGGGGTTCGAATCCCTCCCTCTCCGTCAAAGAAAGGTTCGATAAAATGTTTTTTGTGTATAATGGACTACGTTAAGGTTAAATAGTCCAAGAATTGGCCAAGAAAATCGGCTAAACGGGGACGCGAATCCGTTATTTAAGAGAGAAGTAGACAGATGAAAGATGAGCAAAAAAACTATGAGTTTTTCGTTGGGGAGTCGACGGAATTAGAAGGTGCTTCCTTAGCGATACAAGGTACTGCGAGGATAGACGGTCGTCTGGTCGGGAAAGTGCAGGTAAAGCACCTCATTGTTGGAAAGAGCGGTAATGTTTCGGGCGATATATCTGGTGAGACTGCTTGGATTGAGGGCGTAGTGGACGAAAGTCTAAATCTGTCCGGCAAACTGACGGTTGCGTCTACAGGTAAAATTAGAGGAAAAATATCATATGGCTCGATAGAGGCACATGAAGGGGCCAAGCTTGTTGGGGAAATATCCACTGATTGGGATGCTCCATCAGCTGCGAGCTCCGAGGACAGACTCAACCGCCTGGCTCAGAAGGTAGATATGAAACCTACTGGCGGCCCTCCTAAACCTGCAGACGGTGACAAATAGGGACATTACTGCGCCAGAATATCCGGTTCAAAGCTGTGCTAGATAGATTTCTTAAACAGTTAGGGCGGCAAAATGAGAGTAAGGGCGGCGCTGATTCTCTGGCTACCAGGGAGGTATCCGAGATTCCAGTTCAGCCGGGTGGCGGATCTGGAAGCGGTGAAGAACAAGGCTCTGTTGGGAGCGAGGAGCTTCGGCGCCATGAGTTAAAAGGCGCGACCTCGGTGGTTTTTGCTAATTCCAAGGGAGGAGTTGGGAAGAGTACCGTTGCGTTCATGACATGTCTAAATCTTGCGATCGAAGAACCTGATTCCCGGATAGAATTTATTGATCTAGATAGACAGGCTACAACTAGCGAGTCTTTGCACAGATTTGTTAACGCTAAGTTTAGTTTGGTGTCGGATCCCGAATTTATACTGGCTTCGGGTGGACCAAATAATGCTAGAATTTACCAACATTTGAGGACTGATTATGTGCGGTCCTCTGAAAGCGAACGTCGTTTCGTTTTCTTTGATACTCCGGCTGGTACCACTCCTGCTGAGTATTCTTTCATGTTAGATGCTAATTATCTCTTCGTTCCAACGTCTGCGTCGGATGCTGATTTGACGGCGACTAAAAAATTTCTATCGAGGTTATTTGATCCAAATCCGCAAATAAACAGTGGTGGAAAGATTGAATTTCTGCCAACAGTGGTGGTGATCCCTAATTTATTGGATGACAGGAGCGAAATCTTACAAATATACCGAACTCTTAAAGAGTTTCCCTGTTACTTAGGGCAACCTATATTTTATTCAAAGGTCTTTAGAAGTACTTTTAGTTACGGGATAAGTGACCATAATGTCGTTAAATTAATGCAGACGACAAAAGAATTTGGTGGATGGGTGGTCAAAATAATTAATGACGATGGCCTTACCTCGATTAGACCAAGTAGTCTACGGCAAATTTAAGAGTGGGGGGTGAAATGATTCTAAATCGCTACAAAAATACTCTCAAAAAGTTATCAAAAGACACATCGATAGTGGGGTTTGGGACGATTTTCCAAGGCAATCTGAGGTGTGATAATAATGTTTTCGTTGCGGGACAAGTAGAAGGGGATATTATTGCTACGGGAAAGGCTGTTGTTGAGATCGGAGAGACGGGCAGTGTAAAGGGGCAAGTAAAGGGCGATTATGTTCTAATCTATGGCACCGTTGAGGGAGACATACTAGCGCTCCATCAGCTAGAAATAGGCAGCACTGCTAGCGTAAAAGGTAGGCTTGCGTACTCGCTTCTTAAGTTAGAACCGGGGGCAGTGTTCGAAGGTGAACTTGAACATAAGCAAGTAGATAAAGGTAATGTAACTGAGGAATTAGCGCCTGCCGTCAAGGAAAGTACCTGAAAGTTCCGCGGGATAGAAGTGTTTTATCCATAAATTATGGCTTTTTTTCCCTTATGGATTGATTTGCCGGACGAATTAAGATTAAACTTGTGGGCGCCGGACAAAGTGAAGCAACGATCAAAACCTAAGGGCTAATCTAGGGAAGATCGAGCTAAATAACAAATGCTGGATTTTTAACTTGAATCGAGTTCTGTTAAAGAGATAGCATTTTACAAGAAGAATCGGGAATTGAGACATTGTAATAGGCGACTCGGATTTTTGCCGAAGGCGCTCAGGTCTATGAAAAGCGATCCGAGTAGACCTCCAGTTGTTTTTGATTAAGATAGGTCAATTCCTAAGTATATAGTGCCACTGCCATGGGAGGAAATATGAGCAGCGCGATAACACAGAAACAAACCAAGTCTCAAATTATTTCTGCGGTAGCAGACGAAGTCAACCTGATTAAAAAGTACGTTCAAGCGGTACTACTGGCTGTTAAAGGACTTGCCGCAGGTCACTTGATAAATAATGGATCAGGCGAGTTCACAGTCCCTGAGATAGGTGTGAAACTGAGACGAGTCGATAAGCCAGCCAGGCCAGCAGGTAAAGCAAGGAATCCGTTTACCGGTGAAATGGTCGATGTAGAAGCTAGGCCCGCTAGTCTATCGGTTAGGGCGACTGCTATGAAAGCAATAAAGGACGTTGTCCTTTAATTTTCTGCTTGGATAGCTTGTTTTAAAAAAGCCGGTTAAAAGCCGGCTTTTTTGTAAGAAGGTTGTTTATACCTTGAGCGCGGATAGTTAGAGTCTAATTTTTTTAGTAGGGAGGCGTCATGCACTGCCAAGTAATCGGCGCTGGGTTGTTGGGACTCACCTCGGCCTGGTTTCTCGGACGGTTGGGCTACCAGGTGTCGGTTTATGAGGCCGGTGAAGAAGTTGGGCTAGGTACGAGTTACGGAAATGGGGGAATGCTTCACGCTAGTGAGGCTAATCCTTGGAACCACCCCGGAATTTTCTGGGAAGCGATGAAAATGCTGGGTAGAGAAGATTCTGCTCTGTTAATTAGGCCGTATGCGGTTGCTCAGATGTTGCCTTGGATTTGGTCTTTTTTCAGAAATTCGTCTTCAAAAGAGTTTCGATCCAATCTTGAGAAGAATGCTCGGCTGGCGAAATATTCGTTAGATGTTCTAAAGGACGAACTTCTTGGTTTGCAACTAGATTTCGATTACAAGGCGGTCGGTACCTTAAAGATCTATTCTGATTTTGGCGCGTTTAACACCGCCTGCGTGGTGGCAGATGAAGCGAAGGTAATGGGTACCATATCGCGGGTACTAGAGTGTTCGGAATTGGCGGAGTTAGAACCAGCACTGGAAGCGGCGTCGTCTAATCTCGTAGGGGGAATATACTATCCGGATGACGCATCAGGCGATGCTAATAAGTTTTGTAAATCTTTGGCTGATGCGTGCCGTAAGGCGGGAATCACTATCCTGAGGAATTCTGAGGTGGACGAAATCGTTATCGAAAACGATCGGTTTTGTGGACTCAGGGTGAGAGGTGAAATCGTGGCTGGAGAAGCTTGTATTGTAGCAGCAGGTTGTCACAGTAAAAACTTAATCCGAGCTATCGGGATTAAATTGCCTGTTGAGCCTGTGAAAGGATACTCGATTACTCTGGCTATGGAAGGTTGGGATAATTACCCTAAAATTCCGGTAATTGATGAATTCCGTCATGCGGCGGTTTGTCCTCTTGGCTCTAGGTTGCGAATAGCCGGAACTGCCGAGTTCGCTGCTTTTAATTCGGATATGCCCCTCGGCCGAATAAATAATCTATTTGATGTTTGTCAAGCACTCTATCCGTTCGGGGATATTCCCAATAATTGCGTGGACGCTTCTCCGTGGTTCGGTTACCGACCAATGACACCTGACGGCGTCGCTGTGGTAAGCAGGACAGATTTAAAGGGCTTGTATTTGAATACGGGGCACGGACATCTTGGTTGGACCATGGCTCCTGGTTCAGGAAAGTTACTTGCCGATATCATATCGAATAGCGCTACTACGATACCAGAGAAAGATTATCGATTATCCAGATTTTGAAATAAAAATCATAGAGTCGCTGGTAAAAACCTGATTTGACCGGCGAACCATCCCAGATCTTTTTAGAACAAATCCTTATGTTCATATTTTTTCGGTTTATCGTCGGCGGAATGGGATTTCCGGATTCATGATCTACTAAAAAATAGCTAGCTCTTGACAGAATTCTATTTGGAACCTAGTTTATGGTTGGGTAATCATACTAAGGAAAATTCAGTGAAAAAAATGGAAACGCTACTTGATGGGTTTGTTTTTTTAGAAGGGCCGCGCTGGAAAGAGGATCGGCTGTTTTTTTCAGATATGTGGGGGCACGCCGTTTATGCTACGTCAGAGACCGGAGACTGCCAGAAGTTGGCGGATGTCCCAGGCCGACCCTCTGGGTTAAATTTCTTACCTGACGGTAGATTAATTGCGGTTTCGATGGCAGATCGTAAGCTTTTGGAAATTACTAGTGCCGGAGACCTAAAGGAGTATGCCGATCTGTCTAAAATTGTAGACTCAGATATAAACGATTCGGTGGTCGATAGTCTTGGAAATATATTTGTAGGCAATTTCGGTTACGATTTATTGGCTGGCGAAGAGCCTAAACTAGCAACTATTGTAAAGGTAAACGAAAATGGGAAAGGCTCTGTAGCAGCTGATCAGTTGAATTTTCCGAATGGATCTGTCATCACTTCTGATGGTAATACGCTAATTTGTGCAGAGACATTCGGTCATTGTTTGACCGCTTTTGATCTGGATTCGGAAGGTAGATTAAGCAACAAACGCGTTTGGGCTGCATTAGGAGAGCATACCCCCGACGGCATTTGCTTGGACGCTGAAGGAGCTGTCTGGGTGGCGAGCTTTGTTACTGGGGTTTTTCTAAGGGTTCAGGGCGGCGGAAAAATTCTAGAAGAGATTCATGTGCGAGGAAAGAGGGCGGTGGCCTGTAATTTGGGAGGTCGGAACGGTACTACTTTCTTTGGTTTAACATTTGAAGGGGAAATAGAAGATGTTGGGAGTGGGGGCAGGAATTCGCGTATAGAGATTTGTACGGTGGAAGTGCCGACAGCATATTCGCCCTAATTAATAATTGATTTGGAGGAGTAGATTAAATGCGCGATAGCGAAAATAGGATCCTGACTACCCATGTAGGTAGCTTGCCCCGGCAAAGGGCTTTGTCTGATCTTCTTATCGCGGAAGAGCGTGGCGAGAAGGTCGACAAAAAAAGTCTGGCAGCTCTTAGTGAGGAAGGGGTAAATCGTTGTGTTCGGAAACAGATAGAATCCGGAATAGATGTAATTAATGATGGTGAGCAACCGCGAGTAGGATTTCAAACCTATGTAGGTCAGAGATTGAGCGGGTTTGGTGGTGTGAGTGAGAGAATGATTTTTGCGGATTTTGCGCGTTATCAAGATTTTGGAGAGGTCTGGAATAAGAGAGGTATGGTCTATTCGTCGGTTTTTGACGCCCCGGCGGCTAGCGAAGAGGTCGAATACAATGATTTAGGGCCAGCGACAAAAGAGTGTGAGATTTTTGAGACAGCCATTTCTTCTTTTAGCGGGGAATACGTCGAAACTTTTATGACTGCGGCTAGTCCAGGGATAGTGTGTACTACGCTTGGAAACAAATATTATGAGTCTCATTCAGATTACGTATACGCGGTTGCCAAGCAAATGAAGAAAGAATACGAACTCATTGCTGGCCGTGGCTACCTGTTACAGCTAGATTGTCCAGATTTAGCGATGGAGAGACATGGGATGTTTCAACATTCCAGTACCAGTCAATTTTTAGATGCTATAGCTATCCACATCGACGCAATAAATCAGGCTTGTAGTGGTATTCCGCTGGATAGGATTCGTCTCCATGTGTGCTGGGGAAACTACGATGGTCCGCACGATTTTGATGTGCCCCTCGCCGACATATGGCCTATTATATCCGGGGCTAATGTCGGAGCGTTTTCTGTCGAGTTCGCGAATCCCCGGCATCAACATGAATATGACACGCTTAAAAAAGTCAATAAGCGTGATAATTTCCTGTTGATTCCTGGAGTTATAGACTCCACGGTTAACTACGTAGAACATCCTCAGGTTGTATGCAATAGAATCTTAGAGGCCGTGGAGGCTGTGGGTGATAAAGAGCGCGTGATCGCAGGGGCGGACTGCGGTTTCGGTACTTTCGCAGGGTGGGAAATGGTTGCTCCGAGCGTGGTTTGGGCCAAATTAGGAGCTCTTTCCGAAGGCGCTAGACTCGCGAGTAAGACGCTGTGGTAAAATTAGTGGTAATAAAGTCGAGTATTGAAGGGAGTTACATATGTCACATAGAGCGGAAGATTTCGAACAAATACGCGTGTTAAAGTCTCGTTATTTTAGATTGATGGATACCCAGAAATGGGACTCATGGCATGATTGTTTTACAGACGATATAGCTGCGACATACGAAGGTGCTCCCAGGGTGAGTGTAGACGAACCGACAGACATACATATTGTGGGTCGAGAAGAACTAGTCGAGGGTGTAAAAAAATTAATGACTGGAGCAAAGTCGATGCATCAAGGGTTTATGCCAGAAATCGAGTTTGTTGACGAAAATAGGGCTACGGCTATTTGGGCCATGTTTGATTATGTTAGGCTCCCTACCTGTAACTTTAAAGGTTGGGGACACTATTATGAGGAGTATCTGAACGACTCAAATGGGTGGAGAATTCAAAAAATTCACCTTACTCGGATACATACGGAAGAAGATTGGGTTTGATTTCTAGCAATTACCGAAAAAAGACGGCAAGACCTGAGGCTATTGACAAACAAAAGAAAAAAAAGATGACTGTTTTATTTTGCGAAAGATTGTCTTTGTCAGCTAATATGGCTATTAGGCCGCCGATAGAAAAAGCGAAAACCCATAAACCTATCCAAGAAATCATTAAATTGTACTGCCTTCCTAAATTTTAAGTAGACGCACTTACGCCTGAAAAACAACTTCTTGGTCGATCAAAGTCTGTATATCAACTTTTCTCATGCGGAGATCTTTTTCTAAAGTTGAAATCGAGTGCTCGCCTATCTCAGCGACAAAGAGCTTATTTGCAGTTGAGGTGTTAGAAAATCTTATGGGGGTATCTGTCACCTCATAGGATCCAATCTCATCCTCAATCTTAATAATAAATTTTCTAAAATCAAGCTGGGGGTCGTTCGCAGACTCCTTAAGGGTCCTATACGCTGCACATGGTATCTTAGCGTCTTCTAACGCTTCTATGGCGGTCTTTGAATCTAATTTTTTTGACCATTTTTCGGTTATTTCCATTAGTTCATTATAGTTCTCAAAACGTTCTTTTTCGCTCGAAAAACGATCGTTCTCCAGGAGTTCCGCTCTACCTATACATTTTACGAGTCGAGTAAATTGAACCTGTGTAAGTGGTATGACAACTATAAAACCGTCTTTAGTGGCAATAGGGCCATATCTTCTATCTACTTCGTCTCCTAGTAACGCGCTTTGGAAATCTCGGTGCATACTCGCTATTAGGCAGTCCATCATTGCAATATCTATATGTTGGCCGATTCCAGTTTTGCTCCTATAGTATAGGGCAGCACTTATTGCTCCAAAGGCTTGCAGTGAAGCCGTCGTATCCCCCACAGGCGGACCCATATTGAGAGGTTTAGCGAGGTCAGGTTGGGTTTGTAGGTAGGTGAGATCAAATCCACTGGCTGCTTGAACGATCGGGGCAAAAGCCGGTTTTTGACTGCTTGGTCCATTCTGCCCGTAGCCAGAGATTGAGCACATAATTAACTGCGGATTTATCTCCTTTAACTGGTCATATCCTAACCCTAGTCGAGACATAACGCCCGGACTATAGTTTTCTACTATCACGTCGTATTTTTTAAGCAACTGCTTACAAATTGAGACAGCTTCTTCTCGTTTTAAATCCAAAGCTATATTTTTCTTTCCCATGTTAAGTGCACCAAAAACCGCGCTAGCCTTGCCCCTCATCGGGGCGACTCGACGCATTATTTCTCCCTTGGGATGTTCTATTTTTAGAACCTCAGCTCCCAAGTCTGAAAGCATTCGAGTGCAATATGACCCAGCGATTACGCCAGAAAAATCCAAAACGTTGACTCCCTCAAAAACTTTAGGTTCCGAGATTTTTTCTTTATTTTTACGTATCATACTAATTGGTTTTTTCGTTTAATATCTAGCTTATCAAAAGCAAATTGATTCTAATCTTCTTTTTTATTTCGATCCTTACGTAGAATTCGTTTCGTGAAACAATTCTTATCGTTTAAATGAGGAAAAGGTCGTTGCGGAATAGGTAGTTTGAGAGCTCGGCAAATCGAGGGCCACCCTTCCGCAGGGTGCCACTCCAATAAGCGCTTAGGATCCGCCTTCTTTTTCACGTTAAGGTTGTGTTTTTTATACTCGGAGATACATCCGGCTTTATCGTTTATATCAGCGGTAAATCTATTTTCAAAAGTTTCTAGAACCATATCTCGCCAGTTACTCGGTTCAGCTTCTCTAAGGGCTTGGAATATTGTGCTGGAAGCGCTTTGCCACCAATCCTCGGGATCCCGAAGAGATAGGATTATTACAGCATTGGGAAATGAATCGGAAATCTCTTCCCAGTAGGCGGCTGCTGGCCAGTCCACGACGGCAGACCACTCAGATAAGAAAACCTTCCAATCTGGCATTCGTCCTTTCGCTGCGTCCTTCCAAATCGGTATGTCCTTCGGTCGTTTTCCGACTTCAAACATGTGGTAACAGTCGCCATTCAACAAGTATTGTAGAGCACTTTGAAGAGACCTAGTTCCAGTCCTGCCCACGCCGGCTCCAATCGCTTGAATCATATAGTGTCGTCTTTTCTAAGGTGTTTAAAGGTCATTTTGCCGAACTCCCACCATCTATAGGATAGCTGTTACCAGTGATGTAACTAGCGTCGTCGCAGCATAGGAATAACGCTAGCTGAGCCACCTCCTCCGGCTTGCCATAGCGACGTAAAGGGACTGATTTTTCCATTTTTTGTTTAACAGAATCGATAGAACCTGTTGAAAACCCTTCTTCTAAAGATTCGATCATTCTAGTGGCTATGGGAGCAGGGTTTATCGTGTTAACTCTGATCCCAGAAGATGCTAGTTCTAGGGCGGCAGACTTCATCAAACCAACCACAGCGTGTTTAGAGGCGATATATCCTGAGATTTTCGGCATGCCTCTCAACCCCCCCAAAGAGGAGGTAATAACGATACTACCGCCGCCAGCACGTTTTAGGTGCGGAATAGAATACTTCAAACCTAGAAAAACGCCACGAACGTTTACGTTCATGACGTTTTCAAAGTCCTCTTCCGGGTATTCGGTTAGTATTTTGACCGGGCCCTCGATGCCGGCATTTAAGAAAACTGTGTCTATTTTTCCGAAAGCGTCTGCGCCTTTTTGGACGGCATTTTTAAAATCCATGCTATTCGTCACATTTCCAGCAATACCAAGAGCATTTTCTGTACCTAATCTGTCAGTTATTTCGTCCAAACCTTCTTGAGAGAGGTCTATGAGGATCACCTTGGCGCCTTCTTTAACGAAAAGATTGGCAGATGCTTGTCCTATACCGCCGGTGGCTCCGGTTATTACAGCCACTTTACCATTAAGTTTTCTCATAGGTTGTTCCTAAAAATAAGAAGTTAGCAAGAACTATTTTAGCGTTCCCTTTTATTTAATTGAAGATGTGGATCAAAATTGTTTCCGAGACAAATTTCTGCTTTTTATAGCAAAATTCTTGTAAAATTGTCTGAGTACGATGCTACAATTTTTACAAGTGCACTCACTTCGTAATCATTTGAGGAAGATTTTTGGGGTATTCTATGACCGTTAGTAATTTTGAAACGTATTTCCATAGTTATCAAGATATAAAACTTGAAAGGCACGGGGGGATTTTAGAACTCACTTTTGGATTAGATCAAACTCTGATTTGGGCACCAAAGATACGGCCGCAAGTTGCTAGCGTTTTCAGAGAGATAGCGAAAGATCCTGATAATAAAATCGTTATTCTAACTGGATTCGGCGACCACTTTTGGAGAGCTGATGAGGAAGAGTCCAGGTCAGTTTATCCTGTGGAAGACTGGCAAGAAACCAGCCTTTTGGAAATCTTAATGAAAATACCTGTCCCGGTGATAGCTGCAATAAATGGGCCAGTCAGGCAATATTGTGAAATCCCTTTGTTTTCCGACGTTGTCCTCGCGTCAGAGAATGTGGAATTCCAGGAAACGCAGTCTAATCTAGCACAATCTGTCGCTGACAGGGAAGTCAGACGACTGGCTCTCCGTAGTTTGTTAGGTCTGAATCGAGCACGTTACTTTCTGTTGACCGGGAAGTCGATGTCTGTAAAGGAGGCTAGAAAGAGTGGTATCGTGGCAGAGATAATGCGAAGAAAGGATCTGCTTAACAGGGCTCGAGAGATAGCTTTTATGTTAACGAGAAGGCCTTCCAACGAACTTAGACAAATAAGGACGTCCTTCCTGCGAGAAATTCAGCGAAAAATAGACGACTCCTTGGGCGGGATGCGAGTTTGGGGCACTGGCCAGCTAGAAACGAACAAAGGGCTTTCTGAGTCGGTAGAAAGATTGGAAGACTCTAAAGGTAGTGTCGATGTGGATTCACCACTGGCGGACATCAGTAGGAAAGGTGAAATGTCACAACAGCCTCCTGAGGAAGTGGAAAGCCCTCCAAAAGTGGTCGCCGAAGTCGGATGGGATACGAATTGGGACGGGAAGAATTACGACGGTTTCTCATTGCATGGTCAAGATTTAGATAAAATCGCACAAATTGAGAAGGACCAAAATGAAGGGCTTTCTGAGGATGAAGATGTAGATCCTTCCGAAGATTCAAGTTGGGAGAGTGAATCTAGAGTCGCTGCTGGATCAATTGTTTCAATTGAGGAGGACGAAAGGCAAGAGGGCGATACCGAGGAAAATGTATCTAGCGTCATAAAGACTGTTAGTGCAGAGGGTGGAGAGAACGATGTTAAATTAAACTTGGCAAAAGCATATATCGAGTTAGGGTACTATCCTAGTGCAAGGTTCATTCTAGAGGAAATTTTAGAAGAGGGGACAGCAGAGCAGGTTGGTGAGGCCATCTTGCTGAAAGAAGAAATCGTCGGATCGCAATCTTAAGTTTTAGTTTAACCAGCGGGAAATCAATCTAACTACTATTGATTCGAAATTGATCGAATTAGTTGTCTGAATTTATCCGTTAGTCCGGGTTCTTGGATGGATGATATTTGAAGGATGGTTCTAGTAAAGGTTTTCTGTAGGGAGTTAGGATCGGTGGCACAGAAATCGATAGGTACTATATTCTTTTTTTGGAAATCTGCTTCATAAACCCCAAGTCTCTTTTTTCGGGTGTCGTAAACTTGAGTTTCTAAGGAGGCGCCAATGGTCAGGATTTTTTCTTGATTGTTGGTTGATATGTCTTTCCACCGATCAAGGTTGATCAGGATTAAATATGTTACAGATCCAAATGCAGATTGCGTTCGAAATCTCGTGCTCTTTGACCAATATGAAGTCGAGTGATCTTTGATTGGAA
The DNA here is from genome assembly GCA_964642505.1 of uncultured Gammaproteobacteria bacterium. Lineage (GTDB taxonomy): Bacteria > Pseudomonadota > Gammaproteobacteria > TMED69. The sequence goes on along the minus strand of CAZXQY010000003.1, from coordinate 34,201 downwards.
CTAAAACACCGTCGATATCAGGTCCTTTAAAAGTATTTTCTCTGCTCGGTATAGTTTGTGCTACTGGCAGGCCGTCCATAGAAACAACGAATTGTTTAAAGGGACTTGCGACAGAAATTCTATTGCTTTCTAGATTGCAGGATTTTGGTGTCTCTCGTAGTAGCAGGTGGTAACCATTGCCAGTGTTGATAACGGAGAGCAGTTTAAGTCCGTGTTTATGGTAATAGTTATCTAAAGATTGCCAAAAACCGGTTTGACGCAGTACGTTAGGTGACACCGAAAAAGTTTCTAACAGAAGGCTAGCCGGGACCGAATCGGAATGATAGCTTGCCTGGGTAAAAAGGAGGTCGAAAATTCCTAGAGCTACGGCATGAAATTGACGATTAGTTGGGACAGTATTGGGTTCAAATGTTAAAAATAGATCGTCGGGGAATCCTTTTATCATGGATTTTTGAAACAGAGCTAGTGGTTGACTTTCTTTTGTTTCTGAGTGCCAGCTACTCAAAATACGATAGATATCGCCGGCGTCCGCCTTTCCCGTAATGAAGGCTGTAAGAATAAAGGTTGCGAAAATCATGATTCGCATGAGTTTGCCTCAGGTATACTTATGGGTGACTATTGGTAATAGTTTTCCGATTAAATTCGGCAGTGAACAAATATACTATATTCGGTATAGAATTAACTAACCGATTAAAACAATAGAAGTTCTTAGTTGATGAAAGTAGAAACATTACTCCCATTGGGAAAAGTCGACCCAGGCTTGCGCAAACCTCGAAAACCTTATGATCTCAGGAGTATTTTCCAGAATGCGCAATTGGTTGAATCACTCGGATATGACGGGTTGATGTTTGAGGAAACCAAGCAAGATCCCTTTATTGCTTGTGCAATAGCAGCAGAGGCCACTCACTCCGTAAAAATAGGAACGGCGGTGGCGATGGCCTTCCCTCGTAGTCCGGCAATTACCGCGTTGACAGCCTGGAATATCCAGCATTTATCATCTGGTAGGTTTGTGCTTGGCTTAGGAACTCAGGTGAAGGGGCATATAGAAAGGCGATACGGGTTAAAGTGGCGCAAACCAGGCCCATGGATACGTGAATACGTTTTGGCTTTAAGAGAAATATGGGCGAGTTGGCAGGAAGGGAGACAGCCAAATGTATCGGGTGACGTATACAAAATCAGTATGACGGTCCCTTTATTTGATCCTGGTCCCATAGATCATCCTAAAATCCCAATTCATTTAGCTGCAGTTAATCCTTATATGGCAAGATTGGCCGGAGAGGTTGCGGAGGGAGTTAGACCCCACCCGGTTTGTACCCCAACTTTTATTAGAGAAGTGATGTGGCCAGAAATCCGAAAAGGATTAGCCAGATCTGGTAGAGACGAAAAGCGCTTTTCTATAGCCATAAAACCCTTGATAGCAACGGCTTCTACTCCCGAAAGGCTAGACAGAGTTATTGAGGATGTCAGGGCACGTATAGCGTTTTACGGTGCCACTTGGAGCTACAGGAAAACATTTGAATTTAATGGTTTAGAAGAAACGGCGGAAAACCTTCGATTTTTGTCCAAGAGCGGACGATGGGAGGAAATGCCCGCTTATATTAATGATGAAATTCTTCATGAGTATGCTTGCGTGGGTTTACACAAAGATATTGCGTCTGTAGTGAAAAGTAAGTATGAGGACATCGTTACTGACGTTGAGTTCAGTATTCCAGTTGATGCTGATGACTGCGAGAAGTTACGAGAAATGATAATCGATTTGAGGTAATTTCTCTGGTCAGAACATGCGGATCCCTATGCCGACGAAGGCAAAACCAACTATTAGCTGAATTAGTCGGGATCTCAAGGGTCTAAGGAACGGTAAGACTTTGATTAGATTCAAAAAATAATTATCTAAGTTTGGTATAAATTGGATCAGGATGCCTAGTCCGATCAGCAGTATGGCGAGCCCCAAATTTAAAACATCAAAAATTAAGAGAGGAGACACGATTAAATTTTTATTTGCCTATACAACATCTGATTGCGTATTGAAGGTCCGACCTCGAAAGTGGCAGATCAATCGTCTACTAGAACTGTAAACCTTAACGTCATACATACCTGTGTTTCTCGTTAGATTACCCTCGTTAGCTACAGCTGTCAGAGTTTCTTCTAGTTCAGCTGGTCGTAAGAAATCGATGTTAGCGCTCATGGCCACATTGACTTTGTTCCTGCTGTTGCTTGCATAAGCCATCGCGGTATCCGCTAAAGAGAATATAAACCCACCATGACATACGTTATGGCCCTGGATCATCCAATCCTTAACTGTCATTTTGAGTATTGCATAGCCCTCTTCTACTTTTTCGAGGGAAATCCCTAGCTTTTGAGCGGCGACGTCTCTTTCATACATGACAGAGGCAGCCTTTTGGGCGGATTGGTCTGGCTCATTTGTGATATCGTTCATATACTGGACTCCCATGGGAGGCATAGAATCAATTTAGACCTGCTTAGTTTCTACTAAGATTTCACGATAGTCTTCCGATCCTACATTTTTCGCGGAGTGGGTAGCTGGTACTCTGTGATTTTTTCCGTCTACTGACACAAGGTGGCTGTCTTCAACTTTGAAGGCAAATACTGATCCAGTGCTCGCATCGAGTGTTCCCAAATCTGCGCCCCCTTCGTCAAAGACTTGCAAGGTGGATCCATTAAGAATGTAAAAAATGTAATCATGTTGGTGCTCATGTATGGGGGTTTCTTCTCCAGGTTTAAGCGAGAACTCCCATACGATAATTTTTTCGTTTTCGAATACCTTAGTAGTGCCAACGTTTCCCATTGTGTTCCTCCTAGAATTACGTCTTGTTCCTGAGACAAGATTATTAATTTTTTTCGATCGGACGGCAACTGGCGATTTTCCTACCAATATTAGACAGGAAAAGTCACCACAGATTGTATTTTAGAGACCAAACGAGCTGTTTCTGAAGGGTGAGTGCGTGTCTTTTGACCGATCCGCCGCTCAGGGCTAAAACGCAACTAGCCTGGAAGCATGCTGAGATTCTCCAAGGCTTAATTAAACTAATAGCTTTCTTTACGCAGAGATTTTCATCCAGATATACTAGGTCTATTGGGTATCGCATAAAAAATGTGTGGATACAGTCGCTAGGATCTAGGAATAAAGCCGTCGAATCGGAGAGCGGCATACGACCGATAAGTCCTCTGAATCTTTCCCAAGAACTAGTCGTTCGATAGCAATTGTCTACCAAAACTTTGTTTCCGTCTGAGAGACGAATTTGTCCTAAGTCCAATATCTTGTTACCCCTAAAGAGTCTATTGTTATCCTTGAATTTTCAAGGTTTGCTTATTACAGTGTCATCTTCTTAAATCCATTCAGATCGGGGGACATTTTGCCTTTAAAACTATTTGATATCACTGGAAAAATTGTCTTAATTACGGGTGGGGCGCGAGGAATTGGACTTATGTTGACTAAATCCTTCGTAGAGGCTGGCGCGAAGGTCTATATTTCGTCTAGAAATGGTGAAAATTGTATGAACCTGGCGCAAAGGTTGTCAAAAGGCGGTAATTGTGAAGCCCTACCTGCTGATTTATCTAAAATAGAAGAGGTCGAAAGACTGGTTTCGGAATTTCGCATGAAAGAAAAACATCTGAATGTTTTAATCAATAATTCGGGTACTACGTGGGGAGATAATATAGACGATTTCCCGGAAAAAGGGTGGGATAAAGTGTTGGCACTTAATCTGAAGTCACCGTTTTTTGTTGTGCAGAAATTTTTGCCGCTGCTTGAGCTGGGTGCTAAAGATAGCGATCCCGCTCGGATTATTAATATTGGCTCCGTAGACGGCATTCAGACTTCATTGTTCGATAATATCTCTTATTCCACCTCCAAAGCCGGTCTCCATCATATGACTAGGATACTAGCATCGAGGCTAGCGGGTAGGCATTTGACCGTTAACACCATTGCTCCGGGGCCATTCTTGACAGATATGATGAAGCCTATGGTAGAAAAAATGGGTTCTGAGGCTATCGAATCAGGTGTTCCTTTGGGGAGAATGGGAGAGAGTCAAGATATAGGGGGCGTAGCAGTATTTTTATCCTCTAAGGCCGCAGCATATGTAACAGGAGCCTTGTTACCGGTGGACGGCGGTTTGACAGTAGCCGGATAATCGAGATGGGTATGGCCTCGCTGCTTTTGGTTAAAAAAAAGCGAGTACAGGTGATCGTTCTGTTCGTCACAGGGCTGTTTGTAGCTACCGTATCCGCGGCAAAAGATGTTGAGCTGGTGATCGCTACCGCCCATCCGCCGACGTTACCTTGGGTATACTTGCTGCGGGACGAATTTATTCCGAGTTTCAACAGAAGAGTTTATGAGCTTGAGCCAAGTACTAATTTAAGATGGACTAGAGCTTGGGGCACCCTTTACAGATGGCATGATAGTCTAGCAGGCGTAGAGATCGGGCTTTCCGATGTTGGTTGGGTCGGGTCCGTGTGGGAGTCCTCCAGGTTGCCATTGTCCAATATGACTTATAGCCTACCTTTTATAACAGATGATTTAGTCGCTCTACTGGAAGTAGTAAATGAGTTGCACGATGAGATTCCTGAAATGAAACAGGGTTGGGAAAAGTGTAACGTGAAATTTCTAGGAGCGACAGGTGTTGATACTTATCATCTTTTAACGAAATTTCCTGTGAAGAGTTTTGGCGATCTTCGTGACAAAAAGATTCTCGCGCCGGGGGCAGCGAGGATTTGGTTAAAAGGTTCTGGAGCCGTTGCTGTCAACGGTGCTCTAACAACTTATTATACTCAGATCAAAACAGGTGTGGCGGATGGTGCCTTAACTATCTTGACGGGAGCCTATCCTTTTCGATTGCACGAAGTTGCTCCTTATTTAACGCTTGTAGGAGTAGGAGCTCAGAGTGTCGGCGGTTTAGTCGTTAATTTAGATAAATGGAATTCAATGCCAATGGCTTGGCGAGCGCTTTTTCAAGAACTGGCTAGAGAATATTCGAGACGAAGTGCTGAGTTAGCTCTACAAAAATCTGAACAAGCGCTCCGTGCCCTGATTAGCGAAGGTGTTATCGTTTCAAAATTGAGCGCGATAGAAAAAGATGTTTGGATTAATTCTCTTCCGCCCCTTGGAGAGAATTGGGTGAGGCGCAACGAAGAAAAAGGACTGCCGGCGAAACGGGTAGTCGTAAGTCTTATGAATGGATTAAGGGCTAAGGGTATTGAACCTATGAGAGCATGGGATTCGGAAGTGAAGTGACGAGTTACTGAGAACTAGATCTTATCTTTAAAATGAAAAAACCAAGCCAAGTTTCTAACATCTTATTTACCGTCTCGGCTTTTCTAATTGGCGTCCTTTTCGTTATTATTAATATTGATGTTGTCGGCCGTAATATTTTGGGACGACCCGTATTGGGCATAATCGAATTGATTTCCTTGATTTTACCGGCGTTTGTTTTCTTAGGGTTACCTTTTATTTTTTCAAAGGGATATCTGATTTCTGCGGATTTACTTTCTAATGCTGTTGGGAGAAAAGGGCATTATTTTAATCGATTTGCGGAAGTTTTTTTGTTGGCGGTGTCTCTAGTATTGGGCACGACCCTGTTAATGGCTAACGTTCGTAGTTTTTGGAGATCTTTTTCAAATCAGGAGTTTCTTGGCGTCCCAGGAGACTTTATTCTGATGATCTGGCCGTGCAAATTAGGGATAGTTTTAGGAAGCGGTATATTTGTTGGTGTGGCGATTGAACGTCTATTTATTTGGTGGGGCAGAGCTACCAACAGAGGTCTTCTATTATTCTTCGCACTTTTGTTTTTCTCGCTACTCTTTCCGGTTGTTTCAATATTCGAAGAAAATGTTAGTTTAGGCTTCGCCGCCATTTCTTTACTTTTAGTACTTGTGGGTCTTGGGATTCCAATGGCCTTCTCGCTTATCATGTCCTCATTGCTTGGAATAGGATTGCTGCGGGAAAGTTTCGTTGTAGCTAGTGATACGTTAGCTATGGTCTCCGGAGGGGCTGTCTCAAGCTACGTTTTTTCAGCAGTTCCTATGTTTATTTTGTTGGGGCTTGTTGTTAGTGAGGCCGATATTGGTAGAGACGGTTTGCGAGTTGTGCGTTGGATGACCGCTAAGTTATGGGGAGGGTTGGGGATTGCTACCGTACTTGCCAACGCTCTTTTCGCGGCGATAACTGGAGTATCGATTGCTTCAGCTGCGATTTTCAGTAAGATTGCGTATCCTTACTTGATAGAAGAAGGTTATACCCCTCGGTTTTCCGTTGGCCTGATTGCTGGTTCTTCAGTTTTGGGAATGCTGATTCCTCCTAGTATCTTATTAATTGTTTATGGAGTGATAGCCGAAGTTTCGATCAATCGTCTTTTTTTGGCGGCTATTATTCCGGGTTTAATCTTGGTATTTCTTCTTGTATTCAAGGTCTTAATTTTATCTTATTTAAACATCGGGAGAACTAAAGCCGAGAACTTCTTAATAGATAAACCGGATCAGAGAACTTTCACAGGTTTCTATTTGATTTTGCTAATATTAGTAGCTGTTTTAGGAGGTATCTATAGTGGTATATTTACACCTACCGAAGCCGGTGCGGTTGGAGCGGCGTTTGCTATAATTTTTTCTATTCTGGTTCGAGGTTCTAATCTACGGGTTCTCAAAAACTCTTTTTTCTCAGCGACGGAAACCTCTGCGAATATTCTGTTCTTGATACTAGGAGCTTCTATGTTTGGCATGATGCTAACGTTATCTGGAATTCCAGACCTAATCGGTGAATTCGTCACCACAGCCGAATTAACACTTACTGAATTCACTTTGATTTATCTTTTTTGCCTAGTTTTAATAGGAATGCTAATTGATTCCACTTCTATATTGCTAATACTGGTGCCCTTCGCCATGCCTACGATTATTGATTTAAACGGCGATCTTATCTGGTTTGGGATAGTTTCCCTTTTAGGAGTCGAAGTGGGACTGCTGACCCCACCATTGGGTCTAAGTGTTTTTACGATAAAAGCTTCATTAAGTACTGAAGACTTATCTCTCAAGGATATTTTCTTGGGGTCTGCTTCTTTTGCAGTCTTAATTTTTTCGGTTGCGTTGATAGTAGTTTTAAATCCAGGTCTATGCCAAATTTTGTAGGAAATGTGAAAGTTCTGTTATAGAGGGTAAACATCTAACGCTAGATTCAGTACAGAGAGATCCCTTTGGGGTAGGTATTTTATGTCGATCCGCATTTATCCATATGGCGTCCATCCCGATATCCATTGCCCCCACAATATCTTCTTCCCAGGAATCACCAACGAATAACGTCTCCTCCGGGTCAGCGTTAAGTTCAGAAAGAGAAATCGCAAATATTTTCTGAGAAGGCTTTCGCACACCAATTTTTTCAGAAACTACGGTAGATTCGAAAAATTGGTCGATTTCAGCACTTTCTAAAATCCGTTTAACAGTTTGGCTGTCATCAAAATTTGATAGCAGGCCGATTTGGTATTCGAGATGCAGTTGCCTTAATTCAAAGATGTGTGCCTTCGGAATGAAAGTAGCGGCAGTTAAGATTCCCATGTGGGTCGAGACAATTTTCTTCGCTAAAACGTTTGCCGTCTCAGCATCTATAAAATCTAGAGACTTTAAAATGGAACTGAATCGGTCCAAGGAAGAGATTTCCCTGGTACTCTGTTTTTTCTTTTCTGTTAATTGGGCCGTTACTGTTTGGCAAGCTCGGTGATATTCAGGAAAAGAAACTAATTCCCTATACTTTCCTAAGGTCTGATAAGTAGCCATATTGGTGGAGCGAAATTTTCTATCTTCGTATATAAAGGTAGGGATTTTTCTTGGTTCCCAAAGAACGACTGTATTAAACAAATCGAAAATAATTGTCTTGTAATGTTTCAAGGTTGTTCTTTTACGTCCAGGGACCAGCTAAAGACGCTCTTTGGGCTACTTCTATCCAATTGCCATCCGGATCGCGTACAAATGAAATTTTGGCAATGTCTCCAATTGCATACGGCTCTTCTCCCACTTCCGCGCCCGCAGCAACCATCCTGTTGAAAGTGTCGTCTAAGTTACGCACGTGGACCGTGAAGTACCTAAAGCCAAAATTTACCCAATGGCCGGCTCTCTCTTGTTGTTCTTTTTTCTCTGTAAACAAGAGACAATTTCCAGAGCGGAAAGAATTTTCTCCAATTTTCTCAAATCCCATCACAATTTCGTAAAAATGTCCGTGTGACTTAGTATTGCTAACGGAAACCTTTATGGCAGTTTCTGATATTCCCAAATACCCTTTCGGGACAAATGTAACCAGTTCGCCATCGGGGTTATGTAGACTTTTGGGGGAATTTATACCTTTCGTCGCAATGAAAAGTTCAGTGTATCCACTTGGCGGTTTCGCCAGTTTTCTATCTGACGTGTTTACCTTAATAATGGTTTCTCTAAGAGGGTAGCGATATTGTGTCAAACCATCGTTATACCGTACAGGAGTTTCACAATCCGATCCCAGTTCGTTTTTCCAAAACCTTAAGGTTTTGTCCAAATGGTCAGTGAAATAACCTATGTCAAAAACGTCTTTCGATAGGATGTATTTGGACATGAAATAATTTATCGACGGTTAGTTCCTAACTAATTTAAATTCCCATCCTCCTCAAGGCTTGTTTTGTCATATACCTTGCAACAAAATCTTCTTCAGGATCTAAGGCGAATTCCCAGGTTCCTCTACTGGTAGGAGCGTTGTGAAACCGTGTCACGTCGTTTCTTTGGACGTCATGGCTCATCGCCCACCACCAGCTCCATTCCGGTCTTCCGTCGGAAGTTAATATAGACTGAGAGTCCGTTTGTGCCAATCCTCCTCCTCCTTCTAAGCCTTTCCAGACATCACCATTGCGATCGTAGGTTATGGCCACTGCAGCTCCCATGTTCCTAGTGTCTAGGAAAATTCTTCTTTTGCTAACTGGTGCGCTTGGGAAACCTACTGGTTCGCCTTCAAACACAATTACCTCTGGTATTAGAGATTTACCTACATAATAGTAAGATTGTCCTTGATTGCCACCGATCAGTGAGGGGGCCCAATTGGGATTATCCGGTTGCCATTGAAAGTGAGGTGAAGCCAAGAATGGACCTCTGTGTATTATCTTCCAGTTCCCCCAAGTGAGCATAGGATCGCCAGATGCCCATGCGTCGGAGAGGTATAGGTTCATTCCAGGCATATAGGGTTCAAATCTTTGGTTAGCAGGGAAACGTCGTACTCTTTTCAATGAAGGCAGGTAGCCCCAAAGATCAGGTATTTCCCTTTGATCGTATTTCCAATAACTTAAGAACGCATGACCCTTAACGTCTAGAGTGTACGTAAACCAGATAACCTGCATTCGGGAAAGATGGTCGTATCCGTCCAGGTAGGGACTACTTTCCCTCGGGTGAACCAAGCCGGAGCATTGTTGTTCAGCCCAAATCCATTCGTATTCAAATCTTTGTTCTCCTTCCTTGTCTACTGTCACTGCCGGTATTGTGTACATAGCTTTATCGTGTCGTCCCCAGCTCAAGGTAATATTCGCGATAGCTTCGTCGCCACTTGAAACTTCTGGGAACGGCAGTCCGCCTATCCATGGTTTGCCATCTTTTGTATACACGTTCCCGATACTATCAAAAGTGGCTTGGCCTTGATTGCGTATTGTCGCATCCAAAAAATAGGGAGGATACATAGTGTCTGCTTCTTGGATAGATGGCTGGATGAAGAACTTTCTCCCGTCCTGTAAAACTTCTTGATAAGTGATAGGGTCGATTAAATCTTGAACAAGTAGGACATTATCTGCATCTATCACATCTCCAACCTTTACTTGTCCCTTAGTAAAGGTTTCTATATCCAAGAGTTCGTCGGGATACGACTTGGCGGCGGAGTAAGAACGACAAATTTCGGGCCATAGAGCGGTTAGGACACCTGCTCCACCCGCTCCGGCCATAGTTTTTTCCAGAAAGTACCGTCTACTGTAATCGAAATCGAATCGTTTTACGTGCATAGTCTTCCCCTTAGCTAAAGTGACAAAAGGCGATAATTAATTTCAAATATTATTTATACTAAATAAATTACAACTAACAAGTTGAAATTACCAGAAAGAGTGGATTTATTCATTAATTAGCGTTCGTTGGGTGTGCTTCCAGAGCCGCTTCTCACTTGTAAATGCCTGGGGGACTAGGATTCGAACCTAGACTGGCGGAGTCAGAGTCCGCTGTCCTACCATTAGACGATCCCCCAAAAACAGAATTAGGAGCTACTGTTGGACTTAAGACCACTAGCTGCCGCCCCGTCGAAGAGGAGCTCGGACGCGGTTGCGCGTTTAAACGGAAGGGGAATTCTTAGCGTTTACTGAATTGCGGCTTTTTACGAGCTTTGTGTAAACCGATTTTTTTTCGTTCTACTTCTCTGGCATCTCTTGTCACAAATCCTCCGGCCCGAAGAGGAGCTCTAAAACTTTGATCATATCCTATCAATGCCCTAGTGATTCCCAGTTGTATTGCTCCAGCTTGCCCGGTATTCCCACCCCCTTTTACGGTTACTCTGATATCAAGTGAATCAAGCATATCAACGCACTCTAAGGGCTGCTTTACCAACATCCGACCGGTTACTCTTCCGAAATACTCGTCAAGTGGTTTCCCATTTACATTTATCTGTCCTGACCCTCGTTTTAGGAAAACTCTGGCAGTGGAGGTCTTCCTTCGGCCGGTGCGTAGATGCTCTGATTTTTCCATAATTTAGGATAGTTCCAAAGTTGTTGGTTGCTGAGCGGAATGTTTGTGATTTGGTCCACTGTAGACTTTGAGCTTTTTGAACATAGCTCTCCCGAGAGGGCCTTTCGGGAGCATGCCTTTTACAGCATATTCGATGGCAGCCGTTGGGGATTTAGCTAACAAATCTTCTAAATTTGTACTTTTTAGTCCTCCAGGGTATCCGGAATGGCGATAATATACTTTATCTTCCAACTTGTTCCCTGAGACTTTTATATTTTCTGCGTTTACCACAACTATGTAGTCGCCCGTGTCGGCATGCGGTGTGTATTCGGGCTTATGTTTCCCTCGCAATCTTTTTGCAATTTCACTAGCCAGTCTGCCCAGTATCTTGTCAGTCGCGTCCACTAGGTACCAGTCTCGTTTAATATCAGATGGAGTGACCGAAAATGTTTTCATCAGAAAAGTCGCCGAAAAATATTTAGTGGTTAAAACAAACGTGCAAACGGTGGATATTACGAGTAACGCAGATAACTGTCAATGATATATAAATGGTATTATACCATGATAGGTATAATTTTTAGGATTCCGAGATGCTAAATTCTAATGTGAGGTGCCCCTCTGGACTAGATGTTCTGATTGAACGCTTTGATAGCATATTTCGGATAGATATTGAATCCTCCAATGCGACGAATTATTTAGAGGATTACCCCCGGGCGCCAGAGAGAAAAAGATGGATAAGTGAATCTGAGAAATGTAATGTAGTCGCCTTAATGCGTGTTAATCATGCTGGAGAGGTTTCCGCGCAAGGGCTTTATTTGGGGCAGGCTTTATTTGCCAGAGACCACACCACGTTTGCTTTTATGAAAGAAGCTGCTTCCGAAGAGCGAAGACACTTAGTGTGGTGTTCTCGTCGACTTGAAGAATTGAGTGGTTCAATTAGTCTTTTCACACAATTTTGGTTTTTTGGTTCTTTTTTTATGGGGGCTCTTATTTCGCTGGTGGGAGACCAAAAAAACCTGGGCTTTGTGGAGGAGACCGAGAAACAGGTATCGCGACACCTGGAAGCGCACCTATCGAGAACACCCTTAGATGATCACCGGACTCGTCAAATACTTCAGCAAATGCGAGAAGACGAGTTAGAACATGGATCGAGAGCTCAGTCTTTGGGTGCTCTTGAACCACCCTATTTTGTGAAACAAATGATGGGTGCCGCCGCCCTCGTCATGAAGGAAGTTGCGTCTAAGTTATAGACGGAACATTGTCCAACATTTATCACATAAGAATTTACGGTGTTATGCGAAGATTAAATATAGTTGGTTGGGTCACAATACTGACGCTATGGGTGGGTGAGCCGTTTTGTGCATTGCCCGCAAACCAACAATATAGCTTGGCTCCAATGTTAAATACGGTCACGCCTGCCGTAGTCAATATATCAACCGAAGGGAGTGTCGAATTACGCTTGAATCCACTATTTAACGATCCTTTTTTTAGGCGGTTTTTTAATGTACCGGAACGTTCATTGCAGAAGAGAACACAAAGCTTGGGTTCCGGGGTGATCGTGGACTCAAAAAAAGGCCTGATATTGACGAACTATCACGTAATAAAGAGCGCAGATGAGATCAGAGTAAAATTGTTGGACGGAGGAACTTTTAAAGCCGATTTAGTCGGCTTTGATCCGGAAACAGATATTGCGGTTCTGAAGATTGGAGGAGGAAAGTTAGTTTCAATCGAGCTATCTGATTCAGATTCCTTGAAAGTAGGAGATTTTGTGGTGGCAATTGGGAACCCATTTGGTTTAGGCCAAACTGTTACTTCAGGAATTGTAAGTGCTCTGGCCCGCTCTGGGTTGGGAATTCTCGACTACGAGGATTTGATTCAGACCGATGCTTCGATTAATCCCGGAAATTCAGGAGGTGCTTTGGTGAACCTAGAAGGGGGATTGATAGGAATCAATACGGCGATCTATTCGCAACACGGGGGGAATATTGGTATAGGCTTCGCTATCCCGGTAAATATGGCGAGAGATGTGCTTAACCAGATAGTGCAATATGGGGAAGTGAGACGAGGGTTTGTCGGTGCTAAGTTTCAAGATTTAGATCCGTCTTTAATAGAAGCATTTGGATTGTCGGTTAAAAAAGGCGCAGTGATTGTCAGCGTTTTGGGTGGTTCTCCAGCGGATACTTCAGGGCTTGAGCTCGGCGATGTCGTAATAGAGATTGACGGACGTCCGATAAGTAGCGCCTCCGATGCGAGGAATCGACTAGGTTTGGCGCGTGCAGGTCAACAGCTTAGCTTGGACTGTTTAAGAAATGGAAAAAGTGTGACTGTAGAACTTGTTGTAGGAGATTATAAAGATGCCCTCGGAACAAGTCAGTTCAAAGAAAGTGCGCTTTCAGGACTATCTGTTGGGCCTATTCCGGAAACTTCCGAAAATTTTGGAAGAATAGAAGGAGTTATGTTCTATAAGGTAAAAAAGGGCAGCAAGGGGTGGTTAGCAGGATTACGGGAAAGGGACGTCGTAAGTTCGATCAATAGGCAGAAAATAAAAACAGTAGAAGAGTTTCTGGATATAGCGAAAGATTCGGGGAGTAAAATCCTTTTACGAGTCCATAGAGGAGGTGGTAATGCGTATGTTCTGGTAGAATAGACTTTACCTGGCATGCCCTAAAATCTTGTCTAGAAGAGCTACGTTTAAAAAGCTATGGCCAAAGGTATCGCCTAAAAGTACGGTAAATGGTTGGTCGGGTTCTCCCATACCGTCAAGTACTAAGGAAGAATCATGAAAAATGCTTTTGGCCGTCATCGGATGTACCGTTACTACGGTTTTTAAAGAGGCCCCGAGAGCGGCCTCTAAACCGTTGGGTGTGTCTTCTATAGCAATTACGTTTTCAGCTTTCAATTTACTTTTCGTAAGAACATTTTTATAAACGGCCGGGTTCGGTTTCTTTTCTTTCGTGGTGTCGCTGGTTTCGATGACCTTAAAAAGGCCTTCCCAATTGTTTCCAAAATTGGCACGCATCAACGTGTCTACGTTCGCAAATGATGAGCTCGTCGCGATATTAAGGCTGATTAGATTATGATGTCCTTCTTCTATCAATCGTTTCACCCCCGGTCGTAATTTAATTCTCTCTTCAGATAATAAATGTCTATAGTTTTCACCTTTCCGATCGTGCAACTCAGCTACAAAGTCAAAAAACTTTGAGTCGCTAGGGAATCTTTGCCGAAGTTCCTTTCCAAAAACGGTGATCCTTTCTTTTCCGCCGGAAATTGAAAGTAGTTTAGTATATCTTTCGATTGACCAGTACCAATCCAGATCTAATTCCCTGAAGGCCTGATTAAACGCCTGACGATGTGCATTCTCAGTGTCAGCTAAGGTGCCATCAACATCAAAAATTATTCCTTCTAATTTATGCAACCTGAATTTTCTCATAGGTTTTGATAATCGTATATTTTCGCTAATGTAGACTGACTAATAATTTCAACGCCGGAGGAGTCTAATCCACCTCCATAGATTAAGCAATCCTGCCAGGGAAGCTGCCACATAGGTTAGCGAACAGGCTAACAAGATTTTTCGGGCAATTTTTAATTCCTCTTCGTTTAGGTAGCCTGAGGCTAAGATGGGCAGTGCTCTTTTGAAGCTAGCGTCGAACTCGGTTGGCAGGGTTACGAGATGAATTAAAACAGGGAGAGCCATGATGCAAAACGCAGACATAAATACTATGGCTCCGATAATAGGCATTTTTGTAACGAATGTGATTATGGGGCTAGCTATCAAGACCAAGGAAGCTATTCTCTCAGCTAGGTTTGCGATAGTAACTAACTGGGTTCTTATTTGAAGGGGCTTATAACCTATATGGTGTTGGTAGGCATGTCCTATTTCGTGGCTCGCGACTACTAGCGCGGTCAAAGATTTATTACTAAAATACTGCCCTGACAGACTAACGGTTTTGCTTCTAGGATCGTAGTGATCCCCCAGTCCAGATTCGTCCTTAACAACTTGGCAGTTGTTAAGGTTAAGTTTTTTTATCAGATGATTCGCAAATTGACTTCCTGTCCCAGGTATGTCGGATCGCTCGAAATCATATTTCGCCATCGTCCTTTTGGCCCAAATCTGGGGCAGAAACAAAAGTATAAAAACAATAACAATTATGATCGTCATAAGCATTAATGTTCGGAAATTAGTACACTATCCTATAGTGTATATAAAAATGACCTTGAAGAACTATTAACAATCTAAGTTTTTTTATTTTATTTACCCGTCATCACATCATGGCAAACTCTAATAATATCGTACTACCTAGTGAAAAGTACTACTCTGATTGCCTCGGAGGGCTCATTACCCATAACTCAAGACAGCTTGACGTCGCTATCCAACTCGATTTCGTTTGCAAAAGTTTAGAGGCTGATCGAAAGAAGGACTT
This sequence comes from uncultured Gammaproteobacteria bacterium, assembly GCA_964642505.1. GTDB lineage: Bacteria > Pseudomonadota > Gammaproteobacteria > TMED69. The sequence continues at coordinate 19,070 of CAZXQY010000003.1, read as the reverse complement.
CAAAAGCCTCCGGTCACTTTTTTCCTTTTCTGGTTACAGATCTTGGCACTTAGTTCCAGGTGTTTATCTTTGGGGAGATGTAGGAAGAGGTAAAACTTACCTGATGGATTTATTCTACGATTCGTTAAGTGGTACTCCTAAGAGACGGCTGCATTTTCATTCCTTTATGCAAGGTATTCATGATGAGTTAAGAGAAAAGTCGCTCCTGGTAGACCCGCTAGCCGCGGTGGCAGATGCTTGGGCCAGCTCGATCCGAGTGGTTTGCCTGGATGAGTTTCAAGTAACCGATATTACTGATGCTATGTTGCTAGGTCGGTTGCTCGCTAATCTTTTTGAGCGAGGAGTTACTTTGATAGCTACATCAAACGAAGAGCCAGATTTGCTCTATAGTGATGGGCTGCAGAGAGAACATTTTGTCCCCGCAATCGACCTTCTTAAAAAATTCACTACGGTTGTTGAAATTAAAGGAGATACAGATTATCGGCTCCGTGCTTTGGAAAGCGCGCCCGTATTCTATTTAGGTGAGGTAAATGAATTTACAGATAGTTTTATGGAGATTTTCTTGGTTATGACAGGGGGTAACGCCTCTTTGAGCGAAGAGATAATTGTTGCGGGTAGAGCCTTCAAAGTACGGAGAGCCGCTGATGGCGTAATTTGGGCGAGTTTCAAACAGTTATGTATGAATCCTAGGTCTTCAAGGGATTATATTGAGATAGGTAACCTTTACCACACTATGCTTTTGGAGAATATTCCAATTCTCGGACGCGAAGATGAGGATGCTGCTCGGCGATTCATAAATTTAATCGACGAACTGTATGATAGAAAAGTTAATTTGATTGTCTCTTCAGTAGCCACGCCGGAGATGCTTTATACAGGGGTCAGACTAGCGAAGCCATTTGAACGGACGGCTAGTAGACTGATTGAAATGCGTAGTACGGAGTACTTGTCTAGGCCTCACAGAACGGCATAACTAATTACTTTTTGTAGTATTTTTTCGATGCCACCATAAGATTTCTGGGACAAAAAGTGACGCAAAAACGGTGACACCGACGTTCAATAATCCTACAGCGGTAAAAATGTAATGGGTTACAACGTTAAGTTGAAATAGGATTAGTGTAAACACAGACGATACGACCATAAACAGCGCGTTTGTCATGTTCAGCGCGGCCATCGTTCTTGCCCTATGTGTTCGTTCTATTCTGCTTTGGAGAGCAGCGTAAAGCGGGATGACATACAGTGCGCCTGCTATGCCAAGACCGATCATATCAATGAAGAATCGATTAAAGCACTTCATGGGAAAAACCCCTATAACGTCACACGCCGTATTGTTAGAGCCTTTTTCTCCGATAAAAAATATTTCTATCGATATTAAAGATATCAGAATGACGGCAATACTGACTAATCCCAAATCTATCGCATCCCGAGAAATTTTTTCACAAATCAAAGAACCTATACCTACGCCTATAGCCAAGGCTAGGGTTAGGAAGCTCACGTTAAAAGCCGTGGCTTCTAATATTTCCTTACCGTAAATAGGTATTAAAGTGAAATAGGTAGACCCCATGAACCAAAAAAGCGAGATTAGGACGATTAAAACTGCTGTTCCTTTTTGGCTTAAATTGCTCTTTATTAAATGCCATCCTGACGAAATGGGGTTGATCTTAAATTTTAGGTCAGGTGCATTTGCTTCCGCCAGTGGGATGAATTTGGCGGCTATTCTACCGGAGCAAGCTATGAGGGACATTACAATCATTAGATTTAGAGCCGTATTCTCGTCTCTGCTCATCATCGTTCCACCAATGAATCCGCCCACAATAATTGCGGCGTAGGTGCCGGCCTGTATTATTCCGTTTGCTCCAGTTAAGTCGTCAATTCTTAGATGTTGTGGGAGTAGGCTATATTTTATCGGTCCGAAAAAAGTAGACTGCGTTCCCATTAGAAACAAAACTACCAAGAGTGCTGGGTAGCTTTGAAAGTGTAGACTTATCCCAGCTAAAATGGCTAGGATTATTTCAATGTTCTTCAAGATTATCACAATACCCGATTTTTCGAATTTATCGGCAAGCTGACCCGCGATCCCAGAAAGGAGAAAGAAAGGCAAAATGAATGTACCGGCAGTTACTGCTACTAAAGACTTCGTGTCTAGTATGCCTGTTTCAGGCATTTGGAAGGTTACAAAAACGATTATGGCGAATCTGAAAATGTTGTCGTTCAAGGCGCCGAGAAATTGGGTTGCAAATAATGGCCCAAACCAGCGCGACGCTAACAACCTTATTTGATTCATAGAGATTTTTCTAATGATGCAGTTATAGAGAGAGGCTTGGAGTATTCGTAGACAGACCCTTTACATTTTCCGTAGTAAACATTTGCTAGCCAGCTTTTAAAATGGTATATCGTCTTCAATAAATTTACCGCTGCTAACATCTTCTGCAGTTGTTTCGTTCATAGGCTTAATGGGCTCTTCTATACTTTCCTTTAGGTCATTATTCTCTGTAAAGTCGTTTCGTTTACTCCCCAGCATTTGCATGTCGCTTCCGACTATTTCGGTTGTGTATCGGTCATTCCCGTCGCGATCTTGCCATTTACGTGTTTGGATGCGGCCTTCGACGTAGATTTGGGCGCCCTTTTTTAGGTACTGTTCGACTACTTCTGCGACTCTTCCAAAAAAAACAATACGATGCCACTCCGTTCTGTCTTTCGATTCACCGGTATCCCGATCCTTCCAGGATTCAGCAGTGGCTAAACTGAAGGTCGCCACGGCCATTCCGCTATTGGTATGACGGATTTCGGGGTCACCTCCAAGGTTACCTATTAGCATCACTTTGTTGAGTCCCCGCGCCATTTCCTGATCCTCCCTTGTTTAGGCCCTCATAATTGGGTCTAGAAGTAAACTTCAAAGCTTATTTAGCGAGATATACTCGATGTCTCGACAAGCTTAAACGGGCAGCATAACGCGACAATAGCAACTCTTACAAGGCGATTCCCTCTATTGCGCTAAATCGATTTCACCTTTTTTTAGCTCCAGTAGCAGATTCCAAGGATTTTTAGTTCGCCATTGGGTTCGTAAAAATTTAAAATACCATTTTTGACCACCTGTTATTCAAATCTACCCTTTGATAATAAAGGGTTTTGGGATCTTTAATGGAAAATATACGCCTACGCGGAGTACGAACCCACAATCTGAAAAATATTGATGTGGATATCCCCAGAGGTAAACTTACGGTAATAACCGGTTTATCGGGTTCAGGAAAGTCGTCTCTCGCTTTTGATACTATATATGCGGAGGGGCAACGTCGTTACGTTGAATCGCTCTCCTCCTACGCCCGCCAATTCCTGTCTGTGATGAACAAACCTGACGTAGACCACATAGAGGGGTTGTCCCCAGCGATATCTATAGAGCAGAAGTCGACATCTCACAATCCGCGATCCACAGTAGGGACAGTAACCGAAGTCTACGATTACCTTCGACTGCTTTTTTCCAGGGTGGGCGAGCCACGTTGTCCTGATCATTCTCGTATTTTAAGGGCGCAAACAGTAACGGAAATGGTGGATAGGGTTCTATCTCTGCCGCTCGGTAGTAGGTGGATGTTGTTAGCTCCCATAATTAGAGAAAAAAAAGGTGAGCATCACCAGTTGCTAGTTAAGTTAAGAAGTCTTGGGTTTGCGAGGATCGTGGTGGATGGAGAAATCTGTATGTTAGATGATCCTCCTAAGTTAGCTTTGAGAAAAAAGCATAATATTGACGTTATAGTAGATCGATTTAGTATACGACAGGATGTCCAACTTAGATTATCAGAATCTATAGAGACCGCATTAGAGTTGGGAGAAGGGATCGTAATCGTAAAGCCTGTTGAAGGAGATGGTGAAGACCAGGTTTTCTCTTCTCTTTTCGCCTGCCCTGTGTGTGGTTATAGCTTGACCGATCTTGAACCCAGACTTTTTTCTTTTAATAACCCTAGTGGAGCTTGCTCAGTTTGTGACGGGTTAGGGTTTCTTCAGTATTTCGATGAAGAGCTAGTGGTTCAAAACCGAAAGATGAGTCTTCCAGCGGGAGCAATTAGAGGATGGGATAGGCGGAACTCTTATTATTTTCTATTGATTGAGGCTCTATCCAAGCATTATAACTTCTCGCTTGATACTCCTTTTGTCGATTTAGGAAAAAGTATACAAAACACTATTTTGTATGGAAGCGGAAAAGAAGAAATAAAATTTGAATATTTGGGGTCAGGTGGTCGGAAATATACAAAATCGCATCCCTTCGAGGGAGTGATACCGAATATGCAGCGTAGATTTCGACAATCGGACTCTCAACCAGTAAAAGACGAACTCGCGAAATTTATGAGTTCTAAATCTTGTAGAGAATGTGAAGGAAGTCGATTAAACCAGGCGGCTAGAAATGTGTTTTTCGAGGACCGCACTATTAGTGAATTGTCAGGATTATCTATTAGTCAATCGCTAGACTTTTTTTTTACCGCTAGCCGAGTAGAAAATATAGGAGAGGTGGCTAACAAGATCATATCAGAGATATTAGATCGTTTAGAATTTATGGTTAATATCGGGTTGGATTACCTTACTTTAGATCGAAGCGCTGGGACTTTGTCAGGTGGAGAAGCGCAAAGAATTCGACTGGCTAGCCAAATTGGGGCTGGTTTAGTCGGTGTTATGTATGTTTTAGACGAGCCTTCTATCGGATTACACCAGCGGGATAATCGCCGACTCTTGGACACGTTATTCAGGTTGCGGGATCTGGGCAATACTGTGATCGTCGTAGAGCATGATGAGGATGCCATTCGTTCGGCTGATCATGTGATCGATATGGGTTTGGGTGCGGGAGTGAAAGGTGGGGAAGTGGTGGTTAGCGGATCTCCGGTTGATATTGAGAAATCCAAAGAATCCATAACGGGCCAGTATCTTTCGGGCAGAAAGGAAATAGTTAAACCGAAGGCTCGCCAAAAAATAAATCAAGGTCATTTTGTTCGAATCACTGGAGCCACAGGTAATAACCTTGATTCTGTAGATTTGGAGATACCCCTCACCGTCTTGACTTGTGTTACTGGAGTATCCGGATCCGGAAAGTCGACTCTAATTAACGATACACTGTATGCCATAGCTGCGCGCGAGTTAAATGGTTCTTCAGTTAAACCGGCGGATTTTGAGAGATTCGAAGGATTCCAACATCTTGACAAGGTAGTAAACATAGACCAAAGCCCAATAGGGAGGACTCCTCGCTCTAATCCGGCGACTTATACAGGTCTTTTTGGCCCGATCCGCGATTTATTTGCGACAACGCCGGAGGCGAGATCCCGGGGTTACCAAGCAGGACGATTCAGTTTCAATGTCAAAGGTGGACGTTGCGAATTTTGCCAGGGAGACGGCTTGGTAAAAGTTGAGATGCATTTTCTTCCTGATGTGTATGTGGAGTGTGACGCGTGCAAAGGTAGCAGGTATAACAGAGAAACCTTAGATATCTTGTATAAGGGAAATTCCATTAGTGACATCTTGGATATGACAATCGAGCAAGCTAAGGAAGTGTTTGCTTCAATTCCTAGCATTAATCGGAAAATATCTACTCTGATAGAAGTGGGTCTTTCATATCTCAAATTAGGCCAAAGTGCGACGACACTTTCAGGAGGGGAAGCACAAAGGATTAAATTAGCGAAAGAGCTTTCTCGCAAGAGTTCAGGGAAAACCCTTTACATTTTGGATGAACCGACGACAGGCTTACATTTTTTTGATATCGAACAATTGCTTTCCGTACTTCAACGTTTAAGGAAAATGGGCAATACGATCGTGGTGATAGAGCACAATTTGGAAGTGGTAAAAACTGCTGATTGGATAATAGATTTGGGGCCAGAGGGTGGGGCTAATGGTGGTCGAATTGTTGCGGAAGGAACTCCTGAAGATTTGGCGACAGTCGATTGTCACACGGGTCAGTTTCTTAAAAAATTGATTTATAAATAACGATTCTCACTAGGAAGTCGGTTTGTCTGCTATAGTCTTCAATTTGAATTTTGAATGTTACACCGCAAGGGGTTGTGGTGGTTTTCAAATCACATGGTCGTCTCAATAGCTTTGGTTATTTTTTCGGGAGATTCGACACTTAAACTGTAGAGAACGGAGGTACTTAGATGAAGGCGGTCATTTGTGGTTCTTTTGCTTACGACAATATCATGGTGTTCGGGGATAGGTTTGGAAATCACATCTTGCCCGATAAAATAAATATGTTGAACGTGTCTTTTTTGGTTCCGCATCTGAGAAAAGAGTTTGGAGGTTGTGCAGGAAACATAGCTTACAATTTTAAAAAGATTGGGGGGAACCCTCTTGCTGTGGGGACTGTCGGTGAAGATTTTGTACCCTATAGGAATTGGTTAGATAAGCTCGGAATAGTCAGAGACTTCGTTACAGAAGTTCCCACTACCTATACTGCTCAAGCATTTATAACTACCGATACTGACAATAATCAGATAACAGCCTTTCATCCAGGTGCGATGGAATTTTCGACGGTAAATGATTTATCCTCTATCGAGGAAGCGGAGATTGGGATAATTTCTCCCGACGGAAAAGAAGGAATGTTAGCCCATGCTAAACAAATGTCGGAGAAATCGATTCCGTTTGTATTTGATCCAGGTCAAGGGATGCCGATGTTTGACGGTAGGGAGCTTCAAGATTTTATAGAGTTAGCGGATTGGGTAAGCGTTAATGAGTATGAGGCCGAAGTAATGGAACAACGTACTGGGTTGGATTCGGCGGCTATTGCTAAACGGGTGAAGGCCTACATTGTTACCCGTGGCGCGCGGGGCTCGTCAATACACAGCGAACATGGCGAACTAGAAATACCTTCTGTTACAGTTGATAAGGTAAGAGATCCTACCGGGTGCGGTGATGCTTATCGGGCGGGGATACTTTACGGACTTGGTAATGGTTTTGATTTGTTGCAAACAGGTCGCTTATCTTCGATTTTAGGGGCGATTAAAGTGTCTTCAAAAGGAACTCAGAACCACGAATTGACCAGAGAACTGGTTGAAAAAATATTCGTAGAATCTTTTGGGGAACCTTTGGATTGGTGAGTAGGTTGTTCCGCCTAAGGTAATTAAAATGATCGAGTTTCCTGAGATTAGCCCTGTAGCGTTTGAGTTGGGTCCGCTTAAAGTACATTGGTATGGTTTATCTTATATAACCGGCATTGGGCTAGGATGGATTTATTTGCACAAGTATGTTGCGCGATATCTAGGAGGGTGGCCTAGAAATTCCATAGACGACCTGGTTTTTTGTTGTTCATTGGGAGCAGTTTTGGGTGGGAGAGTGGGCTACGTGCTGTTTTACGATTTCTCACATTTTTTATTAGATCCGATTTCGATATTTGAAGTGTGGAAGGGTGGCATGTCGTTTCATGGAGGGCTAATAGGTGTAACACTGGCGATTCTGTATCTTGGTTTTCGTACCGGTCGATCGGTACTGACTATTAGCGATTTCATTGTGCCGGCTGTCCCAATAGGTTTAGGGTTTGGAAGGCTTGCGAATTTTGTTAATCAGGAACTTTGGGGAATTCCTTCAAATCTTCCATGGGCGGTAATATTTTCTTCTCCTGGTGCGGGGTATGTGCCTAGGCATCCTTCGCAGATTTATGAAGCATTCTCAGAAGGTCTTTTGCTTTTCGTTATTCTAGCCATTTTAGTTAGATTGGTTCCTACCAAAGGCAAGATAACAGCTGTTTTTTTAACTTTATACGGGCTACTCCGATTTCTAGTGGAATTTGTGAGGGTCCCAGACGCGCATTTGGGATATATTAGTGACGGATGGGCGACTATGGGTCAAATCCTCTCGTTGCCCATGGTGTTTGCTGGCTTGGCTATTTGGGTCATTTGCGGTGATACGGCTTCCGAAAAGGTAAAGCCAAGAGACAAAATGATGTAAAAATGAAAGAGTATTTAGATCTTTTACGACACGTTAGGAATAATGGTATAAGAAAGAGCGATAGGACCGGGACCGGTACTCTGAGTAGCTTCGGACATCAGTTACGCTTTGACCTTAGCCTGGGGCTTCCTTTAGTCACCACCAAAAAAGTCCATTTCAGATCGATCGTTCATGAATTGCTCTGGTTTCTGAGCGGCAGCTCTAACGTAAAATATTTGCAGGACAACGGAGTTACGATTTGGGACGAGTGGGCAGGCGCAGATGGTGAGCTTGGACCGGTTTATGGAGTCCAGTGGCGTGCATGGCCTAGTTCCAGTATAGGAAAAACAGATCAGATCAAAAATGTAGTTGAACAAATAAAGAAAGACCCAGATTCCAGACGCATGATTGTTAGCGCTTGGAATGTGGAGGATGTGCCAAGGATGGCATTAGCTCCCTGCCATGTGCTTTTCCAGTTTTACGTAGGGAATGGGAAGTTGTCGTGCCAGTTATATCAGAGAAGTGCTGATTTGTTTCTAGGTTTACCGTTTAATATCGCCTCCTATTCTCTTTTGACCCTAATGATGGCGAGCGTTTGCAAATTAAAACCTGGTTTTTTTGTTCATTGTATAGGTGACGCTCATCTTTATTTGAATCACTTGAAACAGGCGGACATTCAACTTTCCAGGAAGCCTAAAACTCTTCCTCAGATCGTTTTCCGACCGACTGCGGATTCTCTTTTCGATTTCAAATTTGAGGATATTACACTAACAGACTACGATCCTCACCCAGCTATAAGCGCCCCAGTGGCTGTTTGAATCTATAGGTTTTATAAGTTGCTTTTGAGCCTTATCGTAGCGTGTGACAGGAACAGAGTTATCGGTAGAAGGGGAGAGCTCCCTTGGAAACTACCTAGGGATCTTCAGAGATTTAGAGAACTTTCGATGGGCAAGGCTATTGTTATGGGAAGAAAAACACACCTCTCGATCGGCTGTCTCCTCCCTGGTCGAAAAAATATAGTGATAACGAGTCAGCCTGATCAAGTTCAGACCGGGTGTTTAGTGTACGCGACTCTAAATCAAGCTTTGGATAGTTTGAGGGAAGAAGACGAGGTATTAGCCATAGGTGGTGAAACGATTTATCGCGAGTGCGTGCCCATGGCGAAAAGAATTTATTTAACCGAGGTTGAAGCAAATATTTGGGACGGCGATGTTTATTTCCCCGAACTCGACCTTTCAGAATGGGAAATAAAGACGGTTGATCGATATTCTCGGGATTCTAAACACGAGTATGGATTTTCTTTTAAAATATTAGAACGTTATTAATATCTCGAACTATCTTCCAGTCGTTTTTGGAACTGTTGTAAAGTGTTTAAGATCATCTATTCGTATTGCCGTTAAAGTTCCTTTCCAAACTGCTCCGGTATCCACTGGATAAACTTTATAATTCTTTTTTTCTTCTGGAGAAAGTATAAGTGTTGACCAATGCCCAAAAACTATGGAACAGTTGATGTTAGTTCTAGACGGAACGGCAAACCAAGGCATCAATTTCGGAGAAACCAGTTTGGGCGTTTTTTTTTCTTTGAGGTCTAAGGTTCCTTTTTTTGTGCAATAGCGCATACGAGTGAAACTATTTGTGATAAAACGCATTCGTTCTATGCCTAATAAGCTAGTTCGCCAACGACGCGGATCATCTCCATAAACGTTAGCGAGAAAATAGTCTATTAAGTCGTTGTCTCTTAGTTGGGATTCAATCTCTCCCGCATAAACCTTGGCTTCATTTAAATCCCACGATGGATATAGACCCGCATGGACCATCACAAAATTCAAATCTTTATCATAGTGAATAAAAGGCAGGGAGCTTAACCAATCTATTAGATCATGTTTGTCTGGAGCCATAAGAATCTCTTCAAGGGTGTGTTGGTAGCCGGAGAACATCTTAGGCACACGGGCCAAAGCTATTAGGTAGAGATCATGATTGCCTAGCACGGAAACAACCGAGTCTCCCAATTCTCTTATTTTCCGTAAAACTGACAAAGATTTAGGACCTCTATTGACCAAATCTCCAGTCAACCATAGCTGGTCTTTACGTTTGTCAAAGTCAATTACATCTAGAAGTTCTAGAAATTCATCGAAGCAGCCTTGGATATCCCCTATAGCATAGGTAGCCATGAGGACTAACTACATTTCGCCAATATTTTTATACTCATTTTAATTCCTAGTAGGGGGCAAGGTTTTCCTGGTGCCAGAGAACTAGAAGAAGTAGTCATTTCGGACGGTTTTATGCCTTTTGATTTTCTGGATGTCAATCAGATTTTCTTCTTTTTACTTTAGAAATCGGATAGGAACAATTTATTCGTGTTTCTCCAAATCAGCTATTTTAAGCTCCAGTCGTTCTAGCTTTTCTCGCGTCTTTCTAAGAATAGATCGCTGTAGTTCAAAGTCCTCTCGAGTTACCAGATCCATTTTTTTTAACATTGAAGACAAAACGGGTTTGATATTCTTTTTCAGCTCTTCTCTCAGCTCCTCGTTCTGGCCTGGTAAAAAAGAGCTTATCGCAGAGGCTAATTTCTCGAGACTGTTTAAATTTAATAACACAGGTATTTCTCCATTTTGGTTATATATAAAGATAGTTTGCGTGCCCCATTATTGTGCGCACAGGTTGTTCAACTGAGCTTCTAGGGTGCACCATCTTTTTTTCATTACTAAATTTTCCGGCCATTCTGACAGAAAATCTGTGCGAAACCAATTTAGAAAAGTAATCGGGCAAGATTGGCACGACATGTGCTTTGGGTTAGTGAATATATACAGATTAAATATTTGTAAAATGCAAAATTTGATTCAAGCGAGGTGATTAGTGAACGTTGAATGAGATTTTCGGTTTAAAAAAGAGGAAAGTAGATGAAAATCATAACTGCGGTTATCAAATCATTCAAAATAGATGATCTCATAGAAACTCTCACGCAGATAGGCGTAAAGGGACCTGCTGTTCCAGAAATGAAAGGTTTTGGATATCAGAAAGGACTTACTGAGCTCTATAGAGGTTCTGACTATCAAGTTGATTTTTTACCGAAAACGAAAGTAGAAGTGGTAGTTGATAAGGATTTGGTTCCAAACGTGGTCGAAGCTATCAAGGCAACATGCGAGACCGGTGAAATAGGTGGCCGAAAAATTTCCGCAAGCAAGTTTTTGGAAGTCTTAAGGATCCGCAGAGGAGATGCGATCTCTGCCGTGCTTTAACTGGAATATAAAACAAAGAATATTAGGAGGATATCAAAAGTGGAATCCGTCGTAGAGTTAAAATATGCGCTCGATACTTTTTATTTCTTGGTTATGGGAGCATTTGTGATGTTGATGGCCTGTGGCTTTGCAATGCTCGAAGCTGGCCTGGTACGATCTAAAAATACCGCCGAAATCTTGACAAAGAACATCGTACTATATTCGGTGGCTTGTACAATGTATCTCCTATGCGGGTATTCCTTAATGTACCCTCCCGAAGCGATAAACTCCCTGGTGCCAGGGCTTCCCTCTACTTTAGGTGGTACAGACAATGAGGCAGCCGCTGTGATTGCCAGTGAAGGTCAGATTTATTATTCGAATCTGTCCGATTTCTTTTTCCAAGCGGTATTTGTGGCTGCAGCGATGTCGATTGTCTCGGGCGCAGTAGCTGAGCGAATGAAATTATGGTCTTTTCTACTGTTCGCGGTTTTTATGGCTGGTTTCATTTATCCGATCGAGGGCTACTGGAAGTGGGGTGGAGGTTTCCTTGACGAAAAAGGTTTCTTGGATTTTGCGGGTTCGGGAGTAGTACATATGGCCGGAGCGACGGCGGCCTTGGCAGGCGTCATGCTGCTGGGTGCTCGGAAAGGAAAATATGGACCCGCCGGACAGGTCAACGCAATTCCTGGAGCCAATTTGCCGCTCGCAACATTAGGAACCTTCCTGCTTTGGTTTGGGTGGTTCGGTTTTAATGGTGGGTCGGAACTAGTTGTTTCGGATGTGGCAAAATCTAATGCTGTCGCATTAATTTTTGTAAATACAAACGCTGCTGCTGCGGGAGGTTGCATTTTGGCGTTGATTACGTCGCAATTTATGTTCAAAAAGGCGGATTTAACCATGGCTCTAAATGGTGCCCTAGCCGGGTTGGTCTCTATTACGGCAGAACCGTTAACCCCCACGCCGCTTTTGGCTACGATAATAGGAGGGATAGGTGGTATTTTAGTTGTTTTGTCTATTCTATTTTTAGATAAGAGAAAAATCGACGATCCCGTAGGCGCGATATCGGTTCACGGTACTGCTGGAATTTGGGGATTGCTGGCCGTTTGTCTGAGCAACAGCGAAGCTAGCATGGGCTCCCAGATATTGGGTATCGTAGTAATATTCGGGTGGGTTTTCATTACCTCCTTAATACTTTGGACTGCGATAAAGTCGACTATTGGCATTCGTGTAACTGAAGAAGAAGAAAGTGATGGGTTGGATGTTACGGATTGTGGATTAGAGGCTTATCCTGAATTTACTAAATGATATTTAGTTTAAAAAGAATAGTTTGATAGACATTTGTAAACTGTCTCTATGAAAGGATAGAGATCTCTGGTGGAAGGTGGATTTTTTTGTCTGGATAAACAAAAATGCCGGCTGTTATAATGGCAGTTCGGAAATGAAAATAGTTGCCAAGCTTGGTTGAAGTACCTTGCTGAGCTGGGTGAGCTTATGAATAGGGGAACTTATATGAAATTAATAACAGCTGTTATAAAACCCTTTAAATTAGATGATGTCCGAGAGGCGTTGTCAGAATGTGGTGTTGAGGGTATGACCGTAACTGAAATAAAAGGCTTCGGAAGACAAAAAGGTCACACGGAATTGTATCGAGGAGCCGAATACCAGGTTGACTTTATACCTAAAACAAAAATAGAGATTGCGGTCGATGACGATCAAGCGAGTGCGGTGGTAGAAAGTATTAGGAAGACTGCGAATACTGATTCTATCGGTGACGGCAAAATTTTTGTGAGTGAGCTTACGGATGTTGTCCGAATAAGGACTGGTGAGACAGGACCTCAAGCGCTCTAACATAAAAATCGTTCGAAAATATATTTGTATGAGAGGACGTCTTTATACGAGTACAAAGGCGTTCTTTTTATTAGGGAGGGAATAGAAATGTTTCGTTTAATTCTTGGTTTAACTGTATTTCTGTCGTCGGGATCGGCTTTTGGGGATACCATCGATACGGGTGACAGTGCTTGGTTGTTGACGTCGACAGCTTTAGTATTGTTCATGACTTTGCCGGGTTTGGCGCTTTTTTATAGCGGACTGGTTCGCAGTAAAAATGTGTTGTCGGTGTTAATGCAATGTTTTGCTCTCGCTTGCTTGATGTCAATTGTGTGGATGGCAGTGGGTTATGGATTGGCGTTTGGCGATGGGGGAAAATACAACGCTTTTATAGGGTCGGGTAATTTATTTCTCACTGATGTGGCTAAAGACAGCATGAGCGGCTCAATTCCTGAGACGGTTTTCGTGATGTTTCAGATGACCTTTGCGATTATCACACCAGCCCTTATCATAGGTGGGTTTGCTGAGAGGATGAAATTTTCTTCGGTACTACTGTTTAGCGTGTTCTGGTTAATTTTGGTGTATGCGCCCGTATGCCACTGGGTTTGGGGCGGAGGCTGGTTAGGGGATAAGAACTTCCTTGATTTTGCTGGCGGAACTGTCGTACATATTAATGCGGGCGTGGCGGCGATAGTAGCAGCGATGGTTTTGGGAAATCGAAAAGGGTTTCCAGATACTCCAATGCCGCCTCACAACTTAACAATAACTGTTATGGGCGCATCAATGCTTTGGGTTGGGTGGTTCGGCTTTAATGCTGGCAGCGCTGTAGCGGCAAATAATGACGCCGGTATGGCGATGCTGGTTACACACATTTCTGCGGCTGCAGCTTCTCTGGCATGGATGACTATAGAGTGGCTCAGATATGGAAAACCAAGCGTATTAGGCATCGTGACTGGAATGGTTGCTGGTCTAGGTACTATTACTCCAGCGTCTGGATATGTGGGTCCGGTGGGAGGTCTGATTATAGGATTAGCTGCTGGTGTCGTCTGTTATTTTGCTACACAATCCATCAAGAGAACCTTAAAAATAGATGATTCTTTAGATGTCTTTCCTGTACATGGTGTCGGCGGCATGCTCGGTTGTATTCTGGCAGGAGTTTTTGTTGCAGCGGAATACGGTGGTGCCGGCTATCGGGATGGTATGGCTATGGGCTCGCAACTTAAGGTTCAAGTGATAGGAGTATTCGCTACTATAGTTTGGTGTGCAGTTGTTACTTTCGTCATTTTAAAAGTAGTAGAGGCTATAAATGGTTTACGAGCTTCCGATGAGGATGAGTCTAAAGGCCTGGATATAGCTGAACATAATGAAAGAGGTTATATCCTGTAGGGGATTCGCGATTATCTGGAGGCAGTAGTGCTGCCTCCAGAATAATTATCTGTGTGTTGGGTCAATACTAAAGCCGGATCGAGAATCGTTGGTTTCAAGGAGAAAGTAATAGGTTCGGGACCCCGAAAGATGTAAGATGCTTTTATGAATGACGGCGATAGAATCGATATAAAGGTACTCAGGGAGCTCTCACTTCCGCATCCACTTAATGCAGAGAACTTTCAAGAATTAGCTGGAAAAGCCACGGTTGAGAAGATTGCTACTGGAAGGCAGATTTTTCAATCTGGTGATGTGGACCGCAAAACCATATATCTACTAGAGGGTGATATCAGTCTAGTAGGTGACGACGGAAAAAAGACTCTTTTAAGATCTGGAACCGAAAAAGCGCGCAAGCCTTTGGCTAATTTCCAGCCGAGGCAACATACCGCGAAAGCTGATAACGAATGTAAGATAACCCGAATAGATAGCGATCTGCTGGATATTTTGACCACATGGGATCAAGTAAGCGGTATAGAGGTGAGTGAAATTGGGCAAGCAGCGGAAGACGAGGTTGATCAGGATTGGATGACTTTAATGCTTAGAGAAAAGGCCTTTTTCAATGTTCCAGCGGCTAATATTCAAGCTATGTTCATGAAAATGGAAGAAATTTCTGTTAGTGCTAGACAGCTTGTAGTTAATCAAGGGGATGAAGGCGATATCTATTACATCATTAGAAAGGGTTCGGCTAAAGTTACTAGAGAGTCTAAAGGCGGCGGCAGCGATATAACTCTTGCGACGTTAGGTGTCGGGATGGCTTTCGGGGAGGAAGCGTTGGTGTCGGGTTCTGCTAGAAATGCTTCCGTAGTGATGGAAAGTAACGGCTCACTCATGCGACTAGCATCCGAAGATTTCGAAGAATTATTAAAAGAGCCTATGTTAAGTAAGGTTTCTATGGAAAAGGCTTTAGAGTTAGTGGAAGGAGGAGCGAAATTCCTGGATGTCAGATTAGAGGAGGAATTTCGGAACAACGGAATCGAGGGTAGCCTTAATATCCCGCTGTTTATGTTACGCCTGGAAGTTGATTCGTTGGATCCTAAAATTTCGTATGTAGTTTATTGTGATACAGAAAGGAAAAGTTCGGCCGCAGCTTTTCTATTGGGTGAGCGAGGGTTTAAAACGTATGTTATCCAAGGTGGTCTACTCAAAGGATAAGGTTAGTTTTCTGTCTCAGCTTGTTCGAGGGTTACAATTTCATCCCCATGACTATAGTTAAGAAATTTTATGTGGTTGGGGATCCGATAGATCATAGTAAATCACCCTTTATTCACCTGGAGTTCGCTTCCCAGTTTCGATTAGCTATAGACTATCAAAAAAAGAGAATCTGCAGTGGTGATCTAGCAGAATTCTTAGCCAGGGCGAAAACCGAAGATGTGGTTGGGATCAACGCAACTGTTCCGTTGAAAGGGGAGGCTTTCCATTTGGCAGACGAGCCTTCTGATAGAGCAATCTCTGCCGAGTCGGCTAACACTCTATGGTTTTCGGAAGGGAAAACCTTTGCTGACAACACCGATGGCATTGGCATCATTAAAGATATTGAACAAAACATTGGTTTTTCTTTGAAGGACAAAAAAATCCTAATTGTCGGTGCCGGTGGTGCTGCAAGGGGAATATTAGGACCTATTTTGGATAGGAGGCCATGGTCACTTACGATCACGAATAGAACCTTTGAGAAATCGTTACGCTTTGCAGAGTTAGATGCGTCAAGAAATATTACAATCCTTGAGTGGGGTGAGAGGCCGCAAAAACCGCTAGATTTAATATTGAACTGCACTTCGTTGAGCCTTTCTGATGAAATTCCCTTGGTTGATCGCAATGCGATCGGCCCGAAAACAATCTGCTATGATTTAGCTTATCGACCGGGTGGAACATCTTTTGTTAACTGGGCTGTAGAGATGGGCGCCGCCTTAGCTGTAGATGGTATTGGTATGTTAGTAGAGCAAGCGGCGGAATCTTTTAGAACATGGCATGGTTATTTTCCGGATACGGGACCGGTTATCAGGAGGCTAAGGCAAAATATAAAGTAAATTGTACTGGGTAAATCAGGATATTGTTTTCGGAAGCCAGAGCACCAGTTCGGGGAAAAGAGCCAAAATAATCAAAGTTACTATTTGTATCAAAATAAAGGGCAATACTCCTTTGTAAATTTCTGTTGTTTTGATTTCGGCTGGGGAGACCGCTTTTAGGTAAAATATGGAAAATCCGAAGGGCGGTGTTAAGAAGGATGTTTGTAGATTTATCGCAATCATCAGGCCAAACCAAAGTGGATCAATACCGAGGAAGGGGCACATAGGAACTAGAATGGGTACCACTATGAAACAGATTTCTATGAAGTCCAGGAAAAATCCCATAAGGAAAATTAATAACATACTTAGAACCAAGAATATGACTTTGCTTGATTCAAACGAAGCCATACTGTCTCGGATAACTACGTCTCCTCCCAATCCTTTGAAGACTAGAGAAAAGGCTGTGGCGCCGATTAAAACCAAGAAAACCATTGAAGTAAGTTTTACAGTATAAGTAGCGGATTCTATTACGGAAGAAACTTTGAAATTTCCCGAATTAGAGGCCAGGAAAATTGAACCTACGCAACCCAGAGCGGCAGATTCCGTAGGCGATGCGATGCCGAGAATTATAGAGCCGAGAACTAGCGTAATTAATAATAAAGGCGGGGTAATAGATGCCGCTAATGACGTCCATTTAGAGGGTTTATTTAGGAGGGGACTTGGTAATGTTTGCAGGTTTATCGCTGCATAAACAGTTATGTATAACAAATAAAGAGAAACTAAGATTGCGCTAGGTAAAATTGCGCCAATAAACAGTTTGCCGACGGGTACCCCCATTATATCCGCTAATAAAATTAGAACAATACTTGGAGGGATAATTTGTCCAAGTGTTCCAGCCGTTGCTATGGTTCCTGTAGTGAAGTCGTTTGGATATTTATTTGAAATCATGATGGGAAGAGCTATTACTCCTAAAGTCACAACTGTTGCCCCGACCACACCTGTTGTCGCTCCAAGTAGCACACCTACCAGCACAACTGAAATGGCTAGCCCACCCTTAAGGCGACCGAATATTTGAGCCATATCTTCAAGTAGTCGTTCGGCGAGACCAGATCTTTGCAGTATTACTCCCATAAAAATAAAAAGCGGCACAGCCAGGAGTGTGAAATTAGTCATAATGCCGAAGATTCTCATCGGGAGTAGAGAGAATATATCCAGCCCTAGTGTTGGTATGCCGAAGAAAAGAGCAATTGCGCCCAATGTAAAAGCCACCGGATACCCCAATAAAAGTGTGATAACCAGGGTTATAAACATACCCAGCGCTAATAAACCGTTCATTTCTGTTTAAACAAGACGGGTAACCTGTCCGCAATACTCATTAACCCTTGGAGTAATAACAAAAAAAACCCAAAAGGAATCATAGATTTAACTATCCACCGATACTTTAGTCCCCCTGGATCGGGAGACATCTCGCTATGCAGATAGGCGTCGTAAACGAAAGGTATTGATGTCCATATTACTACTAGACAGAATGGCACTAAGAAAAAAACAGTTCCGAAAATATCAACTCCGACCTGTGCTCGTTTTGAAAACCATTTACTTCGATAGAACACATCTACTCTCACGTGCTGATCTTCTCTTAAAGTATAAGCACCACTTAGCAGGAATATGGCCGCAAATAAATGCCATTCCAGTTCTTGCGTTCCCACCGAGCCTGCGTTGAAGACATATCGCATGACCACATCGTAAAAAGTCAAAGACACCATCAAAATGAGAAGCCCACCAATTAGTGAGCCCGATTTCTGAAGGGTGGTTTCCATGGGTTCCTTGATCGCTTTGAGAAACCCATAGACCGTTTTTAGAATCATTATATGGAAATCTCGCTTAGTATTTATTTTTTTCTTTCATCTATGTCCAGTCTTCTATAGGTGTTCATTTTTGTGTCGCGCGAGTTTTTCGTAATCCTCAATAGACAGGTTTTCCGCACGGCTCTTCGGATCTAGTCCACACGATAAAATATCGTTTTTAGAGAAAAATTCTCGGAGCGAATTGGTTATAGTTTTACGTCGATTACCGAAAGCGGAACGGGTTATTGTATCCAGTTGGCTTTCTAAATATCCTTGGTTTTCTAGGAATGTGGGTTTGATTTCGACGAGAGCTGAAGTGACTTTTGGTTTAGGATAAAAACAAGTGTTCTCTACCTGGTAACGCAAGTGCACTTGGGTTTTTCTCTGAATAGCTATGCTTAGCCTTCCGTAGTTAGGCGTATTGGGTGCGGCGACCATTCTTTCTGCCACTTCTAGCTGGGTCATGAGGACCAGCTTTGAGAACAGAGACCGGCTGTTTAAAAGATGCAAAACCATAGGGGTGGCAAGGTTGTAAGGTAAATTCCCAACCACCTTCCATGAAATTGATTGCTTCCTTAATTCACTTAATTCAAATTTTAAGAAATCCCCTGATTTAAGGAAGAATGTTTGGTGGCTACTGAATCTACTTGTAAGAAATGAGCATAAACGCTTGTCAATCTCAACGGCATGGACTATTGCTCCGCTATCGATGAGTCTTCCAGTCAGTGCGCCAGTGCCAGGTCCTATTTCAAAAATGTGATCTGACTCTGTGGGTTGAACTAAATCTATGATCCTGTCTACTGTACCTTCATCAGTCAAAAAATTTTGTCCGAATCGTTTTTTAGGGTTTAGAGAATCCATTA
>CAZXQY010000002.1:48662-66274 GCA_964642505.1 uncultured Gammaproteobacteria bacterium | reverse complement strand
GGTTCTTACTAACGCTTCTGAGATTGCGCGCGTCAAAAGCGTCACTGCGGCATCTTTCCGATAGGATTCAGAAGCATGCACGTCCGCCTCCGGCTCGATCAATTCGACGATCTGTCCTGACACCTCCTTAATCAGAGTCTTACTCAATTTTTCACCTAATAACATTTCTTCCACTTCGATTGCCCTGACAGGAGTTTCGGAAACCCCAAAAACTACTAACCGGCTGTAGCAACATTTTCCATTGTTATCTACATCTATAACAACACTACTCCCTGCCATAGCGTAGTCCCCTTCTCGTCGAACAACCTCTTGAAACGCCCAGCCACTATTCGAAGGTGGAGTCTTGAACAAAATAGAAGTAAGTACTTCGTCAGGCTCTAGAGATGTGGTCATATAAGTAACGAAAAATTCGTCGGCGGGTATAGTACGAGTACCCGAGTTACTTTTAACTGTGAATTCCGCATCCAACAAAAGTGAAATTGCCGGAAGTTCTGATGCAGGATCAGCGTTGACAATACTGCCTCCAACTGTCCCCCTATTTCGAACCTGGGTATGAGCTATATTTCCAATAGCCGTCGTCAAAACTGGTATAGTCGTAATAACTTTTCCGTTATCTTCCACGATCTTCTGGGTCGTGGTCGCCTTTACCCTAACTCCATCCTTTCCAACAACGACTTCATTTTTTCTTTCAATATGCCCAACATCTATCAATACTGTCGGTCTGGCCAAGCGATAATTCATCGCGGCAATAAGGCTTTGTCCTCCAGCTAAAATCTTAGCGTCACTACCATACTCTGAAAGTAATTCGCATGCGTGTTCAAGGGTCTCCGCACGCTGATAGTCAAAACTCGCTGGTTTCATTGGCCAACTCCCTCAATCGGTTTAAAAGACTTCTCCATTTCTACGGTTAAAGCTTTAAAGAATTTTTTTGCCATAAATTTCGAAATGCCAGTTAACACACGTCCTCCAATGCCAGCTATAACACCGCCAACTTCAGCTTCACTAGACCATATCAAATGAGTGCCATTTTCCGTAGCCTCCAGCTTACAATCTGCGTTGACCTTGACGTAACCCGGCTTACCTTTACCTTCCCCAAAAACCGTATAATGATTTGGATAGGTCAGATCGGTTACTTGGATGGTGCCCTCATAGTCGCCTTTTATCGCCGAAACCCCCAAGGAAACAGAAGCGAAATAGAGCCCCTCCGACCGTAGTTCTATGAAGTTGCAACCAGGCACCGCTTTCTCTAGGACATCGACGTCATGCAAAGCGTTCCAAACCTCTCCAGGAGTATACGGAAAATCCGCCGTACCCTCTAAATTCATGCGGCTCTCCAAAATAACCTAGAGCCTGAAAACCAATTAACTTTCCCAGCCATCGCCACTGTCCCCTATGGACTCTCGCTAACAATCACACCCCTACTAAGAAATTTTGGTTGCACCATACTCCAAACCACAGGCGCAACAAAAAGGCTTAGAAGGAAAGTCGTTAACAAAATAAGAGCCATACTAAAACCAACGTAACCGACATACAGAGGCACTACCGAGACCGCCAAGCATCCAGCGAAAAGCGCCGAAAAAGAAAACACTAAAGGTTCTCGAACCAGAGTGAAAGCTTGGAAAAGAGCTCGCCTAAAGTCACCATCCTTTTTAAATTCTTCCCTAAAGCGATATAACAGATACACTTCTGCATCAATGCCTACTCCACTCGCGATAGCCAGGGCGGCTGTCACATTCGAATTAAATTCTATCCCCAAAGAGTGAATTAAAAATGCCCACAATAGAATCCCTATCGCCAGCGGAAACATTAATAATAGTGGACCAACTATAGAGCGCAGCAATAGACTTGCCGCAATAAAAGATGCGATCGCACTGAGTAAAGTAGCTATAACCATCCATTTCTTTATCGACCGATTAAAAGCATCTGCAATTCCAACGTTCCCAGCGGGCAGTCGTATTTCTACCTGAACTGCCTCAGAATCCCAATTTTTTTCCAAATATTCTTTGGTTGTCCGAATCAACGTTTCTACTGTTTCGGGGCTAGTGTCCCGAACAAAAGCTATCATGGAGGTATTCTGATATAGAGGATCGACCACAAAATCAAAAGCTCCCGGCATTCCACCAGTAAGGAAGTAAAGGGCTTCGTTTATGGCCATCTGCGCCCTTCCAGTAGTGGGTATAGCAAAGTGTTGATCCTGATCATCATTAAGAAAACGATTCATGATTTTCACGTAAAACGGCAATCCAACTACACCGGACACCGCAGAATTTTCTGCAATATGAGATGCTAGATTATCCAAAGCAACTAAAGCTTTTGGAGTTTTAACATCTCCAGGATTGCTCCCTTCAGCTATAAGAGCAAAAGTATAAACTCCGCCGAAACGGTTAGTGATCTCTCTTTCCATTTCATAGAGATCATTCCCTTCCCAAGATTTTGTAAGATAATTGTGAACAGCGTAGGTATTATTTTGGCCAGTTTGAATTTCTTCGGACAGGAATTTCCCTAGGGTATTCTCATCTGAAACGGGCAAGGAAAACCAAACTGTCACGGAGATCAAAACCATTATCAGAGCCCCGGCTAATACCGATAACTGAACCTTAGGTCGGTAGATTAGTGGCCTCACAATAACTGCCGTCACTCTGTGAATTATACCCGTCTCACTATCTCGAGAATTTTGAGCTCTTTCTGCAATCTTCTTTACAGTGTCCTCATTATAAAAACTCAGGATCGCAACTAAAAGTGTAGGAACGATTATCATAATTGAGACGATTCCAAATGCCGTGATCTGACCTAATACACTCACGTTATCGAAAGGCACCATCGAAAGTACGACAAAAGCCATTAAGTCGGTACAAAGAACAACAACCAATGGCTTAGTCATCTGTATCAGAGTAGCCTTTAGAGCTTCTTCCGTAGATCTACCGGCCACCATTTCATCCGTCACAAAGCGTTTAATAAACAAAACACTATGAGATGCCGCGACCGCCATTATAATAAACGGAGCTAATAGCGCTGCCGACGAAGTTAGGACCTCACCACCAACCAGCCGCTGTAATCCAAAGGCCCACATTGACGCCACGATGCCTACGACAAGCGGGGGCAGAACTCCCAATGCAGATCTAAAGGCTAGAATCAAAACACCACCAATCCCAGCGACTACTAATAAAAATGCCGTCAAAATGTAAGGCAAACCGTCACTATTGACCCAACCTATTAGCATTGGTGAACCGGCCGCTTTTACTTCATGGGCGTCATCGGCCACCTGTTCCAAAATTCGACCCACATCGCGATAAATAGAAATCGGATCGGTGACAGGCAGCAAAAGACCCTCGCGGACGTCACGCAATCCAGTACGAAAATCAGCCTGCACGATAACCGCGCGGGAGTCAGGGGAGACTAAAGAACCTTTTAAGGCGGCATTGTTCTCAATCCCAAAACGGACGCGTTCCAACTCTTCAGGCGTTTCCGGAGCTCTATTTGCATCTTCAAACAGCAAGCCTGCATCGAGGACACCATCGGTCCCCTTCAAGTATCTTGAATTAATTGTCGAAAGGGATCGAACCGCGTACGGTATAACTCCATACACTTCTTGTAATTGATCGGTGATGTTCTTTACTAGAGCTAGTGTCTCAGGATTTACAATGTCCTCCCCGTCTTTTCGAGAGATCATTATGGTAACCAGGTTGGCCCCTCCAAACTTCCTTTGCAAGGAATCGTTCAACTCTACAGCGGGATCGGTTTTAGGAGGCCATCTATTTGGATCGTCATACAATTTAAGTTGAAGAGAAAGGTATACCGATAGAACGGTAACAATAATTGTCGCGCTAAAAGACAAACCTTTTCTTTTAACTAGTATTCTAGAGAGGTTTTCTATCATGTTTTGGTTGTTTCCTGAGCATCAACATACCAACGGCCGATGGCTTCGGCATCACGTCACCATAGAATCAAAATCGGCCATTGTCATCTCAACAAACGACTGCTCGGCCACCCCCCGATAGGTAAAACGCGTGGGAACTTTTAGGGTAAAAACCAGACGCCGTCAGAACGTATATTTTACCTCCATAAAAACGTTTCGATTCTTTTCGAACTGGCCAAAAAAGGCGTCATTCTTACCCCATATATAATTGACTCCAATCCGCGTATTGAGGCGATTATTCCAGTTATATCCTAAAACACCCCTCACCCAAGTCGACTCTTGTCGCTCTTGAAACTCGTGCAATCCAAAAAGTTCTACACGCAGGGTTTTCCCTGGAAGAAAATCGTTGAACATAAAAAGTGTAACGACGTCCCTCTTTTGCCCACGCTGCCCATCGAACGCGTTGGAGGCACCACCGATCAAATAACCCCTCTCACCGCACCGGGGTTGGGCCGCACAAGCGGCTGAGCCTAGATCAGTAAACCGACCCGGTCCGGCCGTCCTTAAAATGTTATCCCGCCAGTATTGAAACGACACGAACCAAGGTGTCGGCGTAATATCTCTTGGTCCAACATACAAGTACTGATCAAGCCCTATCAAGGCCGTGACTTGATCGGCCTTATGGGTTTCAAGATCGGGCTCATAAAAACGCTTACCCATGTTGTAGACGACCTCACCTCGTAGCACCGTCCCTTCTAGGGCACCTGGTAACCACATGAGTGCCTTGTCAAAGGAAAAGCCAGCCAAGTCATAGCGATGCCTACTAAAATCAATTCCGCCCCCTGCAGCCCGCGGCCCGGCAATCTGATACGCGAAGCCCGCATTTATACGACCTCCGAGTTCATAGATCGGAATATCGTCAAAGAGATGCGCATAGTGTATGGAATAGGTAAGATCAGAAAATGGCCCGAGACCTGAACCCGTCCTAGCACGCCATCTGACAAAAACTTCTTGCTTGTCCCAAACGTCACCTTTATCCCAGTCTGAATGCGCAAAAAAATCGTTCTCTCCAAAAAGTCCTTCAGAAACATTAATGACCTGATTAGCGAACTCTACGACATTCAACGTGTAGGGATGCTGACCTTCTTGGCGTTGATAAAATCCTGGGAACCGTGAGGGAGTCCAATCAAGATTCCATATTACCTGTAACTCTTTCGAGATCCCTCCTGGCACCCAACTACGTGTCAAATCCCACTTAAGATTGATCATATCTTGCGGAATCATGAAACGCTCTTGTTCAAATGTCAGCGGATTTCTAAAATTTCTCGGAGTTACAACATCTAGAACTGTCACACCATCTGACCTACCCCAAGTGACGATCTGCCTACCGGCGCGAACCCAGACCGGGTGATAGTTAAAGTCGATATAAGCTTCCCTTATGACTGGATCCCATTCGTCATGTTGTCCGTTTTGCAGATTAGTCTTCCAAGGTTCAGATATAGTATTGCTTTTATCGTTAATATCGAAAGCGCCGTCATAATACATCCGAAGTTTCAGTACTGGCGTAATATGGTCGATACCTTTGTAAACTGTCTCTAGATTAAGTTCAGTCCTAAAGGCATTCAGGGTTTCAAAATTCTCTTGATTACTCGGCGCACCTAATGCCGCTGGTCCCAAACTAACACCGGGAGCCACAAACAAGTCAAATTCCTTGGTATCCGACGGAGTCCCATCGAAGCGGAGCTCCGAGAGATGGAAAATCTCTCCGCTTATCTCAAAGTCTCCTATTTGGGTGCGAGCAAAGGCCTGCCCCGCCCCGCCCACAAAAACTATGGTCAAGGCTATCAGAAAAGCCGAAATCCCTAATTTAATCCTAGTACTGTTGCCCATTTTATCCCCCCGAAATAATTGAACTCTCCATCGTCCCCGGAACATCACAGAGTTATTGCTCCCTGACTCTTACTCCCAAAACAAAATCTTGCGCACTGGTTCCTTACTCAGATTGTCTAGGCTTACGATATCTCTAGGCATCTTGTCGTAATTTATCCAGAACTCGTTCATGTACCAATCCATTCTGAACCCGCTTTTCGGCTCAAAGAAATACTCACCGGCCCAAATCATTTGCCAATCTTCTAGTTCCTGATTGGCATTTTGTAACCGAGGATCAGACGTTGCTATTGCCCGTCTATTCACTCGTGTACGAATCAACTCTCCCTTGGAATCAAAGACTTCTTCATACCAGCTACTGCCCGTTTTGATTCCGACAATTCGTCGTTGTTTCGCGTACCAATATTTTCCCGACTGAGGTTTCAACTCGAGTATAAACGCGGGCTCGCACACGCCGTCGATCCCGATGTTAACCTGTTCTCCCTTTGTTTCTGAAGCAAATCCCATAGTGCCGTCCGGTTGGCCAGCGTACAGTGTAAACCCTACCACCTCATAATCGATATCGGGAAACGGTTTTACTTGGGGAAAATCTTCCCACCTAACTATAGTACCCGGTATGATGTCCTGTCTGGCCCCTAGAGGTAAGCGTCGAACTCGTCTAGCAGAGGGAGTATAAAGAAATTCATCATTAAACTTCATGCCATCGTAAATAGTAGTCGATATACCTAACCCTCTCATGTCGTTAGGCGCGACGAAAGTAAACATGTACTGTGCGCGTACCTTCCCAATTAGATTTTTAGGTAAGCCATCAGGGTTAAGTCGATAAGCAACCATCCATTCGAATAGCCTTTTGTCTCGCATGGTACCGTCGGGTGACATCAAATCAATTGACCATTCAGTAATGTAGTTCTCTCCAAATTCATTAAAATACAAAGCCGTGTACGATCGATCATGTACTTCCCTACCGTCCTGCTTCACTCGGTCTTCCAGCGGTTTTTCCCAAGGGTAAGGTAAGCCAGATTGCACCCAGCGGTCATAGATATTTGGGCCAAGGGACTTATAATCGCTGGGGTGCCACGCTTGGGGCTTCCAGTTTACGGTCTCGTCCCCCCACTTACATACAAATGTGCCTGGCTCAGCGCCGGGACTAATCGAGTAAGGTTTTCCCATGATCATTTCTTCAGCCGACACACTAGATACCAACAGAAGAAATATTAATGTCAGTGTCGAACTAAGAGCCCCGACGTTACGATTCGTTAAACTCATTGGTCCCCCCCAAATTTATCCCCGAAAAAGAAACGTTTCTACATATACAATATGGGAGGCTAGGGAATAACTTCTACCGTGTCAATATCTGGATGTATTAAATTCTAGTAATATGCTTAGAAACACTTAGAATCGTTTCTAAATTTGACCTTAAATTTGTCAAAATCTGCGGGGTTTTTAGACAAATTGGTAGGCTAAGGCTTTTACGGACAATAAATGTCAAAATAAAGAGTGTTTTTTAGCCTACTGTTTAGAAGCAGCCTCAACGATTGCTGACTTTAACGGCATACCTTCCCGAGCTCCTACTTTCATCACCGACAAACCGGCGGCTACCATAGCTGTTTTTACAGCCGACGTAAGAGTTTTACCCTCGGATAGACCGGCCGCCAAAACACCATTGAAGGTGTCTCCCGCACCCGTCGTATCGACAACTCTTATCCGTTTTTTCACCGGGAAAGATTCGAAGATTCGCGAGCTCGGGTCCGAAATTGCGCAACCTTCTGACCCCAAAGTAGCAATAGCTGGGGCGCCACTACGGGCCGTCAAAATCTCTAGCGACTCTGAAATTTGTTCCTTCCCAAACTGCAGTTTCGCTCCCACATCTCCTACTAGACTCGCCAGCTCCACCTCATTCGGAGTCAAGATAGGCCCCAAAGGCAACAAGTCCCAAAGATTGGGGACGACGGGTGCCGGATTAAGTATCCATCTAACCCCAGCATTTTTAGCAGAATGAGCCGCAGCAGACACAACCTCAAACGGAATTTCCGTGCTTATCTGAACTATGTCTCCTTGCCGCAAAAAACTTAGCAAATTTTTACCGACTATATCCGGAGAGAGCGTATCATTGGCTCCAGGTCCCAATATGATTTGATTTTCTCCCTTGGAATCCACTGCAATTAAAGCGGTACCAGTAGTGACTTCGGAAGCGACAGCGACCATATCTAAATTGACGCCATCTTTCTTCAGGGACTCAAGAGCCCCTTGGCCAAAATCATCGTCACCGACCGAGCCAATCAAAAAAACCTCTGCACCCGCTCGAGCAGCAGCTACGGCGGCATTCGCACCCTTTCCCCCACCAAATATCCCTAAATCACCTCCCAAAACCGTCTCCCCGGGCGCCGGCAGCTTTTCTGCCGAAATAACGAGATCGACATTGATAGCTCCTACGACTATTACCCTAGACATTTCAGTTAAACTAGCTTAAAGGTTCAGCCGTTGAGTCTCGAACAACTAAATCCACTGGGTAGGGAGAACGGACGGAACTCTCGATTTCTCCGTCTATCAGTTTTATTAACAAGTCGGCAGCTTCCTTACCCATGTCGAGAGCCGGTTGGCTAGCCGTCGTTAATCTCGGGGTAAGCAAGTTGGCGATCGGGATATCATCAAATCCGGTAATACTTACATCACGTGGGACAACTATGCCCTCAGCACGACAAAACTCCAAAGCGCCTATAGCCATCAGGTCATTAGAACACATCAACACGGTGGGACGGTCTGACTTAGGGCGTAATAACAATAACTTAGCAGCTTCATACCCTGAGTTCATTCTGTAATCGCCTGCGATAACCTCCATAGTATCAGGGTGTACTCCACCGAGTGCAAGCCCTTCACGATACCCTGCTAGTCGTTGCTCCGCCGTCCAATGCCCGTCAGGCCCTGTTTCACAAGAGATTTTCCTATGTCCCAAATTAATCATGTGGGTCGCTATATCCCGGGCACCTTGCCTTCCATCGGCTACAACGGCAGGCAAATCAATCCCTGGTATCCTCTCATCAACCAAA
The DNA here is from genome assembly GCA_964642505.1 of uncultured Gammaproteobacteria bacterium. Taxonomy (GTDB): domain Bacteria; phylum Pseudomonadota; class Gammaproteobacteria; genus TMED69. Next base: position 57,484 of record CAZXQY010000002.1, on the reverse strand, counting down.
ACAACAGGCCCAAGAGACTGAAGTTCCAAAAGAGATTCCCTCGATTCTTGAAAGTCACTTTCGTAAATCACACCATCTACCCGTTTACTAGATAAAAGGCGTGCAATTCCATATTCGGCTTCTTCAGAGGTCTCAGCACTACAAAAAACTACCAAACGATTCTTGGCCGAAGCCGCTTGCACCACACCCCTAGCCAAAACGCTGAAAAATTGGTTTTCTAGGCCGGGCACCACCAATCCTATAGTGGACGAGACTTGTAATTTTAATCCCCGGGCCGATTCATTAGGTATGTAATTGAGAGCCTTTATAGCCTGCTCAACTGACTTTTTCCGCGCTTGGCTGACCGGGCCGTTCCCATTAAGAACGTAGCTAACTGTACTAATTGAGACGTTGGCATAATCCGCTACGTCCTTCATCGTAGTCCGTCCAGAAACGCTTTTGACGGATCTCATACTCTGTTCGCTGTCCACCTCACCACAGAACGCCAAAGTTGGTGGTAATGAGGCCATACCATAAACTCGGGTGGAGCCCAGTGCGGGGCAACATCAGACGCGAACGCAACCGCTCGTCCGGAACCAGCCGCACCTAGTACCAAGATTGGATCGTCCTCAAAGGACACAAGAGTCTCAGCATAGTTCTTTGCGGTAAACTTATTATATCCGAGTAGAATTGGCCAATCGGACGTCGCGCTGCCCAAAGCTGGATGATCTGCCGCCGACACTTGAGCTTTCAAGCCTTCCGGCTTTTCCACACGGTCATCTACCAGCAACATCTCGACGGGTAGCACTGACGCGAGGGGGCTCATCTGATACCGTGCCCTCCCATCGATACCCGAAAACGACATATAGCCTCCGACCATCATCAATCCTCCTCCTTCTCTCACAAATTCCGCCAGCAACTCTAATCGATTAACACTCTTTTCAGACCGAGAAAAAGTCTCTTCACACAGAAGAAAAGAATTAGCTCCTATATCACTCAAAATTATAACATCGAACCGGTTCAGGCCAGCGATATCCGTAGGAAATTTGCCGCCTATCTCGTGGGCTCTCACATACGTTAAATCAAAGTCATTTGAATCAAAAGACTTCAGAAATACTCCCGCGCCTTCCTCGTACTCAGTAGTATGGAACTGGTCAAAGCCCTTCTGATGGATAGTGTGCTTGATCCAAGATTCTCCTACGACAAGCATTCGAATAGGTTCGTTCCCTTGTGCCGCCATCAGATTTACCCTCCAAACTCGTTGATACTGTACCAGTGCAACTTTAGTTGACACGAGACACGGCGCCGCGCGAATCCTGGAGGCTTCGCGCGGCTAAGGATAGCATTTTTTAAGCGGCATAATCTACCTGATATAAACGTTTATGCTAATATTCGACAATTAGCTTATTTTGAAGAGTTGAGAATATTGATTTATTTTTCTCCTTCCGTCGTTCAAAAAGAGTCAGCGTCTATCTACGATGCCGTATACCAGTTTGAGGCAAAGTTGGGATGAAACCATTACCAGTTATTATCGATTGCGATCCGGGTCTTGACGACGCCATAAATCTTTTTATGGCAATGGCTGCTGAAGAAGAACTCGATATACTAGGAATCACTAGTGTGTCCGGTAACGTTCATTTAGACCTAGCATCAAGAAATGCCTGCATGATTAGAACTTTGGCCGGGCGAGATGATCTTCCAATATACGCCGGCGCCGACAAACCCTGGAAACGACCTATTGTCACAGCGGAAAACGTACATGGCAAAACAGGCTTAGGTTCAGTAGCAGTATTTGACGCGAAGAGGGGTTTGGAAAATAAAAATGCAACGGATTTCATAATCGATACTTTAATGAGAGCAAAGGATAATTCGACCTGCGTGATTACCACCGGACCACTTACTAATGTCGCCTCGGCGATCCGAAAAAAAAGCCAAATTAAGGGCAAAATAAGAGAAATTGTAATGATGGGTGGCGCAATGAAAGAAGCTGGTAATATCACGCCTTCTGCCGAATACAATATTTTCGCGGACCCCCACTCAGCGGATTTGATTTTCAAAAGCGGCGTGACTATCAACGTTTTAGGTTTAGATGTGACTCATCAGGCTACGGGCACAACAGGTCTTTTAAAGAGGCTGGATGCCTTAAATTCGAAAGTCGGTAACACGGTGGTTGAAATGATCAGCTGTTTAGCTAACCACGACAATATAAGACATCAGAAAACTGGACCACCCTTGCATGATGCCTGCACCGTTGCTTTTGTGCTTAAACAAGATCTATTCGAATGCAAAAAATGTTACCTTGAAACTGAAACGCGTTCGTCCCTTACCATGGGGCATACCTCTGTTGATTTTTGGAACGTATCAGCAAACGAGCCCAACGTAAATTGGGTACACTCGGTTAATAAAAAAGGCTTTGAAGACTTCGTATTCGATCAAATTAAAAAGTATTAGACAACGTAAAAAGACTCAGACTGACGGCTTATATAAACGTTTCCAATTATAAGTTTTTTTTGTATACTCGGACGATTAAGATGTGACAAGCCGGTCGGCCTTAATTTGGTTCCGCATGGGCTTAAAGGGGAAACAAATGGCGGATGCTGTCAGCAAAGAAACCAAGTCGAAGGCTGCAAAAATAAGAGCCTCCGTACGCCCTAGAGAAAGTCGGGTTCCACGACATCTCACCCATGATGAAATCGCTAGTATGCCGCGATTGCGTTTCGTAAGGGGTATGGAGAGCGGAATTTTTATCTCTAGGGAACGAGAAGAATCCCAATTTTATAGCCAAGGATTGTGCTTTCATGACGCTGACATGGACGACCTCGTGTGGGATGAGGTTAGTTGGGACGAGGCTTTCTACTGCATGAAGGGGCGCTTGCTTGTTATAGTAAAAGACGCTAAAGGCACCAAGACCGAATTTTCGGTGGAAGAAGGAGACCACTTCTGGGCTCCCGCCGGTTATGAATACACACTGAGAGCCTCAGGAATTGACTCGATAAATTTTTGGACTATGGCACCGGTTTTACACTCCGGCTGGAGAGATACTGGTGACCCTGCAGGACCGGCTTATAGCGACATGCTTAAACGAGATTCACAGCGCCTAGTCAAACGCGGGAAAAGGAAAAAATAAAATGAGCGTCAAGGAATCCGATATAGCCCCATTGAAAAATGCAACTCTGTGGGGATTTTTAGAAAAAGCCAAGACCTTGAGACTAGCAACGGTGCTAGGCAGAAAACCCATAACTGTGAGTCCTGTTTGGTTCGTAACAAGACAAAATTTTATTTACTTCTTCATAGACCCTACTATTGGAGATCCAGGACGTGCCACCACACAGGGAGCCAAACACCTATCCGCCTTGGATGGTGGCGGTAAGGTTTCAGGAGTAATCGATGAAGGCGAAGACCTCTCTAGTTTTCGGGGAGTTTCTTTGGAAGGAGCCGCCACTCCAGTAAAGAACGGCAAAATTAAAGAGGAACTTACCGATTTAACTTTGGTAAAATACTTTTATGAAGGGCATCCTCATCTGGAACATTTTTTGAGCCAAGGAGCACTCGAAGAGCGTCGTTGGTACAAAGTGATAGTGCAAACTTTGGACGGATGGGACCGACGAATGTTGCCGCAAGCCCCGATCATGGAACGCAGAGTTTTCCCTCACCAGACACGCAAAAAATAAGCTATATTGTATTTAAAGGAAGAAGGAGCCTGGGAGGAGGAGACCTATGAGCGCTGAAGACGAATTGAAATCTAAAACACAAAGATACCCGAAGGTAATGAGCCCGGACGACATTAAAGACATGCCTAGGTTAGAGTTCAATAAAGGTATACAGACGGCGATTTTTATTTCACAAGAAAGGGAGGACGCTCGTTACTTTAGGCAAGGTATCTGCTATGCCGAACCTAACCATGAACCGGTTAATTGGTATCAAGCAAACTTTGACGAATCACAATGTTGCCTGACCGGGATGATCCGACTACGAGTCCAGGACGCGAATGGAAAGGAAGTTGTCCTTGAGGCCGGACCTGGCGAACACATATATCTTCCTGCAGGATATACATACACACTTGAAGCCACCGGGATACAGAGCAGTTTTCTGTGGACCAGTGGACCGTCGCACGGACCGGGTATTGTCGAAGCGCCCAGCTACAGAAAGGCTTTACTTGCTCAGAGGGGGTAAATCTAAATGGCATTACTAGAAAGTTCCGCATTTGTTGAAGTTACGGCCAGCATGGCCGCCCCACTAAGAGGGAAAAAGCGTTGGGCTTATCTGAAGAACGAAAAGACTATACGCCTTGCCACGACAGAAAAAGACGGCTCCATTTATTTGTCATCTCTATGGTACGTCGTACAGAAAGAGACTATTTATCTTCCTATAGACGCCGGCGGAAGGCATGCGATAAATTTCGACGAAAAAAGAAGTTTCGCTGCCCTCGTTGATAGCGGTGATGAATACGCCACAGTAGCTGGTGTTCGAATTATAGGAACTGCTACAAAAGTCGAGGATCCAGTTCTTTTTGATACACTCCAAAATTTGGTGTTCGAAAAATATTTTTATGAAGGACATCCCTATGCCGAACCTTACTTCCAATTTGGGAAAGCCGTAGGCAGACAATACTACTCACTTTCACCGTCGAAGATGATAGGGTGGGATTGCAGAGAAACAGCTGCCCCTCAAGCAGTCGAATCAAGGGAATTACCGGAGTTCGTAAAAGATCGTAGAATTTAACAAAGGTGCCCGAAGAGGCGTACCGAGAACCCAGAAATTAAGGTAGGAACAACTTATGGGGTTTCATAACAACGTTATTATTGACGTAGACAATTATAAACACTGCCACTACGCGCTCTACCCGCCGGGCACACAATATGTCTCTAGCTATATTGAATCCCGAGGCGGTTACCTACCGTCCACCATGTTTGTCGGCTTACAGGCCTATTTGAGGGAATATTTAATGTCCCCGATCACGCTTGAACAAATCGACGAGGCCGAGCATATCGAGCGGGAGCAAGGCATGCATTTTAACCGGGAATTATGGCTAGGTGTTTTGAACGATCACGGAGGCTTTCTTCCCGTTGAAATAGAAGCCGTACCAGAAGGAACTGTTTTGCCTCCTCGAAATGTACTGGTCCAGTTGGTAAATACAGACCCAAAATACTTTTGGACGACAAGTTTTTTTGAAACTGCTTTGCTTAGGGCGGTATGGTATCCCACCACAATAGGAAGCATCAGCTGGCTGGCTAAACAAATAATCAGGGAATCACTAGAGTATACTTCTGATAGTCCTGAAGTGCTTAGACATATGCTACACGACTACGGAGCTCGGGGTGTTAGTTCTCAAGAATCAGCTGGATTGGGAGGGATGGCGCATTTAGTGAATTTTAGCCAAAGTGACACCGTCCCCGGAATAGTAGCGGCCAAAAGATATTACAATGCTGGAAATATTTCAAATTCTGGCTGCAACTCTGAGCACGCTGGGTTTTGTGCCTGGGGGCGAGATAATGAAGCATCAGCTCTGAAGAATATGTTGGACACCTACGCGGATACTGGGATTGCTATCCTGCTCACTGATACTTACGACCATGAAAATTGCGTCAAAAACATTATCGGCAAAGAACTTAAATCTCAGATTCAAAATTTTCCTGGTTTAGTGGGCGTTAGGCCAGATTCCGGTGACGTAGTTACAGTTACTTCAGATACCACTCAATGGCTAATGGATTCTTTTGGTTATGAAACTAATTCAAAGGGCTTCAAAGTCTTGCCCTCGTATATTCGGGTAGTTCAGGGCGATGGCGTCACCTTTGAGGCTTTGCCTAGTATATTCATCGAAATGGAAAAAAGAGGATTTTCAGCTGAAAATGCTATTTTCGGCATGGGGGGTGGACTACTTCAACACCACAATCGGGATACGATGAATTTTGGGCAAAAAGCTAACGCCGTCTTTGTGGATGGAAATTGGCAGGATATATCAAAGACTCCGACAGGAGCTGATTTCAAAATCTCTAAGAAAGGGCGTCTAGCCCTCACAATTGAGAACGGAGTCCATAAAACTGTCCCTCGAGATTCTATAAAACCAGAAAAAAATCTCCTTCAACCAGTTTTTCGGAACGGGAAACTCCTTAAAAAATGGGACTTTGCTGAATTGATCGACTGCAGCGAAAGACCCTACCCTGAGTCGTATTACCTAGACGTAGTGAAACCTCTTCGAGACGCAAGAAACTAGTCAAATAGCTAACGAGATGGAGCGAGGTACAGTAATTGATTCTCCACGTTTTTGACATGGACGGGACGCTACTCAAAGGTTCAGCTTGCCTAGAAATTTCTCGAATAGTAGGGTCTTTAGAAGAGACTCTCCTAATAGAAGACGATTGGAGCAAAGGAAAAATTTCTGACAACGGGTTCTGGATGCGGTGTTTACCTTTGTGGTCGGATATAACTGACGATCAAATAGACGAAGCGTTCCTTGGGAGCGCATGGCTTGATGGCGTGAAAGAGACGTTCTTGGATATAAAAGATCGAAAAGAACACAGCGTCGTTATTTCTCAATCTCCGAAATTTTTTGTAGACCGGCTGAAAAGCTGGGGCTTAGATTATTCTCATGGCGCAATTGTACGACCTGGTAACATTAAAGGCGCCGATCAGCTGGTTAGTAGTGACGACAAATTAGCAGTAACCGACAAACTATTGTCTTCACTCAACCTGAGCAGAGAGGAATGCGTAGCATATGGGGATTCGTCTTCCGACCTGACTCTTTTCCAAACTTTACCGAATTCGGTAGCGGTAAATGCGAAAACTGAAATCCAAACCCTAGCTAAAATTAAATATTCAGGTCCCAGCATCTGGGAGGCCTATGAGGCTGCGCGAATGCTAATTTAGAATTTGCCGAGCCTGTTGCTTTTTAAGACCGTCCTAAAAAAGCGCAGTCTAGATTGTTTTTTAAATATCTAAAATTTTTCAAATAGTCCCTTGGGATATGTTTATCACTTTGTATAAGCCGTTTGAGAAGCGCGCAAGCTTGATCGGGTCGCCTTGCAGCTCGGATCCTAGTCCTATTAATCATTCCTTCCCACCAAATCTTTTGGCGCGGGCTAGTCTTCTTAGTCACCATTCCCCAAGCTTTATCAGCTTCAAATAGCTGGCCTTCAGCTTCGGCGCTACGGCCTAGCAACCGCCAAGCGTCCCCAGAAGTGGGGTAATCCGTTAGAAAAAACCTAGCCTGTTCGTAAGCCTCCTCACTATTTCCGAGGTCAATCAAACCTTGTATCCAAATAATCCTAGTTCGCTTAGCCATACTAGATTCTAGGCTGGGCAAACGGGTTAAACGCTCAGCTAAATGGACGACCAATTTCTTGTTTTTCATGGACGACAAAAGAAGATATAGAATATCTACTTTCCAACTCGGGATGACCCGAGCCATCAAACCATCGAAATATACCTTCGCTTCTCTGTAATCATATCTACCAGCTACAAGTAACCGGGTCCAAAACAGAGTGCGTTCGACATCCCTACCCAAAGGCCCTGTCATTTCAATCTCTTTAATTTCCGATAAAATGTTTTCTGAATTTTCAAGAACAACGGCTCGCATCTGAAGATTAATAGCTCTGTTCAACGGCCTTTCCCGATCAACATCGTCCATTTGTTGATAAGAATCCAAGCCATCTCTAGCAAAGCGCTTGCTTTCCTGCATTTGCCCTAAAGAAATCTTGTTACTGAACCGTCGAGCCTTTACTTCGAATAGGGCTCTTAAAAAGCTCGACCTATCGGGGCCCTCTTCCAATAAACCTTCTAGCATTCGTATCGATTCATTATGATTAGGATTAGTTTGGGCTAAAACAAGTTTTGCCCCATTTATCGCTGCGTCTTCTGGGTTTGTCTCTATAAATCTTCGGGCAGCCTTATGAAGGAATTTTCTGTTACTCAAAGAAGCCTTCTCGACTTCTTGCTTCAGATAAGCGAGATATAATAGCTTGCTCGACTTTCTCAGTGTCTCTTCCGACAAATCACGATTTCGAAGAAGGCGCTCTAGAATGCCCGCACTAGTTTGGTAATACCGTGCTTTATATGCGGATACAGCCCAACGATAACGATACCTTCTTAAATCTAGCCCTCTTGGAATATTCCCTCTATTGAAGAAAGCATTGAACTTCCTGACCGCCCTGGTAAAATCACCGTTCTGTAGACGATACTCAGCGGAAGCGAGTTCTGCCCATTGCCCGATATTCAAAGAGGAGAGCTCTAGAGAATAAGTCATCACTTCTTCAAACAGAGATTGATCTAGACGCCCTGCCCTCACCAACTTATTGAAGCGTTCAGCTGCACCTTCGGGAAAACTTTCATCTTCTTTGCTTTCCCTCAGCAACGAAATTAACTCCACTCGTAATATTTGTGCCTCGTCTTTATCAACCCTTTTGGTGAAATTTCGTGTTTTTATATTTCCTGTTAAGGCGTCTAACACTCTCAATTCGCGCTCTAATACCGATTTCGCTTTATTGTTTTCTGTTTCGTCCATGACCTGATAAAGCCTGCTGAAGATTTCCCGCGCACGCGCGAATCTACCCATCTCAGCTTCGACATAACCCACTCCGGCCCATGCTCCATACATAAGGTTAGGCCTAAAAAACTGGGTAGATGCTACCCGAAACCCTTTATGTGCCAACCTCAATGCTCTGCCTTTTATTATTTGATCAGTACTCTTTCGCGCAATAAGTAAATTAGTCCAAGCTCCCGCATAAATAAAAACCACTTCCCCAAAATTCAAATCAGCCCATAATTGAGACCGATACATGTTCTCTAATGCTGTCTCGTTATCATTAGTAGCCATCTCGAGAGTTGCCAGTCTCCCTTGTATATCT
>CAZXQY010000002.1:0-48652 GCA_964642505.1 uncultured Gammaproteobacteria bacterium | reverse complement strand
CATCGACTTAACTATTTCGTCAATCCGTATAAGATCTTCCAACGACACAGGAGTTTCCCGAACGCTTTTTATTAACTTATTTACAAGCGCGCCTACCGTTGCTACTTCCAAAACCTTTTCCTTACTTTCATCTTGAAAATTTAGTATCGAGTCAGCCAAGCTCAGAGCGTCACCTTCAGGGTATGCCTTGGCTAGCACGAAGGGATTTAATAACCACAAGACCAGCAATCGCTGCATTAAGCTAGTCATAACACCGATAACCATCTATCAGATTAGAGAACATCTAATAAAGCGTCCATCTCGGTAGCAAACTGATCTCCCATTATCAGTTTAATCAACCTTTTCATTAATTTAGCGTCGCCGTCCAAAGTGGCGTTATCCCCTTGACCTGCTTCAGAAATCGCAACAAACTCTTCCATCGCGGAACCTCGATAAAGAGAACGCAACACCTTCCTCCCGAGTTTTTGCTCTACTAAATGAGGGTTAGCCTGCTCACTAACGTCTAGCGTCGATACAGTGCCTCCACCAGATCTGAAACGATTCACGTGATTCAAAGCAGTCGCAAGCTCTCCCTGGCCTAAAGGTGCATCTCCGATAACAACGATTAATTTTCTAGCCCCAACCCGCCATCCCGACAGTTCAATAGCATCTTTCACTCCAATATGAACGGCTTCATGCCAATCGCCTCCGCCATCAGCCTTTAAATTGCTAAGAAACCAACGAAGTTTCCTAGTGCTATATGTTAAATTTTGGATTTTCGTGACAAATTCGGGGTCATCATCGTCTCGATAAGCGACAAAACCAAATCTAGCTATGGGAACGAGGGCTCGTACAATGCGCACGATATCTTCTATGCGGTTTTTTACCTCAGAAAGTACCCAGCCCATCGAGCCCGTCGCGTCTACACAAAAGACCACATCCAAACCCACTTCTCGTAATCGGGCAATATAAGGTGCAAATTGGGCGCTACCATCACCTAACCCGTTTCCCATCCCAAACTTAAAGCCACCTAGTCCAAAACCATCGCTTATAGGTATAAAACCGGCACCTAACGTAAGCTCTATATTCTGATATCCCATCCCTTGCGCTCTGAGAGCCAAATCACTGTCTTCGGGAGGGCGAACGAAAACTTCTGGATTCAGTAACGTATCAAGCCGTTCAAAATCAAATTCTTCTTCAAAATCTAGCGGCTCATCAGGAGTTACAGGAGGTGTTTCCGGAATCTCTTCTATCGTTTTCTCTTCCACAACGAGCAATATTTCATCCACTTTCTTGGGCTGAGGTGGTGTCATTCGCAAACCCGCCTGCCAAGAGATCAGCAAATGCAACCCTAAAGACAAGAGAAGAAGGAAAACGGCAAAAATCGTTGTCCTCGATTTAAAGCCTTTCATTCACGAAACCCCCAATCAGAAAATCTTTACGGACAAATAACGGCGCCATGTGGCTCTCGAAATTATCCTACTATTTCTGAATTAACGTCAAACTCCCTTTGGAAATTCACCACATGTCAATTTACTGTTGACGAGCGAAAGAGACACAAGTAGTTTTAATTTAGAAAGCCCTGTTTCAAAAATCTATTTTACCAACAAATAAAAGTTAAGGAAAAACCATGGAACAATTCATCGGACTAATAGGTATTCTAACTATTTTTGTTTTATGTCTTGTTATGTCAAACAACCGAAAAGCTATAGATTGGCATCTCGTCAACTGTGGAATAAGCGCTCAAATCATCGTAGCTGTTTTTATTCTTCGCACACCGTGGGGGCAAGGAATCTTTGAGCTGCTCGGTCACTGTGTTGAGACACTTATCGGTTTTGTTGATTACGGCACCAGCTTTGTACTAGGACCATTAAATGACACCGAGAAAATGGTAGCCCTATTTGGCCCTTCCGGAGGTTTTATATTTGTTTTTAAACTAATCCCAACACTAATTTTTGTCTCCTCTCTATCAGCGGTTGCCTACCATTTGGGTATCATGCAAGCAGTCGTGAAATCAATTGCCAGAATCGTTTATCGCCTGATGAGAGCAAGTGGCATAGAGGCAACGTCAAACGCAGCGAGTGTATTCGTGGGAATGTTGGAAGCCCAACTTCTAATAAAACCCTTTCTATTAAAGGCCACTCAATCGGAGCTTTTGGCAATAATGGCTGGCTCTATGGCATGTATTTCCGGAGCTATCATGGCTGTATACATTCAAATGGGAGTCGCTGCAGAATTTATGATGGCGGCGAGTGTTATGGCCATACCGGGTGCTTTAGTAATAGCTAAAATCGTTTACCCCGAAGTCGAGCAATCCAGTACCAAAGCCGGGATAGAATTAGAAATGGAAAAAAAAGCAGTCAATCTGCTAGATGCGGTTTCTACTGGCGCCGTAGAAGGTCTGAAAGTTGGTGCTGCCGCAAGCGCAGTTTTAATAGCAATGCTAGCGTTAATAGCTGGCATAGACTATTGCGTAGGAAAATTAGGACTTTTGATAGCAGACGTGTTTTTAGGAACAGAAGACAGCACATTTGTCTTTAACGCAGACCTAAAAAATCTACGCCTTAGTGATTTGCTGGGGGCCATTTTCTTCATACCAGCAATTTTAATGGGAGTGCCGATTGAAGATGCAGCTACTGTTGGCGGATTAATGGGAACAAAATTAGTACTCAACGAATTTGTCGCCTATAGTCAACTGGCACCTCTGATTGAAGCGGGCACCCTATTAAAAAAATCAGAAATTATAGCGACCTTCGCGTTGTGCGGATTTGCCAACTTTGGTTCTGTTGCAATACTGATCGGAGGAATAGGAGGAATGGTTCCGAGTCGGAGAAGCGATCTTGCCAAGGTCGGAATAAGGGCAATGATATGCGGAACGTTTGCTTCTTATATATCTGCTTCGATCGTCGGAGTCATGTACAAGAGTGGGAGCACGAATATGGCCGGCGACATTTCGATAATTCTTGTTGCCCTAGCCATCATTGTTTTCTACAACCGCCGACAAAAACAATGAATCCCTTTATCGAAGTGTTTCATAAGATTATGGCGAATATTGCAAGAAATTATCGAAACCGATTCGTCATTTTTCTGTCTCATTGGTTATATCTATCGACGTGCTAATCTATCGATCCGCATAGCGGAATACCATAGACTCACTAAAATTATTAACAACTGAAAGGCTACGTTAATGGAATCTGAATTCGAGAAAATAGATATTGATGATGTGGTGCTTGTACTGACTCATTTGCAAAATGAGTTTTGGCACCCAGACGGGAAAGGTTATGTTTTTACACAAAATAGCCTTCCGCATTCGGATACCAAAGACCGAATCTTACGAGTAGTGGAGACTTGTCGCTCTCACAGTATTCCTATCATTTATCACAAAGAAACCTTTCGACCCGGGCATCCGGAGCTGAAACTCCGCCGACGCGGATATGTGAGAGGATCTGGTCGAGTGTTAAAACTGCCCGAAGAAAATATGGCTGTTCGAGGTCAGTGGGGTTCGGAAACTTTAGACGAGCTAAAACCTGTATCTGAGAAACCCGAGTTCGAAATCGATAATGCCCGAGTGGACCCATTTACTTGCAGCGAATTCGAACCGCTACTGAGGAATTTAGAGCGAAACATTGTTGTACTTGTCGGGCTCGCAACGAACTTTGGAATTGAAATGACCGCAAGAAGCGCCAACGAGCGAGACTATGGGGTAATTATTTTAGAAGACTGTGTGGACAGAATGCTAGGAGAATACAGTGAAAGAACTTTAACCGAATTGCTACCCTATTACGGCAGAGTTATGTCTTCGAATGACTTTATTGTGGAAATGGAAATATCGTGCGATTCTTAGCTCGACAAACAAAAGTTGAATCTGCCACCTGGAATAATAAAAAAGATAGGTTGTAAAAGAGGTTCAAACCGGACATTGCAGCGAAAAAGGATATAACAATGTTGCTACCACCCTACGACCCTAGATTGATGATCGATGCGCTTACCGATGAGGAAATAGCTCCTGTTCCGGGAGCTACGGACACAGGGGAGAAAAAAGTCGATCCGGTCGTCTTCTCGGTTATCTACGCTCGACTCGAAGGAATTTTGAGCGAGATGACAGAAACAATTCTTACCACCGCACGCAATCCGATACTTTATGGCGCAAAAGATTTTACATGCACAATCATGAGTCCTCGAGCCGAAGTATTATCGATGCACGATTGCCTACCTATTCATGTAGGCACGATGGATCCTGCTTTGCGTTTCCTAATTCGAGCTTTTGGTTCCGATATCTCGGAAGGAGATGTTTTTGTAAACAATGCTTCGTACGCGGGTAATGCTCATGTCGGTGATTGGACGATGTTCGCACCCGTTTTTCATGATGGACAATTAGTAGCTTGGGCAGCCAACAAGTGCCACCTGATCGACATCGGAGCCCATGTGCCGGGAAGCGTAGACCCGGGAGCTAAAGATGTTTATGAAGAAGCAATGCATTTTCCGGGTGTTAGAGTGTGCAAAAATCATAAGCCAATAGAAGATTTAGTTCGATTCTTGGGATATAACATTAGATATCCGCAACACTGGTATGGTGATTTCCTAGCCCAATTAGGATCCCTGTGGACTGCCGAAAGACGTATAAAAAGTCTGTGCGGAAGATTTGGGACAGGTATCGTAAAAGGTTGCTTTTCCGAAGCACTTAACTACGGGGAACGCCGTATGGATGAAGTCATTCGAAAACTACCTTCTGCGGATATCGAGGTTAGCATGACTGGCGAAGTTTTGGAGGGGTTTTTCCCAGACGGTATTCCGTTAAAACTAAGACTTAGAGTTATACCGGAGGAAGGTCGAATCGAATTCGATTACACTGAAATGCCAGATCAACAAAGTTTTGGTTACAATTTGACTTACGCAACGGCTCGTTGTTCAGCTCTACAGGGTACACTGCCGGTATTAGATCCAGATATCCCGAATAACGACGGAGCTCTAAAGCGAATTACTGTCAAGCAAAGAGAAGGCTCCTTAGCGGGCATTCCCCGATGGCCCGTAGGTACTTCTGTGGCAACCATAGCCCTCTGTGATGAAGTGACCAACCTTGTGTTGAAAGCTTGGGCTCAAATAGTGCCGGAAAAAGCTATGGCCGGAATAGGCGAGTATTGTGCTGCAAATTTTATAGGATCAGGGCGAAGTGCGAAGGGAGAAGACTACGCTCACGTTTTTTACCTCGCCGCAAGCGGTGGCGGCGCAACTGGCAGTCATGACGGCATCCCCCATATGTTCGGGGCTTGTATTATGGGAAATATGGGTTACGAATCAATCGAATTAGTAGAACTCGCCCGTCCACTTTATGTTTGGGAAGTGTGCGCTATCCCGGACTCGGGAGGTGCGGGGCATCACCGAGGTGCCGTAGGAGTACGTCACCGTATCCAACCTAGAAATCATACCATGAACATCCTCTACGGAGGGTCTGGCCATACTTGTCCCGCGTTTGGTTTGGGGCAGGGCTCGCCCGGTACCGTAGCCAATCATTGGGTAAAGGATTTCAGATCGGGAGATATCCTAAACGAGCTTAAGAATTTTGGAGTGACGGATATCCTAGATTCTCAAATTTGGGTCGCCGACACTGGAGGCGGCGGCGGTCACGGCGATCCGAAGAACCGAGATCCTAAAGCAGTGCTAAGCGATGTCGTAGACGGATTTGTCAGTTTGCTAAAAGCAAGACTTTGCTATGGGGTCGTTATAAACACTACTTCAAAAGGATGTGAAATTGACGAGAATGAAACGAAATCCCTAAGGTCTGAAGCCTGATGACTTTTCGCATCGGAACTGACATCGGGGGAACATTTACGGATCTGTCAATTTCGAAAGACGGCAATCTCATTGGACGATTCAAATCACCTACAACTCGAAATAATCTATCGTCAGGCGTAGTCGCCTGTATTGAGTTGGCCGCAAACGATATAGGAGTACCAATAGACCAACTGCTAGGGGACACAGATGTTTTTGTACATGGCTCTACAGTTGCTACCAATGCCGTCCTAGAAGGGAAGGTTGCTACGACCGGAGTTCTTTGCACAAAAGGCACCAAATACACTTTATGGAGAGGTGAAGGACGCCGCAACAACGTATTCGATTTCAGCCAGCCGCCGCGTCCCCCTTTGGTCGCCCCTCGCTACTGTGTAGAACTTAACGAACGTATTAATTCTGACGGAGAAATAGTCATCAAACTTCGTGAGAACGACGTAATTGAGGCCTGCGATCAACTTAAAAATCTTGGCTGCGACGCAGTCGCTATTTCGCTTCTGTGGTCAATCCGTAATGCAACCCACGAAGGAATAGTGGCACGTGTACTAGAAGAATACTGGCCTAGTGCTGCGACCAGCCTATCTTCAGAAGTACAACCGGTTTTAAGAGAATACACACGGACTTCTTGCACCGTTCTGAATGTGATGCTTAAACCGGTTGTTGCCGCCTACTTACAAGAATTAGATCGAGTCCTAAATCTAAAAGGTTTAAAAGGCGAACTGCTTGTCGTTGCTTCAGACGGAGGGGTGCAGCCAGTCGATGAGATAATTAAACGTCCCGTCTATATGCTTTTTTCTGGTCCTTCTACGGGACCAGAGGCTGCCCGACTATTTGCCCGTGAAGAAGGGGCAAAAGACGCTCTGCTAATCGACATGGGTGGCACTAGTTTCGACGTAAGCACGGTAATTGGCGATCAAGTCACCACAACTCGAGACGGTCGCATCAACAATTTTCCGACTGGTCTAGCTGCGGTAGAGATACTAACTTTAGGCGCTGGCGGAGGTAGTATTGCCCGCGTCGATGGTGGAGGACTATTGAGAGTCGGACCAGAATCGGCCGGAGCAGAGCCTGGCCCAGCTTGCTACGACCGTGGAGGCGAACAAGCGACGGTTACCGATGCGTATCTTGCACTGGGTTATCTGCTACCCCAGCAATTTTTAGGAGGACGTATGAAATTGTCTCGGGACGCTGCGGTCTCCGCTATTAATAAACACGTTGCAAAACCGTTGAAACTAAATTTAGAGAATGCAGCGCTCGGTATCCTAAGAGTGGTAAACGAGCGCATGATTAATGGTATACTCGAGATGACTGTTCGAAGAGGAATCGATCCCCGCACTTTAGTCTTGGTAACCGCTGGGGGAGCTACCGGAGTTGCAGCAATCGAGCTGGCTCGGGAACTTGGCATTACGAAAATTATCGTACCTCGAGAAACCTCCGTTCTTTGTGCGCTCGGGGCCCTTAATGCTGATCTTAAATGGTCAAATGTATTGAGCCTTCCGAGCACTGCTGGAAATTCCGCCGATTACGACATTAATAAAGCTCTAAAACAACTCGAATCGAGTGGCACCGACTTTTTGGATAGGCTAAAGGTAGCTCCTTCAAGGCGACAATTCGAGCTTTATTGTTCGGCTCGTTATCCTCTACAAGTAACCGAGCTTGAAGTGAAATGCCCAAATTCTCACCTTAACCCGGGAGATATACAGGAGATCGCTCGGCGATTTCATAGTAGCTATCAAGATCGGTACAGCGTCTCAGAACCGGAAAGCGACATAGAACTGGTAATGTGGCGGATGGTCGCAACAGGGTTAGTTGATCCTGCCGATCGGACGGAGCTATCAAATTTCGAAAACCTTATGGATAGCGTATACGGTTCCACCCGCTTCTACGACATTTCAAGTAGATCTTTTGTAGAGGCAAAAATGGCTGACCCGGATTATATGAACATCAATGACACGATTAACGGACCTGCCTTACTAGTATCCGCAGACACCACTATTGTCGTCCCAAGCGGCTACTTCGCGAAAAAGACTAGTGGCGGCTATCTCTCAATTACATTGACAAACAGCTAATCGATCGAAGACTTGTTTACTTTAAACGGCGATACCCCAGCGGGAGCGAAACGGCTCATAATACGTGAAAACCAGGGAATGGGTCTGTCCTCGTCCTGAGCCCGATCGGCATCAACCAGGGCACGACGCAACAGCTTCGAGCCAAAATACCGAAAAGGTTCCCGTGGAAAATCTCGCTCAGGAGATCTTACAAGAGGGCAAGTCGACCACTCATCGGAGTGTTCAAGTGCCAAACTCGCCAGGATCTTACCAGCCAAATAACTAGGTCCAACCCCATTTCCAGAAAAACCGACTGCATAATGCACATTACCGTGCGGACCCAATTGCCAAAAAAACGGGAGCCCCGACTGGGAACGATCGATCGGTCCCCTCCAGCTAGAAACTATTTCGAGATTAGACAACGGCGGATAGGTCGAGCGAAGCGATTGAGCGACTAAGCCCGCGATTTTTGACGAACCTTCTACTTGCAACCCAATATGTCCTCCGTAGCAAAATTCGCCCCCCATACCTCCTTTTCCAAAAACAATACGACCGTCAATGGTAGTTCTATAATAATTAACAAGTGCTCGCCCATCCGATATTCCCAATCCATCGGTCCAACCAATTTTTTCTAACTGCTCCTCTATCGGCGCAGTCACGACGATGTCTCCAGACACAACGGCAATAGATTTACGTATTTCGCCAAATCGAGCCCCCCATGCATTGATCGCCAACAAAACTCGATCAGCGATAACACAACCGCCGTTCGTCTCTACAATAGTAGGAAGACCGAACCGGATTTTCTCCATAGGACTTTGTTCGAATATACGCACCCCCATATCAAGTGCCTTTTGTCGCATCCCAACGGCCAGCTTGGCCGGTTGTAAAGAAGCTGGGCTGGAGTCGAAAACACCTGCCAGATGCACAGCCGAACCGGTTCTGTACGCCACTTTGTCTCGTGACCATTCTTCGAACGGACTTTCGCCCATTTTTTCGATCTCGTTCTGGGTTTCATGCCAGGCGCCGATTTGAGCTTCGTTAGTAGCTGCCCACAACCATCCGTCACGCCGAGCCTGCACGTCTATTTTTTCGGTCTGACAGAACTCAAGTATTTCTGTGATCGCAGTATCTGAAGCTCTCGCTAAACGTAGTGCCTCCTCTTCCCCGCAAATTTTTTTCAAAGTCAGGTATTTAGCCCACCAAGATACCAAAAACCCTCCATTTCGACCGCTTGCCCCGGAGCCACATAAGTCCCGTTCGATCAATATGACGTCTACAGAGGGTTCGATTCTTTTGAGGTTGATGGCAGACCACAATCCAGTAAACCCCCCACCGATCACACAGACGTCCGCTCTAATATCAGACCTCAACGGCGAGGCGGTTGGTTTACCGCCTGTATTAAACGCCTCGCTTAGCCAGTGGCTTCTACCTACATCAAAGGACATGCTGGATTTCCCTAATTGTCATCAAAAAACAAGCCTAATTTTTGGAGCGGGAAACGAGACTCGAACTCGCGACCCCAACCTTGGCAAGGTTGTGCTCTACCAACTGAGCTATTCCCGCTTACGATTCATTCGCCAGCACCACCAAAATATCGACATAATTTGAGAGCTCGATTGTAGCCTGGCGAGAGGTCCTGTCAAGCCGCTCAATTTTTTGACTCATTATCCAGTATATCCGGCAAGGCCACTAGCAAATACAAACTCATCGACCATAGCGTTAAAGCACATGCTACATAGAGAAGTATAATACCGAGCCCGTTTACGACAGGAAAATTACCGGTGGACCCGATTATCAATAGTACGAGGGAAGCCATTTGGAATCCTGTTTTCCATTTACCTAACCTAGATACGGCCACTTTTTTTTGCTGACCAACTTGAGCCATCCATTCTCGAAGAGCTGAAACAGCTATCTCTCTCCCGATAATGACGGCTACCGGCAAGGCAATCCATATATGAGGTTGGCTCTGCACTACAACGACCAATACGACGGTAACCATGAGTTTATCAGCGACAGGATCAAGAAAGGCACCCAGTAAAGATTCCTGATGTAATCGCCTCGCGACAAAACCATCTAACCAGTCAGTCGCGATAGCAAGACCGAAAATAGTAGCCGCTATAAATCGCGCATAAGGATTGGGCAAATAGTACACAATCAAAAAGCAAGGAATAAGGGCTATTCTAGAAAAAGTCAATATGTTTGCCAAAGTCCACACTAGTCTTTAATAGCTCCATGAATTCTTTTAGCTAGCTCTTTACTAATCCCGGGAACACGTTCTAAATCCGAAATTCCAGCCCGCACTACCCCTTGGAACCCGCCGAAATATCTTATCAAATTCTGCCTTCGCTTAGCACCAATACCCTCTATTTCTTCCAAACTAGTCCTCTTCCTTTGTTTAGTCCTTGATTTACGATGGGCATCGATCGCAAATCGATGAGACTCATCCCTAATATGTTGCAACAAACGCAAGGCATCCGAATTAGGCCTGAAATATTTGAACTGCCCACCGTCAGAATATAGGATTTTTTCTAGACCTGACTTTCTAGAACGCCCTTTAGCAATTCCTATCACCTGCATTCCAGTAATCTGCAGTTCTCCGATTATATCAAGCGCGAAATTCAATTGCCCCTTTCCACCATCTACCACCAAAATATCTGGAATAACCCCTCCTTCAGTTTTGACACGCCGATAACGACGAGTGAGCGCTTCCGCCATTGCCGCATAATCGTCGCCTGGTTTAGCTTCCTTAATATTGAACTTCCGATACTCGCTAGTCTTCGGACCATCTCGATCAAACACTACACAAGAAGCTACAGTAGATTCACCTCCCAGATGGCTGATATCGAAACATTCCAGTCGCTCTAACATCTCTCCTTTATTCAATAATTCGCTTAAGGCCGTTAGACGCAACGCGTAATCAGAAGAAGAAGCTAAACGTTGCTCTAGTGCAAGATTTGCATTTTCCTGCGCCATTTTTAACCATCTAAGCCTGTCACCCCTTACGTAGTGTTTTATATTCACCTTTCGTCTTGCAGTTTCACCAATAGCTTTTTCCAGAATAGTCGAATCTGGGATCAATTTGGTAACTAAGATATCCGCAGGTGTGTCGCGATCCTTGTGCCCGGCTAAATAAAACTGTTTTAGGAAAGCCACTAAGACCTGTTCCTCCGATATATCATCAACGTTTACCGGGAAATAAGACTTGTTACCCAAGACCCTACCTTGCCTTACAAAAAAGACCTGAACACATGAGAGCCCCGCTTTTGAGGCAATCGCTATCGCGTCTGTATTACCTCTTTTTTTATCGACGGACTGTGCAAGTTGCAACCCACTCAGATTCCTAATTTGGTCCCTAAACTTGGCTGCTCTTTCAAATTCGAGCTCCGAAGAGGCTCCCTCCATCTGATCGGTCAAGCGATGTAAAACTTCCTTGTTACGGCCTTCTAAAACCATAATTGCGGCCTCCACGTCCTTCTTGTAGTCAGATTTTTCGACTAAACCAACGCAAGGTCCGCTACACCTTTTGATTTGATATTGCAAACACGCACGATTCCTGTTTCTGAAAAAGCTTTCGTCACACTGTCTGACTCTGAATAACTTCTGTAGCATATTCAAAGTCTCCCTTACAGCATACGCATTTGGAAAAGGACCAAAATATTGTCCTTTCTTTCCTCTAACACCTCTATGGAATTTGATTCTCGGAAAATCGTGCCCATCTTCAAGATGGACGAACGGATAGCTTTTATCATCGCGTAACAAAACGTTGTAGCGCGGCTTTAGGTTTTTGATCAAGTTGCTCTCAAGAATGAGCGCTTCATTCTCATTCTCGGTCGCGGTTATCTCAACGGATGAAACCAACGAGACCATTAGTTGGGTTTTTCGGGTATGCCCTTCCAAGTTTAAGAAATAAGAAGATACACGTTTCTTTAGATTCTTCGCCTTACCTACATAAATACACTTCCCTGCTCCGTTAATCATTCGATAAACACCACATGTGCCGGGCAACTTTTTGCTGTTTGCGAGATGCAAACGAATCTTTTCACTCATGATGTTTCTTTTTCTATTACTTCTCTAGCTCTTTGGAAAATTTCACCGAACATTTTTGCGGTCAGGCGTTTTGTTTGAGTGTTGTAACGACTACAGTGATAAGAATCTAAGATTAGTAAACCCAAATGTTCCAACAAATGTTCGGCTCCATGTTCAAATTTATATTTACTCATCGGCAACCGAAGAGCTCTCAATATTGCATCATGGGCTATCTTCCCCAAAGCTATTAAAATGGAGTCATGTTTTAGTACAGAAATCTCCATTCGTAAATAGTTGTTACAATTTACTATTTCGCTAATTGTAGGCTTATTCTCGGGAGGAAGACATTTGACAGCATTTGCAATGCGACAGTTGTAAAGACGCAAACCGTCTCCATCATTTACAGATTTCGCGTTATTGGAAAATCCATATTCAAAAAGCGTCGAATACAACAACTTGCCGGCATGATCGCCTGTGAAAGGCCTACCAGTTGCATTCGCTCCATGCATACCAGGTGCCAAACCTACGATAAGGACCGCTGCTTTCGTATCTCCAAAAGACGGTACTGGCAAACATCGATGCCCTGGAAATTGAGACCGGGTCCGCTGCAAATAATTGGCCAGTCGAGGACACGACCTGCAATCATCATCATGGAATTTCATTGATCGCTTTTCCATCTATATACCCTTCCATCATCTGGACAAAAGAATCCATATTTTTAGAGAAACGCGGATCCTTCTACCTATCTCCATAGCTTCTGCCAATACTCTCCATTGGCGATTTTTCTATTCCGTGATTTGGGATCGGGTATCGCAGACCATTACTACTCAAGGCTGCCAGTCCTTCTACTAACTTGGGCAAATAACTTGGTGGGAGCGCCATGAGCAACTCTTCATCCAAGACACCCCCGAACTTTCTTTCAGCATAACACGGAATAGAAAGAGAAGGTCTTCCCGTCGATAGCGCTCGACCCCAGGAGTCTGCACACGCGCTTTCTCCGACAACGCTGAATTCGTACTTCTCATAATCTCGGTATTGCAAACCGTTTATAAGAGTTATCATTTGCCCGGGAGTACCATAAATCAAACAAATATCTGGATTATCCAACCTGCCGGAGGCTAGCGGAGAAACTGCCAATCCGTAATACTCGCCATAGGATGCGCAATCCATCGCAGCCTGATGGGCCTTGCTGTCTTCGATGCTTCCGTACCAAACTCCAGCCATCCGTTGCCCAGACAGAAACTCTCCCTCCCTTTTATGCAAGCCAACAACAGCCCCACACTGAGCACCCATTAAATTATCGGCGGTGATACCGATGGTCCAACCTATCCATCGGCACTGCCCTACTATCTGATCAGTAGCCATTTTTTGGGCTGGGTCTGGCCGTCTAATCTTTTTTATGCTGTTTAGCTCATCTTCTGACTTGAAACGCTTCATACCAATCGGCAAGCTTTTAATTTTAAGAAATTTGTACAGAGACTCAGTCAAACTCTCAAAGTCATATTTCTCACCGTCTTCCCAACAGTTAGGTATAACCATAGCCTTGTCACTCCCACATATTTTTGCGAGTTCTAGAAAAAACAACTTTTCACTGAACTGCTAAACAGGTTAATCTACGCCTCAGAAACTATTATTGCGCTTTTTTTGGAGGGTAGCTATGGGTTCAGTAGATTATGCAGTAGAGAAAGGAATAGCGATTATCACATTCACAAACCCGCCAAAGGGTTTTTTTACTACTTCTATGGTTGAGCAAGCGACGAAAGCTCTAGCGGAAGCTGAGAATGACGATAACGTGAAAGTGCTGATTTTCACAGGCGGTTTACCGGACGTTTTCATCAGACATTTTTCGGTAGAAGAAATTATATTAATGACCGAAGCGGTAAAAGATCACCGAAAAAGAGGCCTTGCAGAACCCAGATTTGCCAGAACTGCTCTAAGAATGTTTTGGGAAAATGTAGATAACTTTCGCAAGCCAACCATTGCTGCAATCAACGGCTACTGTGGTGGTGGTGGCTGCGAACTGGCTCTCGCCTGTGACATCCGGCTAGCTGCAGCGGGCAACTACACGATAGGTCAAATGGAAATATTAGTGGGGATTTTACCAGGCGCCGGAGGAACCACCCGACTGGCCCGACTCGTAGGTGTCGGCAAAGCCCTTGAATGGGTCCTGCGAGGAAGAACGTTCTATCCGCATGAAGCTGCTGAAGAAGGGTTGGTACATCATCTGGTGGACGGAAACGTCCTAGATAAGGCGAAAGAAATTGCGACCGAGTTCTTGAACAAGCCTAGTGCGGCTTTGCAGGCCATCAAACAGGTTCTTAGATCAAGCTGGGGTAAAACCACTGCCGATGGCGTCGACGAAGAAGGAGACTTATTTGCAAACCTTATAGCATGCGATGATCGAGCTTTAGAAATGATGAAAGAGTATGTAGCGAACAATCATAAGTTAGATAAATTTTAACCCGTTCAAAAACTCGGTAATTAGCTAATTTGGAACCAGCTAGCATTCGTTCCATCTCGCATTTGAAATATTACCGACCTAATGTAGAATAACGCCTTCGAATAGGTGCTATGACGGCTGTCAAAAGTTAAACGGGAAGCTCGGTGAGCCGAAGAGATTAAATCGGCAATTCCGACACTGCCCCCGCAACGGTAAGCACGCTAGACGTCTATGTAGCCACTGCAACTAGTGTGGAAAGGCTGTACGTCGAAGCCTGGCCAGCGTGCAAGTCCGGATACCGGCCTATTGAAAAAAATATTTACCAATTAATTGACGGTGGGTCGATTTTTGGATCAATTAGCTCGCTAGAAACAATCTAAGCGTCGCCTAAAGATCACCCCCCTTCTCCGTTAGGTTTTCCGAGAAATAGGATACTAAAAGTGTCGTTAAGGAGAAAACATGTCAACGAGAACTAAGATCTTGATAGGGTTGCTATTGCTGGTGCCTTTTATGGCACCAGCAATAGGATCCGAAGAAACAGTTCTTGTCACAGCGTCTAGGACACCGATAGGGCTTTCTAAATCTACTAGCTCTGTCACTCTTATAACCGAAAAAGACATCACGCGTCGCCAGGCTATATATCTTTCGGACTTATTACGACTAACACCCGGGCTAAGTATAAGTAGTTCTGGGGGTAGAGGGAAAACTACGCAAATACGGATGCGTGGAGCGGAGGGTAATCACGTTATGGTTTTACTAGATGGAATCGAAGTGAACGACCCGGCAGGTGGGGACGAATTCGATCTTGCCACCTTCACAACATCCAACATTGAACGAATAGAAATCATTCGAGGACCTCAAAGTGCACTTTGGGGTAGCGATGCTGTTGCGGGAGTAATCAATATAATTAGCAAGGAACCTGGAGACGGTGTCGAGGGCAAGATACTCCTAGAAAATGGTTCTTATGGAACCGACCATCAAAATTTCCATCTGTCTATTGGCAGACGAAACTATGGCTTAAGCGTGGGGATTGAACACACAGAGTCAGGTGGCACAAATATTTCGAGATTCGGGAGTGAAGAAGACGGTTATGAGATTTTTTCCGGCTATCTAAAATCCTCCGTAAATTTTTTCGACAAGCTGTCTATGAAGCTGACTGCCAGATACGAGGATGCCGAATCTGAAACGGATTCTGGATTTCCGATAGTGACCGACTCCCCGGGAGAAAATAAGACTCGTAAGAGTTTTGTTGGATCCATAATAAAAAATGAGCTATTTGATGGTGGGCTAATCAATCAGATAAACCTAAATTGGACCTCAACAAATAACAATAACGTAGATGGTGCTAACAGCTCTCTTGATAAAACTAGTGCTGATAAGTATGAAATCACCTATCAATCTACTGGTTCAATCGACAGCAACTTTATTTTTCCTCTTAACCACCAACTAACGTTCGCTATAGATCATGAACACCAACGATTTCGCCAAAGAGGGCGAAACCAAGGGTTCGGAGATCCCAACCAAAACAGACATATCAAAAACACGGGATTGATAGGAGAATATCAAAGCAGTATTGGTTCATCCTTCTCCTTATCTGGGGCGGTTCGAAGGGATATAAATAGCGACTACAACGATGTGACCACTTTTAAAATAGGAAGTCTGTATAATGTTCCCCTCGTCGACCTAAGACTGAAAGTGAATTACTCAACGGGACAAAAAAACCCCACTTTTATCGAGCGATTCGGCTTCTTTTTACCCGACTCGTCTACCACCCGTTTCGAAGGCAACAGTAGTTTGAGACCAGAAAAGGCGACCGGATGGCAAATTGGACTAGAACGGAAATTTTTGAACGATCAGCTGGTAGTGGGCGCCACCTGGTTCAGAGAAAAACTGGAAGATGAAATAAACGGCTTCGCGGCACGCTCAGACGGAGTCTTTACCGCATTAAATGTAGAAGGTACTAGCCTCAGGGAAGGTCTTGAATTTTCGTTGAACACTGACTTATCTCCGGGATTTTCAATTCAAACAAACTATACGTACCTAGATGCAACTGAATTAGACTCTGGGCGTGGCAGGAGATTGGACGAGGTTCGGCGCCCCAGACATTCGGCTAGCCTTGTCACGAACTGGACGTCTCCTAGCCGAAAAATTGAATTCAACACTTTTGCTAGGCATTCAGGAGAGTTTTTCGACCTAGATTTTTCTCAATTTCCTCCTGCCAGAACGAAACTTGATGCTTTCACTTTGGTTGGTTTCAATTTAAGTTACGACGTATCGAAATTTCTAAGAACATTTCTAAGAGTGGAAAACGCCCTTGACGAACATTACGAAGAAATAATTGGATTTAAGACACCTGGAATGACGGCCAATATCGGGATAATATTAAACTACGGAGATTAAGATTAAAAAGCTTTTGGTAGCAGTCGTACCATCCCGATTCTCTAACCTGGTTAGATATCTACGTAAGTCGAGATGACGAAAACAAGGCCAAAGAAACTTTATTGGAAAAAGCGTTCTACACCATGTTAGCCTACGCTCAGGGGGCACTTGTCATTCGTTGACATTCCATTATTGGAGGGATAGAAAAATGGAACACAAAGAAAAAATACCAAGAAAATATCTATCAAGACCGGAAATGGAGAAACGGATCGCGAGGTTCAAAGATTTAAAAGGTTTCGACGGAGGCCTTCCGGATAGTTACATGACAAGCGCTGAAAGAATCCTGTTTAACGTGATAGGGTTTCAACCGCCAGCCGAAGAGACAAAAAATGGCGTTGTATCCCCCGTCGGAGAAAAAGCTGCTCGAATGTCTGCGATAAAAATATCCGAAGGTTTTAATCTAGGTTACTGCGAAGCGTTGCCCGGCAAAGGCCCGATGATGCACAATCATGATACCAATGAGACTTTTATCTGCATGACTGGAGAGTGGCGTGCTAGCTGGGAAAACGAGGATGGGACAGTCGAGCACGCTGACCTTTCGCCTTTGGATGTCATATCATTCGCTCCAGGCATGATCCGTCGATTTGAAAATATTACGGGCGGACCGAAGGATCAATATTCTGTGTTAATGTTTGTTATTTCTGGAGATGGACCGGGAGCCGAATTCAGTAAAGAAGCGATGTCAGAAATTGAAAAAGCAGGACTCCTAGACAATAACCCGGCTTCGGAAAATGACTCTTGGACTAAGCCTTATACTAATCGTTGTTAATCAGTTTTAAGGGGGCAGGCAAAACTCAGTTCGTTACCATCAGGATCGCTAAGATGAAAGTAACGCTCTCCCCATGCTGCATCCGTAGGTGCGGTTGAAGGTTCGAGTCCTACGCTTAATGCGCGGCGATACATTTCATCTACGTCCTCAACATAAAATATCACTCGCCCCCACAACCGGAACTTTTCCCGCCTGCCTGAGGCGATATTTAAATAACCATCTCCCACCCTAAAGCTAGTGAAGGCTTCACTGGCTCCGCCGTACAATTTCTTAAAACCCAACGACTCATAGAAACTTACCGAAACTTCCATGCTTGCCACGATAAAAGTAACGGCACTAATGCTCTTTACTGAGTCCTCTTTCGAATCTTCCATCATGATTGAAAATTCAAGTCCGGATCGGACGCTCGAAAACAGGAAATTTCTCAAACGAACCTTTGAGAACCTTTTCGGCACGCACACCCAACCAATCCTCGATTGCCGTAGCATAGACACGCCTGAAATCGACCGTGTGAATTAGATTATCTAGATCGTTAAGTTCCGTTAGGCTGGGTAGTTCGCCATAGTGCCCTCCCCGAACCCGATTGCCAATTATCATCATATTATTGGCTGTTCCATGATCGGTTCCCAATATATCGTTTTCCGGAACTCTTCTCCCGAACTCAGAAAACACAACAAGAGTCACTCGATCTGCATTCCCAGTTTTCTCTAAATCCCTCATAAAACCGTAGATCGCATCGCTCACATAGCTCAGGATTCGTTGATGAGTCGGAGCTTGCGACACATGAGTATCAAAACTATTATTGGGAAAACTTGTATAATAAAGTCGAGTAGGTAGTCCCGACGCGATAAAAGCGCCGATCTTATCGAGATTCACTGGAAATATACCGTAGTCTACAGTCGTCCTGTAATTCCTCCACGCTTCTTGAAACAAGCTAGAAGCTTTTTTTGCACCTAAGGCGATTTTATTTAAATAAGCGTGATTCGCATTTTGAAATTCTTGCAGTTGTCTAGGATCACTTATAGCTCTCTGGGGAGCAAGTACATGCCTTTGGAATTTTTCGGGATCCGAAAACACCACCGGAGTATGCACGCTACTTTTAACTGCTAAAGACTGAGAGGTATCTATATTGACAATGTAGTTGGCTTTATACTCATTGCACATCGAGTCGGCCACTCTTCCTAGCCATCCGTATTCATCGCCCTGATGAGGGACGCCGGTCCGCCAATAAGCGATAGAATTAAAATGTGAATAAGAGGGTTGATCGTAGCCGCAACCGTGTACGACCGCTACTTTATTTTCGTCCCAAAGTCGGTGAAGTCCTCGCAATCCCGGATTAAATCCAAAATGCTCGTCTAACTGCAGCAAGCTATCTTTTCGAATACCGATTCGGGGTCGAGCTCGATAATAAGCGTCGTCTCCATGCGGTATCACAGTATTGAGACCGTCGTTGCCGCCCGCAAGCTCCAAGACAACTAATATCCTATCTGATTCTTCTCCCGCTAAGGTTTCAGAAAACACCTTTCGTCCTAGACCTAAGCCCAAGCCGAGAGCTAACGTACCGGACAGCAGCTTTCGCCGTTTATTTGAGAAAGCAACCACAACGACTAACCCAGCTGGTACTCCGGGGCGCTCAAAATCAAATGTAAAACCATTCTAAGTGCGTCCTCCATGTAGGTTTTAGACGCCACAATATCATTCGTTCCAAGCTCAGCTTCTAAAAAGTTAGCTAATTCTCCTAGATACTCATCTTCGATTTCTACACTCAGGAATCGATTCGCCAAATAGTGAATGACTTCTTCGGGAGTCTTAAGGCCCGCCTCGCTGACGATAGTCGAAAGGTCTATTGGCGCAAGGTCACGAGAAATCGGTATGACCTTTTCAATTGCTTTTTGCCACCCTCGATAACTAGCGTAGCGAGTATTGAAGTTTTCTTGGTCACTCATATCATTCGACATTGCCACCATATCCGCCGAAAGGTCAACGTCTGCAGGTTGAGAAGCCAAAGTAATATCATACCCCTTTCTTAATCTTCTATGAACGGATATTATCTCTGGCCCCGAGGGATAGACCGGGTATCTGTCTTGAGGTATAAACTCTATATCTGGAAACATTAGATCCAGAATGAAATTACCCCTCTCAATCAGAAGACTCGGAGTAATCCAACTCTTCCCGTAGCTCCAGCCCGCAACCGTTGGAGGATGCATCAACCTTTGCCCCAAAGCTCCGGTCACCAGATTAAAATCTGGGCTACCAGGCACTTGAGTCAAACCCAATTTTTTATAAGTTGAAACCACAAATTCGACGGGGCTTTTTATCCTCGACGCCCTATTCTCATTAGCATAAAAATCTTTTGAGAGAAGTATCATTTCAATGAAAGGTTTGATTTCATAATCCTTCGATCGAAAAGAGTCTCCAAGTTTTTTCTGTAAAGATTCCGCCACATTTTCATTTACGAAAAATCTGTATATTTTAGTAGCTACAAATTCCGCAGTGGCATCTTGCTCTAAAATTATATCTATAATGTCTATGCCGTCGAAATTACCCGTCCTACCTAAGAAATTCTTTTCTCCATCATCATGATCATCACTATTTATTTGGAAATCTAGCGACTTGAAATTCCAACCCGTAAATGCTCGCGCTCCTTCTCTGATATCCGTCTCTTTGTAGTTTCCTGGTCCCATCGTAAACAGTTCCATAATCTCTCTAGCAAAATTTTCATTAGGAGAACCTTTCACATTTACACCAGCATCCAGAAAAGCCAGCATGGCCGGATCCTGGGCGACCTCAATCATTAGCTCTCGAAAGTTTCCAAGACCATGTCGGTAAAAGAGTAAGAGTTGTTTATACATCTTTCGATAATCTCTCACCTTGTCTTCGTTCACCGCAAAGTGCCCGTGCCAAAAGAGAGCCATTTTATCCTGAACTGGAGAACGAGAATTTAACATCTTATCCGCCCACCAGTAGGCCACACGATCGGTTTCTAGTCTGCTCGCCCTTAACCAGTAAAAAAACTGATTTACCACCGCCTGCATCGGCCTAGGACTTTCGTTAACCTTTATACCAAGAGCTTCACCGTTCTTTTTAGCGAGTTCCGTGGTAGCAGGTCTACTTGACGGAAAAGGGTCAATACCTTTTTCGAAAATCCCAGAATGAACAAACTCGGTATCCGGTCTAGTATCTTCCTTCACTCCCAAAAGTATGTTCACCGCGTCTCGAGGTTTCAACTTACCGTAAGTTGCCACTTCTGCTGGATTAGCTCCAAACCCGGCACGTTCAAGAAGATGTTTAGCAGTCGTTTCATTCCAATGAGCTACCGAGATGGGCCTCAAGTCACCCTGCCAATTATCGTAGTCCAAAGACCAAACAGAAGTGACTACAAAGAGGTTTAGAATTACAATTGTAACTTTAGTAACACAAAAAACTTTTTGGTCTGGCTCTAGTTTCATAACACCTAGAAAATTACCTCTTTCCCTAATTCTTAATTAAGACACTATCTCAAAAGGCGTTCTCGGTCGAGTAAAAAAGCCTTCCCGAGTCTGATAATTGGGAGAGAGCATGATCGTGTCCTGCCTCTGGATGGAGGTCGAAAAATCGCAGAATTAATAGTTTTGTCGAAATTGGTAATGTTGATCATCTAGGTTGTGCGGAAAAAACCAAAGATTTTTAACAGTTATGCCAAAGGATTTCTGAACAATCTTCAGAGATCTGCATAACGATCTATGTTGTCTTTCCACCTGAGCACATCATCTACGTTGGAAATACCACTATCCAACCCCGTAACCGTCGTAACGGGCAAGAGGACCCGTTTTACCCCCAAATCCTTATATCTCTGAAGCTCGTCAAGATTATCTGGTACACCGGCCGTGATTTCCAGATCATCGGGGTCACGCCCCATATCCAAGGCGCTTTGCTTAGCCACGTTTATAAGATCTAAGGGCGCCGAGCGGGCCGGGAAATAGCCATCGGCTAGGTGGCCGGCCCGTTTAGCAGCTGCTTTAGAATGGCCGCCGATTATAATCGGAATATTTTTTTGT
Source organism: uncultured Gammaproteobacteria bacterium (assembly GCA_964642505.1). Classification (GTDB taxonomy): domain Bacteria; phylum Pseudomonadota; class Gammaproteobacteria; genus TMED69. The sequence continues at coordinate 27,127 of CAZXQY010000002.1, read as the reverse complement.
TTAGGTAGGGGGCGGCAATAAACCGATTTAAAATTTGTGAACCGTCCATCAAAAGTTGACGCCTCTTGAGACCATAAGGCACGCAAGGCTTGTATATATTCGTCAGTACGCTCCCCTCTTTCCGAAAAAGACACTCCCAAGGCTTCAAATTCCTCTTTCACCCAACCAGCACCCACTCCTAAAATAGCACGGCCGCGACTCAAACAATCTATGGTAGCAACCTGTTTAGCAACCAGCACAGGGTTATGTTGAGGTAAAATCAAAATACCCGTAGCAAGTTTAATGGACGACGTCACCCCAGCAACAAAAGTCAACCAGATGAGCGGATCAGGTATGGGGAAATCATCAATACCACCTGCCATTTTACCTGAATCAGAGTAGGGATAGGGACTTTTATAGCCCGCGGGAACAACGGTGTGTTCAACGGTCCATAAGGACTCAAAACCGACACTCTCTGCTGCCTGCGCTAATTCGACAGCCCTTTCTGGCTGGACATAGGGACCAGTGTTGCAATAACGAAGACCAAATTCCATAGTACCCTCGCAGTATTTCTTATAAAGGATATTACATCATGCAGCGAAAAAGAATGAGGCTCACCAATCTCTCCTTAAATTTAGATCGATCTCGACGATTAGCTCCCTTCCACTTTAATAGTGAGGCGGCACCAGAGCACACCTATTTACGAAAACTTTTTGATCGGGTTTTTGTATATTCTCCTAGTAACCTATCGGTAAAAAAAAGATTAAATTCCTAATGACGCAATGACGAATCTTTTATACACCGATTCCCGACCGGGCCACTAGACACGGCATAATGAGAAGAAAAGAAGATTAAAATAGATTTCAAAAAAGTAAGTGGCAAACTGTACATGTACTCTTAACGCCTTCGGTCCGTCAACTTAGCTGAGACGCTTCTATTTTGATGAATAACAAGCGCGATACCTCCGATAATCAGCAACACACTAATCAACAATCTTAAGCTTAATGGCTCTCCTATGAAAATTGTGCCGCCCAAAGCTGCCAAGGCGGGGACGCTCAGTTGTAATGTAGCAGCAGAGGTCACCGGTATTCTGGGTAAAACCCGATACCAAATAGCATACCCTAATCCGGAGGCAAAAATTCCGGAAGCAAGAGCCAAGCATACACCCCGGAGCGAAAGATAGCTCGACTCATAGGTAAATAGACTAAGAATTAGGCCCAATACACTCGCATAGACGAAATTAGATGTCGTTGAACTTGTCGCGTTACTTACCGACGAACCAAATAAGGAATACGCTCCCCATGCCACACCGGCTACGGCCATTAAACCCGCATATAGCGGATCGGGCGCACTAATACCAGGTGAAACCAGATAAGCCAAACCAGACATGGCCGTAAATAGACCTAACCAACCAATCAAAGACATCCTCTTCCCTTGAGCTAAGGCCACACTCAACATGGTCAACTGTACAAATCCAAAAAGTAATAATGCACCAGTGCCAGCACTCAATTTAATATAGGCAAATGAAAAACAAACCATATAAACAAACAGCGCAGAAACTGGAAGCATTTCTGGTCGCGACGGCCTCCAAGACTTGTCGACCAATCGACAAAGGATGACAAGTGACACCGCACCCGATAACAAGCGTAAAACCGTAAAAGACGCGGCGTCGATAGAAGGTTCCTCGAGAGCTAATCTACAGAAAATTGAATTCGCAGCAAATGCCGTCAAAGCCACGGTCAACATAGCGGGTACGCCTTGAATCGTAGAGATTAAACGGTTCATCGACGATATTTTGAACCCGGATGGGGACTAACTAAATAATCGCCCTTCCCATACAATTTTTCTCTAAAAGTCCCTGGTCGATAGCTGGTCTTCAACAAACCACGATTCTGTAATTCCGGGACGACCAAATCAACAAAATCGTCTACGCATTCTGGCATTACCGTATACGCAAGATTAAAGCCGTCCAGTCCCGAAATATCCAACCAATCCTGCATCTGATCAACGACCGAGACAGGAGAACCCATAATTATCTCCATCGCACCTCCGACAGTTGTGCGGTCCACCCAGTCATCCATACTTGTCACACCAGCATGCCGATAGATACCTCGAATTGCATCTCCTTTATCTTCCTTGATTCTTTTCTGATCATCTGCCAACGAAAGGTCCATCCCCGACCAGCCAGATAACAAGGCTAATGCACCCGTATGACTTCCGTACTGTTGATAGTCTTCAAATTTCTCCTTAGCTTCAGAGTTGCTATTACCTACTATCACGGATAAGCCACCTATTACCTTCACGTCATCGGAATGTCTACCGTTCAAGACCGCTTGCTCATGTAGCTGTTTGACCACTTCCGATTGTCCTTTCGGCGAGTGCCCGACGATAAACACACACTCGGCATGTTTGCCAGCGAATGCGCGGCCTTTCGAGGACGCCCCAGCTTGAAAAAGCAGCGGCGTTCTTTGTGGAGAAGGTTCACATAAGTGGGTTCCTCGCACATTAAAATACTGCCCTTCGTGGATGATTTCATGCACTTTCGACGGGTCGGCAAACGTACCTGTGGAGGCATCACGCCTTACCGCATCAGCGTCCCAACTTTCTTCCCAAAGCCGGTAAACGACTTCCATATATTCGTCCGCGATGTCATAACGGACATCGTGCTCTTCTTTCGCGTCTTCCCCTGTTGCCTTGTGCGCGCTATCGAGATAACCGGTTACAATATTCCAACCGAACCGGCCGTCGGTAATATGATCGAGAGAAGACAATCGGCGCGCGAAAAGATAAGGACTCTCCAACGAAAGATTTCCCGTGACCCCAAAGGTCAGCTGTTCCGTTACACTGGCCATTAGGGGAACCAAAGTAAAAGGATCGTTCGTGGGCACTTGAGTCGCAGCTTGTATAGCTGCATCCGAAGAGCCACCATACACATCGTATAAGCCGCTGACGTCCGCTAGAAAAATACCATCAAAAAAACCCCTCTCTAACGTCCTAGCCAAATCAAGCCAGTAATTCATATTAACGTACTCTGACGAGCGATCCCTCGGGTGACGCCAAAGCCCCTGGGATTGATGGGCAACACAATTCATATCGAACGCAAACAGCAACATTTCCTTCATTCTACCCCCCTCTTTTGCAAGGATCTCTTTGCCGATCAAGCAGATAGCCCGATCGGAAGATTCAGTATGCTGTAGATTAGTTTATATTGTCCACAGCTGGTCCGAAATTCTCGGGCCCACGTATGAAGGTGTCTAAAAGTTTGTGATAATTCGGTCCGCTATCAAAGAAAGTGTCGTTGTGACCTCCCTTAAGAGTAACAAAACGTTTTAGATTAGGAACCGCCTCCACGAGTGACTTTCCAAGTACATATGGAACTGTTTCATCATCTGTACTATGAGCACTCAAAACAGGGCATTTCACATCGCGGATGTGGGAGAGAGAATCGTAATGGATACGAGTAAGAAGTCGCGCAGGTAGAAAAGGATACCGATGCCTTCCCATATCCACCATACGAGAGAAAGTTGATTCAATAATTAATCCACCCGAATCGACTTGAGACGCCAACCATACTGCTACGGCACCTCCCAAAGAACGGCCATAGATAACAATATCGCGAGGCTCCACCATCCGGAAATCTTTCAGGTAGCCAAACGCTGCAAAAGCATCTTTATAAGTACCAAGTTCTGACGGTTGGCCACTACTATTGCCGTACCCTCGGTAATCGATAATTAGGATTGAATGACCCATCTCGTTGAGTATCGAAATAGTATTCAACCGGTTACCTATATTCCCTCCATTGCCATGCAAAAAAAGCACGTACTTAGACGCATTCTGCGCCGGAATATGCCAAGAATGGAGCCGCTCTCCATCTTCTGTATCAATATATACGTCTTCAAAAGCTAAACCGGTCTCGGCCGGGGTTTGATTAATAACAGAACTTGGCGAATAAACAAATTTTTCTTGGGCAACGTACACATAGCCACAAAGTATTAGGTATCCAAGAAATAAAATGAGAAGTAAGTTCATAACACTTTTCAAACCAGCGCGTCCCAACTAAAATCGATATCTACAGTAACTAGCCTCTAAAAATACGCCCTTAAGCTTTCCATCGGTGGCGCAAACTTGGTCAGATTGATCCCTTCGACAGCCGCTTTGTACTCCTCTAAAGAGGGAGTTCTACCTAGTATGGTGGAAAGAACTACAACTGGAGTCGACGCAAGCAGCGATTCACCTTTTTTATCTTCCGCATCCTCTACAACTCGTCCTTGAAAAAGGCGTGTAGACGTCGCTAAAACAGTGTCTCCTTTTCCAGCCTTTTCCTGGTTCCCCATACAGAGGTTACATCCTGGTCTCTCAAGGTATAAGATATTTTCGTAATCCACCCGGGCCGAGCCTTTCGGAGAATTATCGTCGAATTCAAACCCGGCATACCGTTGCAAGACATCCCAATCCCCTTCTTCTTTCAATTCATCAACAATATTGTAGGTCGGTGGCGCGACGATCAGGGGAGCTTTAAATTCCACACTCCCAAGATTATCCTCGAGATTTTTTAGCATGCGGGCCAAAATCTTCATATCACCTTTGTGGACCATACACGATCCTACGAACCCGAAATCAACTTTTTTCTCACCGCCATAGTATGAAATAGGCCTGATGGTGTCATGAGTATACCGCTTAGAGATATCTTCATTGTTTACATCTGGATCGGCAATCATCGGCTCATCTATCTGATCTAAATCAACCACAACCTCTGCAAAATATTTGGCATTTTCGTCCGGGGCTAAGGCGGATTTCTCTCCAGATTTGATTTGCTCGATTCTCTTATCAGCGATATCGATTAAACCCTTCAAAGTATGCTTCTCATTGTCCATTCCCTTGTCGATCATGATTTTAATACGGGATTTGGCGATCTCCAGAGATTCGATGAGCGTACTATCCTGCGAAACGCAAATGGATGCTTTGGCTTTCATTTCCGCCGTCCAATCCGTGAATGTGAAAGCTTGGTCGGCAAGTAAAGTCCCAATGTGAACTTCAATAATCCGCCCCTGAAAAACGTTTTCACTACATTGTTTAAGCATTTGCGCCTGCGTCGCATGGACAACATCGCGGAAATCCATGTGACTCTTCATACTACCCTTAAAAGTTACCTTTACGGATTCAGGAATAGGCATTGTAGCCTCTCCTGTCGCCAACGCTAACGCGACTGTTCCTGAATCGGCTCCAAATGCAACACCTTTGGACATGCGAGTATGAGAATCTCCCCCAATAATAATTGCCCAGTCGTCGACTGTAATATCATTCAGGACCTTGTGAATCACATCAGTCATAGGGTGGTACCTCCCCTTCGGGTCTCTCGCGGTAATCAGACCAAACCTGTTCATGAATTTCATTAGTTTCGGGATATTGGCTTTAGCTTTAGAGTCCCACACTGACGCCGTGTGGCAACCTGATTGGTAAGCTCCGTCAAGGGTAGGAGAAATCACTGTAGCAGCCATAGCCTCCAGCTCTTGAGAAGTCATTAAGCCAGTCGTATCCTGAGACCCAACGATATTCACCTTTACCCGAACATCAGACCCACTATGTAAAACAGCTCCCGTCGGGACACCCAGAGCATTTCTATTAAATATTTTCTCTACAGCAGTTAAACCTTGTCCTTCATGAGAAATTAGCTTGGAAGGAGCGTAGGCAGACTCAAGCTCTACACCTAACGTTTCGCAGGCGAAACCTTGAAGTTTCTTACCAAAAACGATTGCGTACGATCCACCGGCTTTTATGAATTCCATTTTTTGAGGCGTAAAGGAAGCAGAAATGTCAACCAATTCGGTGGTTCCGTCTTCTTCATATAACTTTTTATATTTCGTATTAATCGTTAGAATAGTCCCAGTTTCGACAGAATACGCCTGTTCGAGAATTGGGCTTCCATCACTACCCAAGATAGGATTCCCGTCAGAATCGAATTTTCTCACCCAATTCTTCAGATCAATTCCGATACCGCCGGTAACATCTACGGTAGTCAAAAAGATAGGAGAAATCCCATTGGTCCCCGCCACGATAGGCGCAATATTAACAAACGGCACGTAAGGGCTACCTGGCTTACCGGTCCACAATGCAACGTTATTAACACCTGACATTCGAGATGATCCAACGCCCATCGTCCCCTTTTCGGCAATCAACATAATTCTCTTATCTGGGTGGCGCTTTTGCAGTTCTTGTATTTCCATTTGTACTTCTTCTGAGATCAAGCATTTACCATGCAGCTCCCGATCTGCTCGAGAATGTGCCTGCGGACCTGGCGACAGTAAATCCGTAGAGAGATCTCCCTCTGCAGCTATATAGGTAACAACCTTAATTTCCTCTTTTACGTCTGACAGTTTCGTAAAAAATTCTGCCTTCGCATAACTTTCAAGAATTTCCTTCGCTACCTTATCCCCATCAATAAAGGCCTGCTTAAGTCGTTCAGTGTCAGTTTCATACAAGAAAACCTGAGTTTTAAGAATAATAGCCGCCTCTTGAGCAATTGACTGATCTCCACCGAATGCAAGATCGAGGAGTACTTTGACAGAGGGTCCACCTTTCATATGGGACAGGAGCTCAAATGCGAAGGCTGCAGAAATTTCCCGAACAACTACGTGTCCTAGAATGATCTCTTTCAAGAATTTAGCCTTCACACTAGCAGCGCTAGTGGTACCCGGTAACGTATTGTAGATAAGGTACTTCAGAGAGTCTTGTCTATATTCACTATCAATATCTTTTATTTGTGTGATTATCTCTTTCGTGAGTTCTCCGTCGTCAATAGGCTTAGGATGTAACCCATGTTCTTTTCTATTTTCAATCTCTTCTAAGTAAGCGTTGTATAGGCTCATGATTGTCTCGGCAAAAAGGTATTTAGTTAAGGATTAGACGCCGGCATTGGACTCGAGATAACGATACTCCCTCGATCCGATCACGGCCTCAAAACATATTATACCCCCTCGCAAAATTCCGGGAAAGGGTAGTTTAGAGACGATGATGCATAAATTGAAATGAAATCAGCGAGAGGTTTCACTATCCGACCGACCAAATTCCTGTCTTTATGACGGAAGTCGCACCAGTCGGCCGTTTGATGTATTGCGACATACCCGTTGACGTTGGAGGTTGAGCTTTCTTTATCTCAAGTGATATCGTTATTACCAAAAGAAATCTACTACGGGAAAATATTTATGTCGAGACACATAACCGGCGATGGTGGGTTGCCACCCAAAGATGCCAATAAGCGGGGTCTAACTCGCGTCATGTCATTGAGCGGTGTCTATGGCACGCGAAACTATACGGTCAAAGGCTTACGCGATATGAAAGGACAGCGGGTCCTCGTGGAGACGCTACCCTTCTCGGCCGAGGAAGCTGCCGCGGCGGAAGAAGCTGGCGTCGACACATTGAAAGTACGCTTCGATCCGACACAACCCGCCTCCGTTGAAGCAATTCGTAAAGCTTCCCCGAATACATTTATGGCTTATTCAGTTCCGTTGATCGCGGCCGCCAGCCCTGAGGAAGCTGTAAAACTCGGTTATAAAGCCATGGAATACGGAGCCGACGCGATTATGTGTCAATGGAGCCCCCGCTTCATAGAAGCCGCAGCCGAAGCTGGTATTCCTGTACAGGGGCACGCAGGATTAGTCCCTAGAAAAAGCACTTGGACGGGTGGCCTGAGAGCGGTCGGCAAGACGTTAGATGAAGCCCTTTTGGTTTACGAACAGATTAAAGCCATCGAGCGAGCTGGTGCCTACGCGGTTGAAGTAGAGGTGGTGCCCGAGGCGTTACTAACTGAGATCACAAAACGTACGACGTTACTAACTTCGTCTATTGGCGGCGGCGGCGGCGGCGACATTCAATTTTTATTCGCTGATGACATCCTCGGCAACAACCCGCCTCCCTACCCCCGCCATTCAAAACAATATAGAAATCTCTACAAGATGAGAGAAGACATGCAGAGAGAAAGGATCGCTGGCTTCAAGGAATTTATCGATGATGTGAAAAACAGTAAATTCCCAACTCCAAAGCATGTCATCGAGGCTCCAGAAAATCTTATGTCTGGCTTCCTGGATGAAATTGAGAAAGCTCCCCAGGATTGAAGCCTCCTGGTGTAGTCGCATGGAAGATGGACCTACATTGCTCCAACAAACCGTTTACAACAATGCTACGAACTCCCCCTCTCGATACATTACAGGAGCAGAACTACAAAACCCGTATTCCCCATTTTGACTAAGATTAGTTACCGAGGGAATACCGTCAAAGAATGAGAGATAGCTACGATTAGATTAGCATTATTTTAACGAAACATTGGCATTATATGTTTCGCAAATAGTTCCATGGAGTAGTTCGCTTTTTCGACGTCGAGACCGGGAAACTGCATGTAAACCACAAGATCGGTACAATCAAAATTATCCGCAAAATGCTGCATTTTCTTTTGTACCACCGACGGACTACCGACCATTACAACATCTTTAAGTGCAGAGTCTCTTATCTCCTCCGGTTTACTAACTAACTTGTAATTTTCATCTCCCTCCGCATCGAGCGCATCAGTTACTATATCAGTATAAAAATCTATCGCATGAAACATATGTTCCTGCACTTCTTTCCACGCCCGATCTTCGTCATCTGCGATATACACCATTCTTAATTGACCGATTCGGAAGTCTTTAGGGTTGCGGCCGCAATTTTTAAGCGTCTCGATATACAATGGTGCAGGGTCCTTGCCGAACGTAGCTATCAAATTATAGCCGTCTTCGGCAGCTCTTTTTATGGCCTTTGGTCCGCGCGCACCTACCCATATTGGAGGATACGGTTTTTGTACAGGCTTTGGGGACAGACGTACGTCTTTTATATTAGAAAACTTACCTTCATAAGTAACCAAATCTTCTGTGAAAAGCTTCTTTATCAGCGCGATATTTTCTCTATACCGAGCTCCCCTTTCAGAACGATTAATGCAGAAACTATTGAATTCATGAAAGGAGTAGCCTTGTCCGACACCCAGATCAAATCTCCCGTTTGATAGAATATCTACGAAAGAAATATCTTCGGCAGCTCGAATCGGAGGTATAAATGGCAACAGAAGTATAAAAGAACCGATGCGAATCGTTTTCGTACGGGATGCTATCGCCGATGCGGCTGCCAACAAAGAAGGGTTATAGCCATCCTCCGTAAAATGGTGCTCGGTTAACCAGCAGTTTTCAAAGCCCAAATCCTCGGCTAACACTATTTGATTTATTATGGATTTATATAATTTGGGCGCCGAGCGATGCCATTTTACCGGGTTCCGAAAATCGGCACAAATTCCAAATTTCATATAATTACTCTACCTTAGTTTTTTCCATAAAAAAAGGGAGAATAAATTCTCGTCTGTTTCCTAATTTGTGGAGAAGCACTTGTAAAAACCAATTTTCGGTCTAAGCATTTAGGCATAGGATTACTTGAAGCGTTCTAGTCGTTTATCATGGAAATTTAATTAACTTTTTCATTTTAGTAATCTTTTCCGTCCGGCTCATCAACTATTTTATCCTCCCTGTCGGTCCTTACTAGAAGACGGCGAAGCCGACAAAAAGCCTTATGGGAACGGTGACGGTAAACGTCACCGACACCGAACTAAAAGGCTATCTTGACGACACGATGAGCTACTATGCGCGGCGTTATTATGGTCGAGATCAAGACGTCCAAATTATTAACGGTCGAGAATCACTTGATAGGTAGTAGCATACACCTAATTCATCAGTACGCTGTGCTAATGACATTCGGCTCATGTCCACACAACACTTTGCCATAGACTTCACCTGTTGTCGCAACGCTTAGCACAGCATGTGCACTCGAGGTACTAAAATCCCGCCAAATCCTTTCAAATGTCCCTCCTCGCTGCATGTCGGAACTTCCGTTAACTTGTTGCAAGACCAACATTGCTTCCCGCAATAATTGCGTCCCCCAACCCAAGTGATGCCTAGTACGTGCGCGCCAAATCAGGTCGGGGAGATCAGGAAGTTCCGCCGCCTCATCGAGGTCAGTGGCAGCGCGATGGATATGTAATTCGGCAGAATCGATTTTCATCGCTGCTTCGGCAATCGCTAGTTGGGTCGATACCAGTGCTGATTGATCTTGCGAAATCGTATACGCGACGGCCCGACCGTTAATGTGATTCAGCGTATGTTCGAGGGCTACTCTGGCCATCCCGATCAATGGACCTATAACACAAACAGTCGCAAATCCGGCCAGCGGAGTACGAAACAACACTTCATTCCTGAATTCTGTATCCGTATGGCCTTCTAAGGCGCCATCTGCACAGAAAAAAGAAAGTATTCTGTGATCCGGAACAAAAACGTCTTCAGCACATAATGTGTCGCTAGCCGTGCCACGCATTCCAGCCGTGTCCCAAGTGCGATCAATGGTTAACTCTGTCATTGGGATTAACACAAGATCGGTTCCTTCCCCGCCGTTTTTACGCGGTGTACCAACTGTTGCCCATGTTGCATGCGCCGAGCCTGACGCGTAAGCCCACCGTCCGGTAACACGAATCCCGCCTCGAACCAGTTTGATCGTGGCAGTAGGAGCCAATACACCACATACTCGCGCGTCATTATCGTTACCGAAAACTTCTTCTTGAGCGCGCTCCGAATACAATGAAGTGAACCACTGGCAAGCACCATATAAAGCAGTAACCCACGCCGCGGAGGAGCAATATTTGGCAATCTCGGAAGTAACTAGAACCTGAGTCATTATGTCGACTTGTAGGCCGTTATAACGCTGTGGCAACCAAAGGCGGAAAAGTTGGGCGTCCATGAGTCCTTCGATCACCTCATTAGCGACACGGGCTTCCTTATCCGCAAAATCCGCGTGCTTCGATATGAGAGGGGCAAGATCTTCAACCTCGCGCAACAAAGTATCTCGTATAACGGCTAGTCGAGCGAATTTTGTTTCAGACGGGTTTGTCATTTCATTAACTGCTTGAACCACAGCAAGCCCTCCTAGTTGGGTCAATTTTTTCAGTCTACAGGGAGAGTGTAAATTACTATACCTTTTATTTTGAGAGGCATGAGCCTTAAACCGTCAAGTTTCAATAGCGATTTTTACAGCAATACTGAATAATCTCGTGTTCTTCTGCACTCTAACCGAATCTTTCTTGCTTCCTTTCGCCATATCGAAAAACGAGCCAGCACAGGACTACGGGGCTTGCATTTAAATCTTTCGTCGTTTTATACATTCTAATTTCGGATCGCCTTTCGCTCCCTAAGAAACAGTGGTGACGTATAGCATACATCGACTATTATTGGTTCTAGTTATAACTACAAGTCCAAACAAGAAATGGCGGAGAGACAGGGATTCGAACCCTGGAAGGGCGTTAACCCTTGCTGGTTTTCAAGACCAGTGCATTCAACCGCTCTGCCACCTCTCCAGAATCCGACAGATTCTAGCAAATTTCGCGACCGAAAAAAAAAGTCTACTGCCGTTAGGATAAACCACACGTTTTTCTATCCATCTATTTTTTTATCATTAAATTGAGAAAACGCCTAATTCCTTCTCCATAAGGAGGCCGTAATGTTTTTAGCAAGAAATCTATGGAAGTCTGTCTAAAGACAGTTTTGCTGTGACTAAAATTCAAAAAACCCTCTCGGCCGTGATAGGCTCCGGTACCCGAAGGGCCAACTCCCCCGAAAGGGGCGTCATCTTGCATTATGTGCGTAATCACATCATTAATAGTTATGCCACCAGAGGTAGTTTCACGAATAACCCTTAATTCTTCTTTGTGGTTGCTACCAAAGTAATACAAACCCAGAGGATGTGGTCGTTCATTGATGTAACATATTGCGTCGTCTATCGTTCCGTAAGTCCTTATCGGCAATATGGGCCCGAAAATCTCCTCCGTCATAATTGACATGTCCTCTGCCGGAGACAACACTAAAGTAGGTGGAATTTTTATCTGTCTTTCATCTTGAAATTGTTCGCCTTCTGGTTTTAGCTCTACCAATTCTGCTCCCTTAGCAGCCGCATCATCCAAGTAATACCGTAGACGTTCCCGATGGCGATGGTTGATTACTGCGGTGTAGTCCGGATTGTCAATCATTGTTGGATACATTTCCCGAACAGTTGCCCTAAGTTCGGAGATAAAGCGATCCTCGATTTTGCTATCAACCAAGACATAATCCGGCGCCAAACATATCTGACCTGCGTTCAAAGTCTTCCCAGCCATAATACGAGTAGCTGCCTTGCCTAAGTCAGCACTTTCCGAGACAATTACGGGAGACTTGCCCCCAAGCTCGAGGGTCACAGGCACTAAGTTTTTAGCCGCTGCCTTCATGACACTCGAAGCAATCGAAGTAGAACCTGTGAATAAGAGATGGTCAAACGGTTGCGAACAAAATAATTCCCCGATCGCCGGACCACCTAGCACCACATAAGATTCATCTTCGTCAAAATATTTACCGACAAGTTCTTTAATCAAATCCGAACTGGTTGGAGTAAATTCGGAAGGCTTAATGATTACCCGATTACCCGCGGCAAAAATACTTCCCAAGGGTCCAAAGCACAAATTGAAAGGGAAATTCCAGGGTACTACTGTCCCCACACTTCCAAGGGGCTGATATTCAATTCTAGTACTTGCACCAAGTAGGCCCAGAGGAAAAACTGATTGCCGCCTGGACGGCCTCATCCATTTTTTCACATTTTTCTTCGCATACTTCAAGGCCGAAAGGGTCCCAAAAACGTCGGTTGCAAGCGAACCCTCCTGGCTTCTATTACCAAAATCGGACATCAACGCATCCACTATACCTTGTGAGTTCTCTACGAGAAGGGCTATTGCCCTATCAATTCTATCCATCCTCTTTGAAGCGGAAAAACCCTCTATCGAACAGGATTCACGCTGCCTATCGATGATTTTTTTAATATTAGTTTCCACTATCTCACGGCTTTGGTCTGCCACTACATTTTCGTTGATCAAGGTGAACCTCCGGGTAACGTGTTCAAATCGTGCAGAAAAATCAGGGATTAGAGCTTCATCTCGTCGGTTTTCCCGTAAAATATACACCGATTTACTTCAATAATTGTTGTACAAACGGTTGAATTTTCTATAAACACACTTATCATAATTAGTGTTTACGTAAGTTTAATGGCTAATCTGTACAGGAGAAACCCATAATGCAAGGAAATACAGTCAGTACTCAGGTGGACGCTCGAGTCTTAGCGACCAATAAACTGATACGCAACACTTATATGTTGCTTGCAATGACACTGCTTTTCAGTGCCGTTACCGCAACACTTTCCGTCTTCCTTAAACTACCTCCGATGACCTATTTGCTCTGCCTAGGTGGGGCTATAGCACTTATGTGGCTAGTTTTACCTCGCACGGCCAATTCTGGTGCTGGAATTGGAGTGGTTTTCGGAATAACTGGATTACTAGGACTAGGGTTAGGACCGCTGTTGAGCATGTATTTGTCTCTACCCAACGGACCTCAGATAGTAGCGACAGCCTTGGGTGGCACAGGCGTAATTTTTTTCGCTCTTTCGGGCTATGCCCTTACTACCCGGAAAGATTTTAGCTTCATGGGAGGTTTTCTTGCCACCGGATTTATCGTCGTGCTCGTTGCCGCCTTAGTAAATATATTTTTAGGAATACCGGCCTTTAGCCTGGCCATATCGGCGACGGTCGTTATGCTAATGAGTGGATTCTTATTATATGAAACTAGTCAAATGGTTCACGGTGGGCAAGATAATTACGTGCTAGCCACCGTCGGTTTGTACATGACGATTTTTAATCTTTTTGTCAGCCTACTTCATCTATTAGGGTTCGCAAGTAACGATTAGAGCAGTTAAGTTTCGTTAACAAATAATAACGTGGCCCGGCCGACCGTCGGGCCACGTTTATCCGATTGAGAAATGGAATAATGGAACTGTTTATGAAAATCGGATCTGCCCTACTAATAGGTGCAATGATCCTATACATGTACCCGAATGCCAAAAGAATGATGCAAGACAGTCCTGAGGCCGAAAAAGGCGACTGGGCGAGTTTTGTTGTACCGGTCCTCTTCGTAGCGGCGTTCGTGCTGCTTCTTATGACCCTAATATAGATTTACTTGGAAACTCGTATCAGGAGCCAGCGGAACTAAGTTCCTCTTGTCCCGCCATATACGGGCGCAGAACCTTTGGGATCTCTACACTTCCGTCCTGCCTTTGAAAATTCTCAAGTACTGCAATTAACGCCCGCCCTGCGGCTACCCCGGATCCGTTTAACGTATGGAGAAGCTCCACCTTACTGGTCTCCGAGTTCCTCCATCTTGCCTTCATTCGGCGAGCTTGAAATTCTCGGAAATTGCTGCACGAAGAAATTTCTCTATATGTATTCTGAGATGGCAACCATACCTCCAAATCATAAGTTTTAGCGGCAGAGAAGCCCAAGTCACCGGTACATAGCTCTACGACACGATATGGTAATTCCAAACGTTGCAAAACGACTTCGGCGTCCGCCGTTAGCTGTTCTAAACAATTCCGCGAAGACTCAGGCGAAACGAACTGCACCAATTCAACCTTTTCAAACTGATGCTGCCTTATCATTCCCCTAGTATCTTTGCCGTAAGAGCCCGCCTCACTCCTAAAACAGGGAGAATGACAGACGTATCGAATTGGTAGACTTTCCTTTCCTATAATACTATTTTTCATCAAGCCCGTAACAGGTACTTCGGCAGTCGGTATAAGATATAGCTCTTGGAGGTTTATTGAAAACAAGTCTTCCTTAAACTTCGGAAGCTGCCCAGTCCCTATCATAGTATCTTCATTCACTAGAAAGGGAACGTAAACTTCTTTGTACTGATGCTCCGACACGTGTAAGTCAAGCATAAATTGTATAAGGGCCCGTTGCAGACGGGCTATGTCCCCAGATAACACTACGAATCTAGAACCTGACAATTTGCCGGCCGATTCAAAATCCATTTGGCCCAAACTTTCTCCTATTTCGACGTGGTCCTTCACGTCAAAATTAAATACGCGTGGGCTGCCAACCACTCTTAGCTCTACGTTATCATTCTCGGAAGAGCCATATGGAACAGTCTCATCAGGTATATTTGGCAAGCCAAGCAAAAATTCGTGCAACTCTTTTTGGACAAGCTCCAAAGATTGGACCGACTCCTTAAGAGAATCGGATAGATCTTCCATAGACGATAGAATATCTTTTGTGTCAATCCCTTTCGCTTTAGCGTTCCCAATTTCTTTGCTTCTTTTATTTCTTTCTGCTTGCAATTCTTCGGTCGCTATCTGCAATTTTTTGCGCTGACTCTCCAGGCGACTCCATTTCTCAACATCTAGATCAAAACCTCTTCGTCGAAGTGCCGCAAAAGTGCTCTCTAGGTCACTACGAAGGATCTTCAAATCTAACATTTATTTCATTTTTCCTTTTTTTAATGTCCGCCAAACGTTTTAGTTCAGAAAGCCTTCCACCACATCCACATCCTCAGGTAACACGAGATTGAATTCCTCGTCATCGAGAATCATATTGGTTTCAACATTCTTAAAACAAACTTTTAATACGCGGTTCACACTCGTTCTCAATTCGAACCCCGAAAATTTCTCTCCGGAAAATCTTAAATACGCTACTTCAAACAAAACAGACGAATCCTTGGGTGTTATTTGAAACCAATTATGTTCGTCCTCCTTTCTAGATACACGCCGAACATTGTAATACTCACCGAGCACCCTTTCTCCACCAAAAGCCAAATTTAAAAGATTTCTTTCCGTGTCTATTGAATCCGTAATCGTCACTTGCTTTAAATCTCGATCGAATATCCACACTTTCTTTCCATCACTAACAATCTCCTGAGAGAGCGGTGTCTCATAGATCCATTTAAATTTATTAGGTTTAGCCAACCTGACCAATCCTTCAGACGAATCCAATAGACCGCCTTCACCATCATAAGATTTTTGCGTAAACCTGGCTTCCATGGAGAAAACCCCGTCCAAATACTGGTAAAATTCTTCCTTAGCCTCAGTTTCGACTGAAACTGCCAAGGCCACCATACAAAGTATTGTTTTCATAAATCCGCAGAAGGCGGAACTAAGACTTCCCGAGTTCCACTCGGTTGTAGCTCGCCTACCAAACCAGCGGCTTCCATCGCCTCGACCATTCTGGCAGCGCGGTTGTACCCTATTTTCAAACGGCGCTGGATGCCGGATACTGACGCTCTCCGTGTTTCAATTACAATCTTAACTGCCTGGTCATAGAGTTCATCTTGCTCAAAATCCGAAATTGCCAGGCCATCAAGCGTTTCAAAACCACCCTCCATATCACCACTCAAAACAGAATCTACGTACTCCGGATCACCGGATTTCCTTAATCGTTTCACCACTTTGTGTACTTCTTCATCAGAAACAAACGCACCATGTACCCTGTGAGGAATGCTTGTACCTGGCGGCAAATACAGCATATCCCCATGACCTAACAAATTCTCCGCACCAATTTGGTCTAGGATGGTCCGGGAATCAACTCTTGACGATACCTGGAATGATATCCGACTAGGGATATTAGCCTTTATGAGGCCAGTTATTACATCAACCGAAGGCCTTTGGGTCGCCAGTATTAGATGTATCCCGGAAGCTCTCGCTTTCTGAGCCAGCCTAGCAATAAGATCTTCCACCTTCTTTCCTACCACCATCATAAGATCAGCCAGTTCATCTATGATTACAACTATTTTAGGTAGAACCTCCAAAGTCCCTTGAATTTCATTGCCCTGGACGACTGGGCTCTCTATAGGTCTTCCACTATTTATCGCTTCTTCAACCTTGCGGTTATATCCGGAAATATTTCTCACACCAAGTGACGCCATTAGGTGGTATCGTTTTTCCATTTCGGCCACGCACCATCTCAAAGCATTAGCTGCCTCCTTCATATCAGTCACAACGGGAGCTAGCAAGGAAGGAATACCTTCGTAAACTGAAAGTTCCAACATTTTGGGGTCTATTAAAATGAACCGTACATCTTCAGGGGTCGATTTGTAGAGCAAGCTCAGAATCATAGCGTTCAACGCAACAGACTTCCCAGAGCCGGTGGTACCTGCGACCAATAGGTGGGGCATTTTAGAAAGGTCTGCTACCAAAGGTTGTCCAGAAATATCCTCTCCCAGAGCTATAGTTAGTTTTGATTGTAATCTTTCATAAACTTCAGACTTAAGAATGTCGCTTAGCAAAACGGTTTCTCTCTTCTGATTAGGTATCTCTAAGCCGATTGTTGTTTTGCCGGCAATGACCTCGACGACTCGTACGCTTATAGCCGATAGCGCCCGTGCTAGGTCCTTCGACAGGTTAGTTATTCGACTAGCTTTGACACCCGCAGCCGGCTCCAGTTCAAATCTAGTGATTACCGGGCCTGGCTGAACAGAAACCACCTTTACTTCGATTCCGAAGTCACCCAACTTTAACTCCACTTGTCTAGACATCGCAGTCAAAGACTCCGGAGAGTAACCACCATCCCTGCTCTCCCTCCTTGTCAGCAGATTTAGTTCCGGTAGCAATTTATCGTTTTCTTCTTCGAACAGTGTCTCCTGCTGTTCGAGATTAGCGCGATCACTGACAACAATGTCTGAGCTTTTTATTGTGATTTGTGTTGGTTCTCTTTGTTCTCGCTTATGCGCTTCTTCCCTAAAAACAGCGACTCTCTCTTTTCTAGCCGTCCGCCCCCTCCAATAGTCATATAGGCCATCAACGATTAACGTCATGCGGTACTTAGACTTACGATAAAGGTTCAACGTAACAGATCCTGAAATATCCATGAGTTTTAGCCAGGAAAGCCCCGTTAGCAAAGTCGTCCCAGCCAAGAAGCACGCTAACATCAACACCACACCGCCCACTTCACCAAAACCGTTAGCAAGGACGCCACCAACCAAATCACCCAAAATTCCACCCGAGTCCCTGACCTCAGAGGCTAAGACACCGCCCCCTCTTACCCAAAGCAGACCACACCCGCTGAAAACGCCTAGTATTAAGCCGATAAGCCGAACAATGATATGGTATCGGTCTGACAGAGCGTCATCCAATCCTTCCCTAAAAATCAACCAACCAACGTAACCCACACCGATAGGAAACAAAAACGCAAGATGGCCAAATAAATGAAACGAGAAATCCGAAAACCATGCCCCGATTGCCCCTCCTAAATTATGGAAAACACTGTCTCCACCTGTTTGCGACCACCCAGGATCGGCCAAATCATGGCTTACTAAGCTCACTAGCAGAAACATAGCCACACCGCCCAAAGCAATCATGACCCCTTCCTTGAGTCGGTGAATTACTCCGTTGGAGAAGCGACTGGGTCGCTCTCCACGCTTTCTTACAGCATGTGACATGGTCGGATTTTTATTAATTCAATTTCTATGATAAGTGCACTAAGTAACCGTAATATAACTGAAAATCACTTTTTTCTCAAACTAAACGTGTCTCCGCCCGACTCCTTTTTTCAAAACCAATAAAATCCCGATAATGAGAACTATCCCACCGATTTTGTACCATTTTGGATGCCGTAATCTGAGACAGTAGGATGGATATACTTCTGCACTTCTTAACAGATTTTTTGCGCCTATTAGTTGTTAATCTGGTAGAATACACCAATCTTAGTTGCGGCTACAGCGATACATTTGAACTAATGTATAGTTATTCGTTTGATGAGATTGGCAGAAGACACCATGAATGAAACTACAAAGATTTATCGAATCACCTTCCACAACCAAGGGAAGATATATGAAATCTACGCTAAAACAGTCCATCAAAGTGGACTGTTTGGGTTTATTGAGATCGAACAGATCGTTTTCGGTGAAAAGACATCTGTGGTGGTCGATCCATCAGAGGAAAATTTGAAGTCTGAATTTGCTGACGTTACTAGGACCTACATCCCTATGCATTCGGTAGTTCGCATAGACGAGGTAGAGAAAATGGGTCAAAGCAAAATAACAAAAGCCGATAACACTGCAAGTACGGTCACGCCTTTTCCCATACCAGCACCCAATCACGAATCGGGAAAAACTTAGCCTAATCACCTCAGGAATGCTTATCCTGGAAAATAATGAAACCTCAACCGTCAAATTAGAAGTTGTTTCATCAATATCAGGCATCGATAGAGATGATTGGAACTCCCTCACTGGAGGAAATCCCTTCGTAAGTTTCAGTTTTCTGAACAATTTAGAAAACACCAATTGCCTAAGCCCCCAAGGATGGTATCCTCAACACATAACGATATCTGATGAAAAAGACGGCCTCTTAGCGGCTATGCCTCTATTTATAAGAGACAATTCTTATGGCGAATTCGTTTTTGATTGGGCTTGGGCTGACGCATATAATCGAGCCGGAGGAGACTATTATCCAAAAATAGTTAGTGCGTCCCCTTTCTCTCCGGTGTCAGGCCCCCGCTTGTTGGTCAAAGACAGCATAGCAGACAAGAACCCACTAAAACTTGCCTTGATAAAGGCAGCTACTGACCTGTGCCAGACACATAGATTGTCCTCGTGGCATAGCCTATTCCCTAAAGAAAGCGAAATTAACCTTTACCAGGAGTGTGAACTACTAATTCGGATTGGTTGCCAATATCACTGGTTCAACGACGGATTTAACACCTTTGAAGATTTTTTGGAATCATTAAAGTCTAAGCGACGAAAAGAAATAAGGCGCGAAAGAAAGGCGGCAGAAAAAAGTGGCCTCTCTTTTGAAGTAGCGGTGGGAAAAGACATCAAGGACGAGCAATGGTCGACCTTTTATCAATTTTATTGTGCAACCTTCTTAAGAAAATGGGGAGACCCTCGATTAACCGAAGAATTTTTCCACACGCTTTCTAATTCGCCTGATACCAAGCCTGTCCTTTTTCTGGCAAAAAAAGAAAACCATTACGTAGCTGGCGCTTTCGGAATTCACGGTCGAGATTGTCTTTATGGCCGGCATTGGGGATGCAACGAACATTATGACATGTTGCATTTTGAACTATGCTACTACCGAACGATAGATTACTGTATAGAAAATGGACTCGGCTGTCTTGACGCTGGTGCGCAAGGAGAGCACAAACTTCAAAGAGGTTTCAAGGCCATAAAAACTTTTTCAGCCCACTGGATCCGAGAACCTCGATTTCGAATTGCGATATCAAACTTTCTGGCTGAAGAAACTAAGGCGGTGAATGCTTACATAGCATCCAAATCGTGATGAGTCACTAGCTTATTCTGAATAATTAAAAACTATTCTGCCGATGCTCCACTCCGTACCAAGTAATAACGTTTTTTATTGTGTCAGAGACGGTACGTTTAGCATTAAGTTTCCATCAACACGACGAGCAATGATAGATCCCGACGGCCTGCTTGCTATAGGCGGCACGCTGAGCACAAATAATCTACTAACCGCGTACAAAAACGGAATTTTTCCTTGGTATACAGAAGGAGAACCTATCTTATGGTGGAGTCCTAACGCAAGGCCAATAATAGAACCGGGCAAAATTAAAGTTTCTAAGAGCTTATTTAAAACAATTAAGAAAAACACCTTCAGAATATCTTACGACAATTGCTTCGACAGGGTCGTAGATGGTTGTGCCACGGCAGACGTAAGATCGGATAACTCTTGGATTACCGAAGAGATTCGAAGTGCTTATATTGAACTTCACCGACTAGGATACGCCCACTCGGTGGAATGTTGGCAAGGTGATTTACTTTGCGGAGGACTTTACGGAGTAAGCTTAGGGACAATTTTTTATGGTGAATCGATGTTTTCGAGAATAAATGACGCGTCCAAAGTAGCCTTGGTCGACCTATGTCAAAATTTAATTCGTTGGGGTTACGAAATAATCGACTGCCAAGTCACATCACGACACCTTCAAAGCTTAGGAGCAAAAGTAATTAGTCGTGATCAGTTTGAAGCGATTCTATCGGAAAATCTTGAAAAGAAACCAGCTCCAAATGCCTGGTGCACGGAATTAATCGGTAGATAAAAACGAATCTAATCAAATAGAGTTTGTTGTCTGCTTTGCCCAACCCTGGACTTTCAGGCACAATGGCGCATTGTTAACAGTAGAAAAATAGGTTTTGTATACATGGCAAAAGAAGAGCACATTGAAATGCAAGGCAAAGTCGTAGAGACCCTTCCTAACACAATGTTCAGAGTGGAATTGGAGAACGGACACATCATTACGGCGCATATATCTGGGAAAATGCGGAAAAATTATATCCGAATTCTAACCGGCGACGAGGTGACTGTGGAACTCACCCCTTATGACCTCTCAAAAGGAAGAATTACCTACCGTGCTCGGTGAACCTTTTCTCGCGGCCGAAAATCCTTTTTAACGGCCCTCAAACGAAAATCTCTAATACAGAAAAAACCTTAAGTTATCGCCTGCTCGGTCTCCCACATCTTACAAGCCCGCCTGTAGTCCTCCGCAGTATCTATCCCAGTGCCGCAAGCGTCAACAGCGTCGGGAGCGAATATAGTGATACCCATCTGTAAAAAACGAAGTTGTTCCAACCGCTCAATTAATTCTAAATCGCTCGGTGCGGTTGAAACGAATTTTTCTAGCACTCCTACGGTATAACCATAAATTCCAACGTGTTTTCGAAAAATACCCTCTGAAGAGACTCCGTTTTGGGCGTTTGACGTCCAAGGTATGCTAGAACGACTGAAGTATAAGGCACGATTGGATTTATCCCTGACCACTTTTACAACACTTGGATCAGAACTAACATGGGGATCAAGGTATTCAGACACCGTATGTACTGCTTTCCGATCAGCTGCTACCCCGTCGGCGACCTGTTCTATTACACTGGGGGAGACGAAAGGCTCATCCCCTTGTACGTTAACCACGACCGTATCTCGAGGTATGGCTAATTGCTTCAGCATGTCGGCCACCCTATCGGAACCCGTAGGGATATTTTCGTCTGTCAAAAATGCTCGTCCACCAAACGACTCCACTTCTTCCACTATTCTTAAGTCGTCGGTCGCTACCATAATGTCCGCCGCACTACTCTCGGCACATCGTTCATACACCCGTCGAACAAGGGTTTTGTCTCCGATCTTCAGCAGAGCCTTACCAGGCAGACGACTCGATCCATACCGGGCAGGAACACAAACTAGAAATCTCAAGTTCTCACCCTATTTGCTTCTTCTTCTGTCATCTCACGAGCTTCTGCCTCCAACATTATAGGGATTCCGTCTCTAATCGGATAAGCTAGCCTCGCGCTTTTAGAAAGGAGCTCCTGCTTATCGCTATCATAATACAGGGGCCCTTTAGTAACAGGACACACCAACAAATCAAGCAGTTTTCTATTCATTCTGATTTCCTCACGATTTTTCGCAAAATTTGGTCGCCAAAATTATCGCCCAAAAAGATCTCGATCGGTAACGACCAATATCTTCCGGTCGCGAATTCCTCGCACTTTACAGCATCCTTTTCGGTCATAACGACTTGTAGCCCGTCACCAAAATCCAAATCTTCTGCAGAATATTGATAGTGATCAGGGAAAGGCCTGGGGACATAGGTTATATTTTTTTCATCCAATATACGAAAAAAACTTTCGTTGTGTCCGATGCCACAGACCGCGTTTACTTTAATCGTCCGGAAGGAATCTAGCGGCATTGAATCGGCCGGATCACTGACATTAATCAAATCTTTAGGTTCAATCGACATTTCGATTTCATTTTTTAAAGGGCAACCTTTAGTCACAACAAAATCTACTTCTTTAAGCCTATTTATATTTTCTCGAAGCGGTCCAGCTGGGAGTAATCTGCCGTTACCGAAACGCCTCTCCCCGTCTATTACGGCAACTTCTACATCCCTAGCCAGACCATAGTGTTGCAAACCATCGTCTGACAAAATGACATCTACCTCAAACGCCTCTACTAGAGTTTTAACAGTACGCTTCCTATCAGGTCCAGCAACCACCGGACAACCCGATTTTCTAAACAATAAGAAGGCTTCGTCTCCGACCACCCCAGGCCTTGTCGTCGCAGAAACCACCAAAGGCCACTCCTTACTACCGCCCCCATATCCTCCACATATTATACCTGGCTTCAAACCGTTGGTTTTTAAGAAACCTGACAACCATATAATCAAGGGCGTTTTTCCGGACCCTCCTGTTGTTATATTTCCAACAACGATTAAAGGCACGGGAGGTCGGCAAATTGACAACAGGCCAAAACGATAGGCGGTCCGTCTGAAAAATGTGAACCCGCAAAATAAATAGCTCAAAGGGACCAATAAAAAGGAAGTAATACCTCTACGATACCAGATGGAAGAAGTTATAGAAGCAATCCATTTTACGGCGTTTTTTTTCCGAAGACGACTCAACAACTTACTTTCTTCTATATTGTGTCGCGAACGCAATTTTCTGAACGCCAGCCGTCCGGGCGGCATCCACTACGTCTATCACAGTCTGATAATTGGCGCGTCCATCGGCACGAATACTTAAAACAAGCTCGGCATCGGCACTCTTAAGCAAATCAGAGAATATCCCTTGCATCGCCTTAGGGCCCGGTCTACCGACTGCCTTTCCATTGATACTTACATCTCCATTAGCCTCTATCGCGACCTCCAACCATTGAGTCTCGCTAACAAGTTCGCTTAGTCCTGAGAATGGCAATTCTACTTCGATAGTACTATCAGAAACGAACTTAGTCGAAACCATAAAAAATATAAGAAGCAAGAAGACAACATCGATGAGAGGAGTAAGGTTTATTTCAACTTCGTCTCGTTTTTTTGTACCAAAATTCAACTTTACCCTCCTCTACTTGAATGCGAATCATTCTTTTTTTAAATGTTCTAAGAGCTTCATCCCCTCTTGCTCCATTGCTATAACCAAATTTTCTACCTTCCCTAAAAAAAATCGGTGAAACATAAGAGCTGGTATCGCTACAGCCAACCCCGCAGCTGTACTCACCAGAGCTTGAGAAATGCCTCCGGCCAGTTCGCCGGACTGACCAAGGCCTGAAATTGTTATAGCAGTAAAAACTTCTATCATCCCGAAAACGGTTCCCAACAATCCAAGCAAAGGAGCCACCGCTGCGATCGTCCCCAGAATATTGAGATATCGAGCCAGATCAAAGGCAATATGCCGACCCACCTCCTCGATAATTTCTTTGATTTCCTCCCTCGGTCTATTCGCATTAGCAATACCGGAAGCCAATATAGTACCTAGAGGTGAGCTTGCCCCAACCCTATCAAGAAATTCCTCATCTATAAGATCCTCCCTCGAAACTAGCTGAATATCCTCCAAGAGATTTCTAGGCGCCACCTTCTGTTCCCTCAAAGTCCAAAACCGTTCAGATACTATGGCAGTCCCAATAATGGAACACAAGATAATTGGGACCATCATCCAACCACCCATTCCTAAGAACTCAATCACTGTTAAAACACCTCCCTACATCTTAAAAAAAATCGACACAACAATCGTTAATAAGTAGCACCATATATAGTATCCTGGGATACTATATAATAACTTCGTCGATTAGACACCGAAATTCCGCTCGACGGGGGGGCAAATTCAGTTAGGAAGCGACCCTCAACCGAGACAAATTGGACAAGGAATCAGGCTTTTTAGAAAACGGTGATGTTCATGGTATCTCCAAAAAGGTTTCGAGGTTACTTCAAAAATTTTGAACTTCTAGCTAAAACAAAATTTGGTTGGATCGATAGCCGCCTCTATGGTCATGAAGTATGGGTTTTCAAAAGGCATTCAGTAGCGGGGGGTCTTGGTCTGGGTGTGGCGCTAGCCTTCATACCACTGCCGATTCAAATGCTCCTTTGTCTTCCGTTCGCATTATTCTTGAAAGTGAATTTGCCCGTAGCTTTAGCTTCTGTTTGGTTGACCAATCCGGTCACGGCCGGCCCGATTTTTTTCTTCGCATTCAGAATCGGATTGTGGTTGACCGGAGACTCAACGACCTGGGCTAGCGATCCGTTTGAATTTAGCGTGGGTGGTTTAACTAGTGTAATGGAAGATATTTGGGCACCTCTCGTGGCGGGTTGTCTACTATGCGGAATCGTTAGCGGTTTTATTACCTACTTATTAGTAAACTTCACATGGCGCCTAAGGATCGCCTACCTAAAGCGGGAACGCCAAGCCCGAGCGTCAAAGTTACGTGGTAAGAGTTAGTTTACCTTCTCGCAGCGTAAAGGTCTTATTCATCTTTGCCGATATGATTCCGTCGTGAGTAGCCACTATAACGGAAGCGCTAGTATCCTCACATAATTCAAGTAGCAGATCGCTGACGATCTGAGCGTTCGCACTGTCTAGGTTCCCAGTGGGCTCGTCAGCCAACACCAACCGAGGCTCTATTACTAATGCTCTTGCGATCGCTGCCCTTTGACACTCTCCTCCTGATAATTGTGATGGCCTGTGACTAGCCCGATCAATTAACCCGACTCTGGTGATAAATCTATGGGCGACAGCTATTGCCGTTGACTTGGACACTCCACGTATCAATAAGGGCATAGCCACATTTTCAGCGATTGAAAATTCCGGTAGTAAATGATGGAATTGGTAAATCATGCCCACCAGCTCGTTTCGGAGTCGAAGCAGGTCTGCCGACTTCATTTCAGTCAACGCCTGTCCGAATAAATATAATGAGCCCTCAGAAGGCTGATCCAAACCAGCCAATATATGAAGCAGAGTACTTTTGCCAGAACCGGACGCACCCTCAATAGCCACCGCATCCCCAGATCGCACAGTAAATTCTATACCATTCAAAACTGGCACGTTTTCGGTACCACTAAATTGCCGATGAACATTTATACATTCGACTACTGTTTCACTCACTCCGCAACCCCCTGATCGGATTCATTTTAGCAGACAATAAAGCTGGCCCCAGAGCACCAAAGAAAACGGAAAACAAAGAAATACCACCTATCAAAAACACGTCCTTAGCTAAGAGCTGTGACGGAATGCTACTAATGTAGTATACCTGAGGAGATAACACCTTAAAGTCTAAAGTATGCTCTACCAAACCTACAAGAGAATCAATCTGAATGGAAAGGAGGACGCCCATAGACAGGCCTAGCATTAGCCCCAAAACACCGGTAATAAGCCCTTGGTAAAAGAAAATTTTAGCCACGTCCTTTCTAGCGATCCCTAAACTAACCAAAATAGCAATATCTTTTTTTTTCGAGGTAACATTGACTAACAAAATGGAAGTCATGTTAAGAAGAGCGATTAGCACCGCCATAAATAAGATAGTAAACATGACTAACTTTTCAATTTGAAGGGCTCTAAAAAGAACACTATGCCTATCTTTCCAGTTGTCGACCTTCAAGTTGGAACGTAATTCAATCTTTTTTGCGATGGAAGTCGAAGCGTCAGTATCCAATAAAAGGACAGAAATTAAATTAAAACGCATAGCTTCAGGCAGAAAGGTAGCTGCTGTATCCCGCCGGATAAAAGCGAGGCTACCATCCGGATCGCCCAAACCAAATTTAAATATCGAAACTACTTGGAAACGCTTGCTTCGCGGAAACAAACCAACCGGGTAGATCAATGGTTGCGGCAGCGTCAGAGACACGTAGTCTCCCACATCCACTCCAAGGGCGTCAGCCAGCTCAACCCCCAACACGATACCGAACTCTTCTTTGGCTAAATCATGAAGTACTCCTCCGCTCGTGTTAGGAAAGATTGTGTTATTGAAATATTTACTCGAAGGTTCTAAACCTCGTAACGTGATGTTACGAAAGACTCCATTGTAACTGGCCAAGACATTAGCTTCTGTCACGGAAACTGCATCGAGAACCCCCTCA
This sequence comes from uncultured Gammaproteobacteria bacterium, assembly GCA_964642505.1. Classification (GTDB taxonomy): domain Bacteria; phylum Pseudomonadota; class Gammaproteobacteria; genus TMED69. The sequence continues at coordinate 408 of CAZXQY010000002.1, read as the reverse complement.
TCAGATTTAATCAGAGACAAATATCTCTCTACCGGTTCGTCATCCTCCTTTGGGATCAAAACATCCAAATGGGAACCGGGGCCCAAAGTCCTACTTTTTAGTTCAGCTTCAAAACCGTTCATTATAGACATAATACAAAGTAATATAGCCACCGATAGACCTGTACCGATAACACTAATACCAGACATCACCTTACTCAAGTAACCACCGCCACTGGCACAGATGTAGCGAGTACTGATAAAAAAAACGATTGGAATTTTCATTACAGTTGATTATAGACTAAAGGTGGCAAGCCTACAGTCATTCATATAAGATTTCAGGAGGCCGATCAATGGTTATACTGGCTTTAGATACTACTGGCGAACACTGTAAATTAGCAATACTCCGTCGGGGAGAAACTTTTATTAA
>CAZXQY010000001.1:62858-69696 GCA_964642505.1 uncultured Gammaproteobacteria bacterium | reverse complement strand
ATCTCGATACTACCCCCTAAAATCAAACAATGTTCCCTAAGCTTCTCGAACGTTTGGGTTTATGCGAGATGTCGAGAAGCTTAGGGAACAAAGTTTGATTTTAGGGGGTAGTATCGAGAACGCTGTTGTGGTGGACGATCATAGGGTTTTAAATGAAGACGGGCTTAGGTACGAGGACGAGTTTGTTAAGCATAAGATACTCGACGCAATTGGAGATCTTTATTTATTAGGTCACAGTTTAATCGGTGCGTTTCATGGGCACAAATCAGGACATCAGCTCAATAATCAGTTGTTAAGAAAAATCCTTAGCGACAAAGAGGCTTGGGAGTTAGTTTCTTTCGACGAATTGGCTAATGCACCTATAATATTCGGGGATCCGAGCACGGTTTAGTTGGACTGTATTTTCTTTATCTATCTAGTTAAATTTTTCCATTTTAGAGCTTATTTTTGTATTTTATGAGAGATTTTCACCTCGATACATTTGATTGGCAAAGACGGTGCATGTTTTTTGATATTTTCAAGGAGTTCTGGACTTATATACCTAATTTTGGTGGCGACAACAGGTCCGGTTGTTAGTAGTGTTAATTTCCCATCTTTTAGGTGGCCAACTGCAATATCTTCCCTTAAGTCCGAGGGAAGATATTGCAGTAGAATATCCTCTACTTTTAAATTTGTTCGAGCTATTTCGGCAAGGATTTGTATCCCAGCGGAGTTAGACAAAATAGTTTTAATTTTTTCTGGGCCACTCATACTAATTTGCGCTAAAATTACATTATGAATGATTATATCATGTTGGTTAAATAGGTGATTTTATAAATGGACGTCCTAATTGTCTCCAAATCCTCTGGTCTAAAAAGCCAATTTAGGATTACTAAAGGATGGATTGCCAGTGGATTATTTACTCTTACATTAATGGTAGGGATAGTTGGCTACTGGGGATATCATGCTGGGGTTCTGAACGGATTATCACAGGAACCAGATACCGTTAGGCTGGAGATCCGACAACAAAGAAAATTCTTAGAGAATTTAAAAAAGGATATGGACGCTGATTTACTTGCCTTTTCGGCCTCAGCGGCTAGTCTACATGGATATCTCAGCCGATTGGATGCTGTGGCGGATCGAGTAGTTCGTTTCAGCAGACTCGATCCCGCAGAGTTTTCTTTTGGTGACCCTAGCCCCACTGGGGGGCCGAATTTGGTTACCTCTAAGCGTCCAGAGTGGGCTGGACTACTTGCAGATATTTCAGCTCTTGAGGATGAAATCGATTTAAGACAAGGTAAACTAACTTTATTAGAGTCCTTCTTATTGGAGAAACAGTTGCACGAAGAAGTAGAACCCCTAGGTAGGCCCGTTAGAAATGGTTGGATCTCGTCCACTTACGGTTATAGAGTGCACCCCATAAGCGGACGTAAGGAATTTCATAATGGGATAGATTTTGCCGGAAAGGCTAATACCTTTGTTAGAGCAGTCGCGTCCGGAGTAATCACGTGGTCGGGTACCAGATGGGGCTACGGAAATATGGTTGAAATAAATCACGGAAGTGGTTATTTGACAAGATATGCTCACAATAAAGAGAATTTGGCTGCGCTGGGGCAAAAAGTTAATAAAGGGGAAGCGATAGCTTTATTGGGATCCTCGGGCATGTCAACTGGACCACATGTGCATTTTGAAGTTATCTATAAGGATAAACCCGTTGATCCCCAAAAATTTATAAATCGGCACAACTAGTTTTCCCTTTCGAGCACATGTCAGGATTTTGATGATGACAACTTTTTTGTTGTTTCCCTATAGACTGGTCTTGAGAATTTAAGTTGACTCTTCGATCATGACTAATTTAATTTCTAGTAAAGTTCCTCACTTTTTTAACTCTATCTTTGGTAGCCGTAATGATCGGCTATTGAAGAACTACATAAAGCAGGTTGACGTAATCAATTCTCTAGAGATAGAGCTATCCAAATATAATCCGTCGGAAATTAAGCAAAAAACTATTGAATTCAAGAAAAGATTTGAAGCAGGTGAAACATTAAGCGATTTATTACCAGAATCTTTTGCAGTAGTACGTGAGACAAGTAAAAGGGTCTTGGGGATGCGTCATTTTGATGAGCAGCTTGTAGGTGGTATGGCACTTCATGATGGCAAAATTGCCGAAATGAAAACAGGGGAAGGCAAAACGTTGGTTGCGACGCTTCCAGCCTATTTAAATTGTATCAGTGGCAAATCGGTTCACGTAATAACAGTAAACGACTACCTTGCCCGTAGAGACGCGGAGTGGATGGGACAGATATTTGAGGCCCTAGGGATCACAGTGGGCGTTGTATTAAGCCAAATGGAATCGTCGAATCGCAAAGCGGCTTATGATTGCGACGTGACCTATGGAACTAATAATGAGTTTGGATTTGATTATCTGCGAGATAACATGGCTTTTCAGGCCGAACAAAGAGTCCAGAGAGATTTGACTTTTGCGATTGTCGATGAAGTTGATTCTATATTGATTGATGAGGCAAGAACGCCTTTGATTATATCGGGTCCGGCAGATGATAAAAGTGATATTTATCGGGCGATCAATAAAATCGTGCCGATGCTTACTCCTCAACTTGATGAGGATGGCGAAGGCGATTTTTCGATTGATGAAAAATCTAGACAGGTGCATCTAACAGAAGAAGGTCACGAAAGGTTAGAAAAAATACTGGTTTCGGAAAACCTGATTGTAGATGGGGAGAGCTTATATAGTGCGAACAATGTCTCTTTGATGCAATATGTTAATGCTGCGATACGAGCGACGAAAATATTTCAAAAAAATACTGATTACGTCATAAAAAATAGAGAAATCGTTATCGTCGATGAATTTACAGGTAGAACCATGCCCGGCCGCCGATGGTCGGAGGGCTTGCATCAAGCTATAGAAGCGAAGGAAGGGCTAAAAATACAAGCAGAGAATCAAACGCTTGCTACTATCACTTATCAAAATTATTTCCGCCAATACGATAAGCTGTCTGGTATGACGGGTACGGCTGATACTGAGGCTTATGAGTTTCAGGAAATATATGGCCTCGAAGTTGTCGTTATCCCAACTCATAGACCGATGATCAGGGAAGACAAGGGGGATCTAATTTATCTTTCTAGCAAAGAGAAATTTGACGCCATTATTGAGGATGTTGAGGAATGTTCAGGACGTGGACAACCGGTTTTAGTTGGAACGACTTCGATCGAGACTTCGGAATATCTGAGCAAACTATTAAAGAAAAAAGGGATAAGACATTCTGTACTTAACGCAAAATTCCACGAGAAAGAAGCGCAGATCATAGCAAATGCTGGTCGCGTAGGAGCTATCACTGTGGCGACTAATATGGCTGGAAGAGGTACTGACATCGTTTTGGGTGGTAGTAGTGAGCCTAATGCCAACGATGATAACAAAGAGTTCGGGTCCTCAGATTCTGATGATTGGGAACGGAGAAATAAAGAAGTAATAGAACGCGGTGGATTACACATAATTGGAACAGAGAGACATGAATCAAGAAGGATAGATAATCAGTTGCGTGGTCGTTCAGGCCGGCAAGGAGACCCAGGCTCTAGTCGGTTCTATCTGTCTTTAGATGACAACTTGATTAGGATCTTTGCTTCAGAGAAGATTGTTAAATATATGCAAATGGCGGGCATGCAAGAGGGGGAAGCTATAGAACACCCTTGGGTTACCAAAGCTATTGAGAATGCACAAAGGAAGGTTGAAGGTCGTAATTTCGATATAAGGAAGCAGCTTTTAGAATTTGACGACGTAGCGAACGACCAGAGGCAACATATCTACGAACAGCGACGAGAGCTGATGGAGTCGGTAGACATTTCGGAAAATATAACACGAATAAGAGAAGATGTGGTTGGTGAGGCTATTGACAGTTTTGTTCCAACAGGTAGCTTTGAAGAGGAATGGGATCTAGTAGGTTTGTCTAATTATCTTCTTAGTGAGTACAAGCTTAGTTTTTCTGTTCCACAATGGTTTCGACAGAATGAAGAGGTCGATGAAACGACGATCCGACGTGAAATTAATAAACTCTTAAGCCTACAGTACGAAGAGAAAGAGAAAATAGCCGGACCGGAGGTGATGCGAGAGTTCGAAAAGAACATCATGTTGCAAGTACTAGATTCTAACTGGAAAGAACATTTGGCTTCTATGGATTATCTCCGACAAGGGATCCATTTAAGGGGTTTTGCGCAAAAAAATCCCAAGCAGGAATACAAGAGAGAAGCTTTTGAATACTTTTCGCAGATGTTATCGAAAATCATGCGTGAAGTTGTCGGTGTTTTACTCCGGGTTGACATAACTAGAGGTGAATCACTTTCCGAAGTGCCAGGCAAGAGGGATTTAGTTAAGCGGTCAGATTCTTCGCAACTGCTAACTAAAAATAAGAAAAAGGAACAACGTAAAAGGCGCCGAAAGAGCAAGTGACTGATGGACTGATCGTGAGTAGGTTTTTAGAGGCATATGTTGACGAATAAAAAAGACGATAATGGGGATCAAGAAGAACCTATTTTGCCGGTGGATGGAATCACTATTGGCACAGCAGCTTCAGGTGTTCGCTATCAAGGCCGACTTGATTTGGCTATTTTTGAGATTGCTTCTCAATCTAAGTTTTTGTGTTTCTTTACACAAAATAAGTTTGCCGCTGCTCCAGTTGAATTGGCAAAAAGAAATCTACGCAAACGAACACCGAAATATCTAATTGTTAACTCAGGGAATGCCAATGCAGGTACCGGTCAAAATGGAATTGATTCGGCCTATAGAGTATGTGAGTTCGTCGCTCAAGAGGCGGCTTGCCAGCTCGAGGAGGTTCTCCCCTTTTCAACTGGTGTGATCGGCGAGCAATTAGATGATCAGGCTATCATACAGAAAATTCCACAGATATTTTCTAGCCTCCGGCCTGATGGATGGCAGGATGCCGCTAATGCTATTATAACCACCGACACCTTTCCAAAAATTCAGTCGCGAGAAATTGATTTTGGCGAAGAAAGTCAGGTCGTGACAGGTATTTGTAAGGGTAGTGGCATGATAAAACCGAACATGGCTACGATGTTAGCTTACGTTGCTACGGATGCGTGTTGTTCCCAGGAAATTTTACAATTTATTGGTGAGGAATCCTTAGAGCGAAGCTTTAACCGCATCACGGTGGATGGAGAAACCTCTACCAACGATGCTTTTGTTCTTATTTCAACGGGTTGTTCACGATCTGAAGCTATTAATTCAAAAGAAGACCCTCGGTACCAGATCCTGTTCGATGCTGTGTCACAAGTATGTATAGAGTTAGCTAAAGACATCGTGCGTGACGGTGAGGGAGCCACTAAACTTGTCTCCGTCGAGGTAATAGGCGCGAGATGCCCCGAGGATGCGCTAGCTGTAGCATATTCAGTAGCCGAGTCATCGCTAGTCAAAACAGCGTTTTTTGCCGAAGATCCCAATTGGGGCCGGATATTGTCAGCGGTTGGGGCGTCTGGAATTTCAGATATAGATATAGAGAAGGTAGATATTCTTATTGGTGATCAAAGAGTTGCGACTAATGGTGCGTTAGATGTCGACTATGAAGAGACAAGAGTATCTTCTATTATGAAGGAAAAAGAGTTCGATGTTCGCATAAATTTAAATTCCGGTAATGCTCGAGATACTGTTTGGACGTGCGATTTATCCTATGAATACGTCAGGATTAATTCGGAGTACCGAAGCTGAGGAATCGCTTTCAGTCAAGTCAGGGTAAAATACTGTGAGAAATTCTTTCGAAGTCGCGATAGGTATCGTTAAGAATCATTGCGGATCTGTACTGATAAGTAAAAGAAAGAAGGAGGGCTATCTTGGGGGTCTTTGGGAATTGCCCGGCGGGAAAAAAGAGGCAGGCGAAACCGTAGGGAATGCCCTAAGAAGAGAGCTAAGAGAAGAGTTAGGAATAGAGGTGCTCAGATACCGGCCCCTTATAAAAATAAACATTAGTGGTCGCGATCCGACTACAAATTTAAATGTGTTTGAAGTGATAGATTGGTGTGGTGAGCCCAGGGGAGAGGAGGGGCAGGAAATATTATGGCTTGCCCAAGAAAAGTTCTCTGATTTTAGTTTTCCAGAACATAATTTCGGTATCAACTCTGCGATATTCCTACCTTCACTCGTCGCGGTAACACCCCGGCTTGGTGAAGATATAGATCAATACGCTAGAGAAGTAAAAAAACTAGTGAAAAATGGCGTGAAACTTGTTCAGGTCAGACCGCTGACAGAAAATGCAAAGAACTTAGATGACCTTGGTAGGTCGTTAGCTGAAACCATAAGTGCCGAAGAAGCTAAGCTAATGATTAATGGTAAACTGTCTCAGTTTGACCCTGCTCTATTCCAGGGTTTGCATCTAAATTGTCAAGAGGCTCGAAAATACGAAACAAGGCCTATAAGCCGATTTCACCTACTTAGTACCTCTTGTCATAATATCGAAGAAGTGGAACACGCTGAGAAAATAGGTGTCGATTTTATTTATTTATCTCCTATTAATAAAACCGTTACTCATCGCGCCCGATCACCGATCGGTTGGATGGAATTGAGAAATTTAGTTCAACGATGTTCGGTACCAGTCTATGCTCTCGGTGGGCTTGCCTTGCCCGACGTTGTTTCGGCGAGAGAATTAGGATGCCAAGGAATAGCCTTGAAGAGTGCGCTATGGAATCAGTCCGGCCAAAAAGAAATCCTAAATTCTTTTCCTCTATTTCTTGACCAGCTTGATAGGTGTTTTTTGTAGTGTATTTTTAATATTATTTACAGAGAGACCAGGGCTAATTCGAATCTTATGGAGTCAATTGTTTGAACCGGTTTATCCCG
>CAZXQY010000001.1:0-62848 GCA_964642505.1 uncultured Gammaproteobacteria bacterium | reverse complement strand
CCAAGAGCTTTCTTGTTTCAGAAATCGAATCGAGAATTTGTGTTTATTGCCGCTAATTTCAGGGAAGACGTTAGCATTAGGCTCAAGTAGTACTCGAATAAGATCGATAACTGAGTCATTGTCAGACCCTTGCTCATAAATCCCCTTATCAGCAGTCAACGGTAAAACTGGAACACTTTCTCTCGTGATTTTCAAAATTAACCTTACGGCCTCGTATATTGGCATAAATCCTTCCAGCCAGTCGCGAATTTTGTTGAGATGAAAATTTTCATTCTGATTGATCCAAAAATTCAAAAGAGGTAGCTCAAAAGGATACAGGGAACCCTTAACGGAGTATTTTCTTTTTACTGCCTGGATAAGCTCGTCATTCTCGAAATTGTCATCGGGAACTTTCTCGAGGATATGCATTTTCTTTTTTAGCCTCTCAATGTTCTCTAAGGTTTCTTTTAATAGGTCCAGATTGACATCCGGATTATGTTTTAAATGTTTAAGGGATATATTCTTTTTGTCCAAGTTCTTCAAAAGGTCAAAACGCAAGTCTTGGCCGCTAACCAAATCCGACAGATCGATCAATCGAAAGAGACCGTTTAGGGCGAAATCGTTTTTTTTGAATTGAAGAGATTGCTCGATCTCTATGAAAAGAGCTTCCAGTTTGATTAATAGTCTCATATGCTCAGTCACTGGATGTTCGTAAACAACATTCATATCGTGCTACTCAAATCTTCGTATAGTGAATTTAGTCTTTCAACTTCGGCCGCCAACTCAAATTTACTTCCCTTGTTAAGTATAACGTCGTCCGCAAGATCAAGCCTTTCTTTCCGTCCTAACTGAGAAGATAATATGTTCTCGACATCGTGTTGACTAAGATTATCTCGAGCCATCGCTCGTTTAATTTGCTCCTGTTCTTCACAATCGACAACTAAGATTCTATCGATATTAGGATCTTGATTTTTAGCTTTAAGCAATGGAATACCAATTAAGCAATATTCACCAGAAATGCTCATCAAATTCTGAAGTATAAGTGTCTTGACAGCGGGGTGTACAATTTGTTCCAGTTCTTTTCTTAGAGTTTGATCTTGAAAGACTATTTTTTTCATAAGAGGGCGGTTCAAATTATTCGTGCTATCTAGAATTTCCGATCCAAAAACAGATACTATTTGGCCGAGACATTCACTACCTGCTGCTACTGCCTCTTTAGCTAATTCATCTGCATCTATCGTTTCAATATTAAATAGACTTCCAAACAATTCACACACGGTGGTTTTTCCAGAGGCAATGCCACCGGTGACAGCTATTACAAACGGTTTTTTAGAACGGCCGTTTCTATTGTTCATATAAGAGTTCCTGTGGGCATAAATAAATCTTACCTTTAACAGGTTTTTACTAAATCAATATTAGGAAGAATCCTGAAGTAACCAGGAACGGTCCGAATGGTATTTCATCACCGCGATTTGCCTTTTTCAGAAAGATTAAAGCTATACCAAATATTGATCCCGATAGAGATGAAATGAGGAGAAGAGGGCCAAGGATTTCATGTCCACCCCAGGCACATAGAGCTCCAGCGAGTTTAAAATCGCCATGCCCCATTCCTTCCTTATTTGTCGCGATTTTATATATCTCATAGATAAGGCGTAAGCTGATATAGCCGCTGGCTGCTCCTAAAACAGAGCTTTGTATAGTGATACTTGATCCTGGTGACATGCTGAAAAGGATGCCCAACCATAGAAGATTTATCGTGATGGTATGAGGTAGTGTCTTGGTGTCGATATCTACAAACATCAGAGCGATGCAAGCCCAGAAAAAAATACAAAAAGCCGTGATTTTCAATACTGAAATAATTTCTGTACCAAAATCATAATAAACACCAAATCTCAGGGCTATATAGAAGGCGCCCGCCGACGATATCAGTTCGACAAGTGGGTATCTTACTGAAATCGGCTTGTCACAGTGTCTACATTTACCTTTCAACAAGGCGAAGGAAATTAGAGGAATATTGTCTATTAATTTTACACTCTTGAGACAGTGCGGGCAGTGGGATCCTGGAGAGGAGAGAGAGTAGCCAAAACCGTCAAAAGTAAGAAAAATTTTGCTTCGCCAGCAACGCCATCTCCTTTTGTTAAACCAGTGTATTTTTTTGATGCCTGGAGGGCGCGTTACCCTTTTTTCTCCGCAAGTTAGGCTATGGCATTCGGAGTAGAACTCTCTTTCCGAAATCTTTGGAAGTCGGTGAATTACGACGTTCAGAAAGCTGCCAATGATCAGCCCTAAAAGGGCGAAGCTACCACTAAGTAGGGCCTTTGAAACGGGTAGAATTTCTATCGGAAGTACCCCCTTGGTAGGTCAAACGACTCTGTAACATCTTTAAACGACTTCACCCATTTTGAAAATCGGTAAGTACATTGCAATAACTAAACCTCCTATGAGCACGCCCAACACCGACATTATTAGAGGTTCGAGGAGACTCGTAAGAGATTCAACTGCGTCATCTACTTCTTGTTCGTACCATTCCGCGACTTTATTTAGCATTTCGTCGATTGCACCCGATTCTTCCCCGATAGCCACCATTTGAACTACCATATTCGGAAAAACCTCTGTGTTCTTCATGGACGTGTTCATTTGAGAGCCGGTGCTGACGTCGTCTCTTATTTTCATTGTCGCTTCATAGTAAACTATGTTGCCTGAAGCGCCAGCAACAGAATTCATTGCCTCTACCAGAGGCGTGCCGGCTGCGAACATCGTCGCTAAAGTTCTAGAAAATCGAGCAATACACGATTTATTAATTATGTCTCCTACTACAGGTATTTTCAAAAGCAATCTATCGACATTGTTGGCGAATGTCTTGGATTTTTTCATGGCTTGAGCGAAGGCCACGACGGCTATCATTACTACACCTAACATAATATACCAACTGTTGACAACGAAGGAAGACATGTCTATTACTAGCCTAGTGAGTGCTGGGAGGTCAGCTCCGAATCCTTGAAACAAGCTTTCAAATTGGGGAATAACAAAGATCATAAGAATCATAGTGATAACGACGGCTACGATGATAACTGCGATTGGATATCCCAGTGCAGATTTCACTTTCGATTTTAAAGCTTCAAACTTCTCTAGGTAAGTCGACACTTTGTGTAATATATCTTCCAGAATCCCAGCCTGTTCTCCTGCCCTAACCAAGTTCACGTACAAATCTGAGAACTGATCGGGATGTTTACCCAAGGCTTCAGTTAGCGAACCACCCGCTTCTACGTCAGATTTAATTGACATAATTAATTTTTGCATTGCCGGGTTTTCGTGTCCTTTTCCTACTATGTCGAAGGACTGTACTAGCGGAACACCGGCCGACATCATCGTAGCAAGTTGTCGGCTAAACACAGTTATATCTTTAGTCCCAATTTTTCCCTGTTTGCTTCCAAATAATGGTTTAGGTTTTTTCTTAACTTTTGTTGGATTGATGCCTTGTTTCCTCAGGGCATTTTTGGCCGCAGCCTCACTGACTGCTGCTATCTCGCCACCTACTTTTTTTGTTTTTTTATCAAGCCCCTCCCATATGAAGTAGGCTTCTTCTTGCTTCTCTGCCAAAGAACTTACTCCACAGTTACCCGGTTGACTTCAGCTAAACTAGTCATTCCAGATCGCACCTTCGCTAAACCAGATATTCTGATATCCCATACCCCATCAGATTTTGCCTGATCTGCGATTTGAACCGCATTTGCGCCTTCAATTATAAGTCTCCTAATCGAGTCGGAAATTGGCATGACTTGATATATTCCGGCTCGCCCCTTGTAACCGGTGGGGCAGTCTTCTGCTTCTTCGCCGGGCTTGAATATATTGAAGTCTTCTTCCAACCATTCTTGTGGGAATCCTTCTTTAGCTAGGACTTCTTTAGGCAAATCCTCGGCGATTTTGTAATCCGGATGCAGTCGCCGACACAAGCGTTGCGCAGTGATTAAATTTATCGTGGTAGCTACAGCGAACGGCTGAATACCCATATCTTGAAGGCGGGTGAGGGTTTGTGGGCCGTCATTCGTATGTAAGGTCGACATAACCATGTGGCCAGTTTGAGCAGCCTTGACAGCAATAGAGCCTGTTTCAAAGTCCCGAATCTCTCCCACCAGAATTATGTCGGGATCTTGTCTGAGAAAAGCTCGGAGTGCTTTGGGGAACGTCATCCCAGTCCTTTCGTCGACCTGAACTTGATTGACTCCTTGCAGGTTGATTTCCACGGGATCCTCAGCAGTCGAAATATTAACGTCACTTTGGTTTAGGATATTGATTCCGGTGTAAAGAGAAACCGTCTTGCCGCTGCCAGTTGGTCCGGTTACCAAAAACATACCGTAAGGTTTTTGAATGTTCTTCAGGAATAGGTCTTTCTGAAAATCCTCATATCCTAATTGATCAATATTTAATTTCGCAGCATCAGAATCAAGAATTCTTAAGCAAGCCTTTTCCCCATACATAGTTGGACAAGTGCTGACTCTCAAATCAATACCTTTGTTTTTGGAGATTTTCAGTTTTATCCTTCCGTCTTGGGGTATTCGTCTTTCAGATACGTCTAGTCTCGACATAACTTTTATTCGAGATGCAATTTTTGCTGCGAGGCTTTGCGGGGGTTTTGCTATTTCTTCCAGCATGCCATCAATCCTAAATCGAACTCGATAGGATTTTTCGTAAGGTTCAAAATGGAGATCAGATGCTCCTTTCCGTATCGCGTCTAATAAGCATTTCGTTACAAATTTGACAACGGGGGCGTCGTCCACATCAGTATCGTCGACAGTTTCTTCTTCAGCTTCTCCCACTTCAACATCCTCAAAATCATCCAACTCGGAGTCATCCAAATCATCGAACGAGGTATCGCTATCTTGTGCAACTTTTTCTATCGCTTTAGAGAGTTGTTTCCATTCAACTATAACAGGTTCAATAGAGCCTTCACCTAAATTAAATTGAATTTCGTCGAGGCCATGTAGGTTGGTCGGATCGGCCACTGCCACGTATACTCTTTTTCCGTGCTTATATACGGGTAGTGCCGTATTCTTTTCAATCAAGGAAATGCCGATTAGCTGAACCACATCAACAGGAACTACTAGAGTATCCAGGTCCAGTAGAGGTAGGCCGAACTGTTCCGAGATTAGTTGAGCGAGGATATTACCGTGGACTAAATTTTGTTCGATTAGATACCGAACCAAAGGTAGGTTTTTACTTTCAGCATCGTCAATAGCTGCAGAGGTTATTTCTTCACTCAAGATATCTGAGCTGACAAGCTTCCCTGCTAATCCGCCGAATGATGTCTTTTTCGTCGCTGTGACCATATTAGTTTATACTCTAATATATTACCTTAATCACTAAATGTTAGAGTAAGTTGGGAATAATAGCTACATTTCCCTTTAAACGATATAGGTATCCTCCTTCGAATCGATATCTTCTAAAATTTCTTCTTGTTCTTTTGGTCTAATTTTCTTTCTTCAATTGGATGGGAATAAGAAATGCTTATTTGATTGTGCTCGAGATTTACTTTTAAATGACCTTTTTCCTTTAAATCGTTTTCCAAAATCATCTCTGCTAGCGGTACAGCAACCAGTTTTTCTATAGATTTTTTAACTGGTCGGGCTCCATACATTGGATCGTAGCTGTTTTTAGCGATAAAATTCGCAGCTTCGTCGGTGACGGTCAATCCTAACCCTTTGTCAGAGACTCGGTCGTCCAGGCTAGTTAGTTGGAGTCGGGTAATCTTTTGAATTTCTTTTAAACCCAAACTTTTAAACAGCACTATTTCATCTAGCCGATTCACAAATTCAGGTTTAAAATATGATTCAACAGATTTTTTTAATATAGCACTATCTCGAGATTCAATATATTCTTCAGAATCAGTACCTAGGTTGGAGGTCATGACAATTACTGTGTTTTGAAAATCGACCGTGTGTCCTTGACTGTCAGTCAACCGACCGTCGTCTAGTACCTGCAAAAGAATATTGAAAACATCCGGGTGTGCTTTTTCCACCTCGTCCAATAACACCACTGAATACGGTTTTCTTCTTATTGCTTCAGTCAAAAAGCCGCCTTCCTCGTAACCTATATAGCCGGGAGGAGCCCCAACCAACTTTGCGACTGCGTGCTTTTCCATATATTCAGACATGTCTATCCGGACCAACGCGTTCTTGGAGTCGAAAAGGAAGGCAGCTAGAGATTTGCATAGTTCAGTTTTACCTACCCCAGTTGGGCCGATTAATAAAAAGGATCCATTAGGGCGAGAGGGATCCGATAGGCCTGCTCTAGAACGTCTGATCGAATTAACTATAACTTTAACAGCATTTTCTTGCCCGATGACTTGCTGCCCAATGATTTTCTCCATGTCCTTCAATTTTTGACGCTCACCTTCTAGCATTTTAGTCACCGGTATATTGGTCCAGGCAGAAACGATTTCTGCTATTTCTTCCGAATCTACCCTGCTTCTCAATAAACGATTTGATGAAGATTCCTGTCTTGAAGCGTAGGCTTGTTTTTTTTCAAGTTCCGGGATTCTGCCGTATTGTAACTCCGACATCAGATTGAGATTCCCTTCTCTTTGGGCGCTCTCTAGTAGACCGCGAGATTCTTCAAGCTCTTCTTTTATCTTCTTAGTTTCATTTAGGAGCGTTTTTTCTTTTTTCCAAACTGTTTCTAACTCTTTATAATCCGTGTCAACATTAGAGAGCATGTTCTCTAAGTCTAATAGTCTTTCTTTCGATATCTCGTCTTGCTCTTTTTTTAGAGCTTCGATCTCGATTTTTAATTGGACAGCCTTTCTTTCAAGCCGATCCATGGGTTCTGGTTTTGAATCTATTTCTATACTGATTCGACTTGCCGCTTCGTCTATTAGATCGATAGCTTTATCTGGTAATTTTCTTTCAGTTATATAACGGTCAGACAAGTGTGACGCGCTCACGATAGCTGAGTCAGTTATATCTACGCCATGGTGGACAGCATATCTTTCTTTTATTCCGCGGAGTATGCCTATGGTCGCTTCGACAGAAGGTTCGGATACTAAAACTTTTTGAAAACGACGTTCTAAAGCCGAGTCTTTTTCGACGTGCTTTCTATATTCGTCAAGTGTCGTTGCTCCAATACAGCGAATTTCCCCTCTGGCGAGTGCTGGCTTTAACATATTGCCAGCATCGATAGAGCCTTCCGCCTTGCCGGCTCCTACTAGGGTATGTAGTTCGTCTACGAAGAGAATGCTTTCATCTAGGTGATCCGCCAAGCCTTTTAGTACACTTTTTAATCTTTCTTCAAATTCTCCTCGGTATTTGGCGCCAGCAACGAGCGAAGCCAGGTCGAGCGATAAGACCCGTTTGTTTTTTAACGTTTCCGGAACTTCACCATTTACAATCCGTTGAGCCAAACCTTCCGCAATGGCGGTCTTCCCTACTCCGGGTTCTCCGATTAATACTGGATTATTTTTCGTTCGTCTTTGGAGCACCTGCATAGTCCGCCTGATCTCTTCATCACGTCCGATGATGGGATCGATTTTCCCCTTTCGCGCGATTTCAGTTAGATCGACTGTAAAACGCTCTAAAGCCATTCGTTTTTCTTCATCTTCGGGCTCCACCACTTTGTCACCTCCATTTACTTGTTCGATAGCCCTATCGAGTTTTTTTTCATCGATATTCTGGTTAGCAAATAATCTAGATAGTTCTCCTGGTACCCGGGTTGCCCCGATAAGGAATAATTCAGTCGGAATGAAGTTGTCTCCATGCTTCCCCATTAATTTTTCGCATTCTGCTAGTATTTTTAAAAGTTCCTTTGAAGCATGTATTTCATTTTCTATACCAGAAACCTTCGGTAGTCGGTTCAGTTTTTGTAGGAGGGCTTTTTTAAAGGAATTAGTCTCACAGCCTGCTTTTTCTAAGATGTTAAGAAGTGGTCGGTTCTCAGCATTCAACATTGCAATCATGATGTGTACTGGTTCTAAGAATTGATTTTCATTTTTTTTGGCTAAGGTTTCACCAGCTACTATTGCCTCTTTGAATTTGATCGTTAATTTGTCACTGTCCATTTTCGTAATTTCTTTTTTCGTTTACATTAGAAGATGGGCATTATCGGGAAATTTTCAAGGGCTGCGTAGAATTTTGCCTTAAGATCTAGGAATCTTGCGGGCTTATCCAAATAACGGCTGCCATTCTTTTAGCAGTTTTTTCTCTCCGAAACGAGTAGAAACTATTTTTCTCGCGATACACACATCTTGGGGACTCGGCTATCTTGGCAACTCCTAGTTCTGAAAGGTTATTTTTAACGGCTTCTCTGATATCAAAATGTATCTGTTCTCCTACTTTTTGGAAAAATTTCTGGTATTGAGGGTTTTTGGTGTGGAACATCTCCTTAATTTCAGGACCCACGGAGTACGCGATTTTAGAAATAGAGGGCCCTATCCAAGCTACGAGCTTAGAGGGGTGGCATTCAAAGGCCTTTACTCCATTTTTGATGATTCCTGACAGCAGTCCTCTCCATCCTGCATGAATGGCCGACACCTCTGTGCCACCTATGTCGCTGAGGAGTACGGGCACACAATCTGCCACCTTAATTGCACAAGGGGTTTCGTGTATTTTGGTTACCAGACCATCTCCCTGCAATCCTTGTATTTTTGAAGTCAGTCTATGTACAGTCGCACTATGTGTTTGATGAAGCCATACTGGATCCTTTAACTGGTCGTCGTTAGGTAAATCGTGCAGGTATTCACCGACGGTGGAATGAGCCCTAGGGTCGCCTTCCCGAGTTGTGAAGAATGCTCGAATGTGGGTTTGAGCAGGCCACTCCGGTAAAATTATCGGTGTGGAAGACTCCAATATTCTTTTTTCGTTTAGCATTGAGAAAGGTCTATTCGTAGGTGATGAAGTAAATTTTGAAAATCTGACGGCGGCTCAGATTGAAATTCGAGCTGTTTTTGGGTAGTGGGATCGAGGAACACTAATTTTTGAGCATGCAAGGCTTGTCTCGAAAATGAGTCAATAATTGTTTTCAAACCATGATGGGGGTTTCGAGCCGTAACTGGGCGCCACCCATAAATTTTATCTCCGACTAAGGGATGTCCTTTCCAAGCCATATGTGCCCGAATTTGGTGTGTTCTTCCCGTTTCTAGTTCTACTTGAAGTAATGTATGTCGTCTGAATTTTTCGGCTACCTTGAAGTGGGTTACGGCGTTCTTTCCATTTTCGGTTACCTGCATTTTGGTTCTTTGCGTGCGGTGTCGTGCGATGGGCTGGTTTACGGTATCGCCGGATATTAGGACACCATTTACTATCGCTTGGTAGCTTCTTGCGATCTTTCTCAGTTCCATCTGTTTAACGAGATTTTGATATGATTCCGGGGTTCTTGCTGCTATAAGTAATCCTGAAGTATTTTTGTCGATTCTGTGTATTAGGCCAGCTCGCGGTAGTATTGAGAGCTCCGGAAATTTTGAAATTAAACCGTTTACTAGTGTCATATCTCGATTGCCGGGAGCAGGGTGCACCACCACTCCGGCCGGTTTGTTAAGGATTATGTGCGTCGCCGAGACATCAACCAGCTTAAATTCGACCTCTTGGGGCTCGATCTCCTCATCGCCATACATTACTGCGACGAGAGTTACAATATCCCCTTCGAAAACCTTGGAATTTGGCTTCGCTTCGGTGTCATTTAATCGGCTTTTGCCATCATCAATCCATTTCTTAATTGAAGTACGGGAATATTGCGTCAGGGACTCTGCAAGTGCTTGATCTAGCCGCTTGCCACTCTGATCCTGAGGGATTTTCAGGGTATGATATTCTTCTACCGTATTTTTCATTAAGCAATATGTTGTATATTAGAGCAATAATTGTAATTCGGTCTCAACGAATTATGGATCAACGGACCTACATGTAGACGTTATGCTTTTTATGAAAAAAAACAAGTTTTTTAATTTTATCTCTTCAGTTTCTCTTTTCCTAATTTTGCTAGATATAAGCGGCTGTGGCTATTTTCAAAGCGAGGCGTCGAGGGATAGGGAGGAAATGGATTGGCCTGAGGAACGTCTTTATAAAATGGCAAAAGATAGGCTAGATTCTGGGTCTTGCACTGGAGCGATAGAATATTATGAAAAACTCCAAAATAGATTTCCTTTTGGCGATTACACTCAACAGGCGCAAATAGAGTTGGCTTACTGTTATTTCAGAACAGATGATCCAGCTCTAGCAATCGATGTCATTGATCGGTTCATTAAATTGTATCCGTCTCATTCGCACGTAGCGTATGCCTATTATTTAAGGGGACTTGTCAATTTCGGGCGGGGGTGGGGGATTACCGAGAGATTCTTCAGAAAGGATGAATCGCAACGAGACCCCGGTGCTTCCCTTGATTCGTTTAACGATTTCAATGTAGTTGTGAAACGTTATTCTGATAGTATCTACTTTGAAGATGCTCGACTAAGGATGGTTTATCTGCGAAATATGCTTGCGCAGCATGAGGTTAATGTAGCGAACTATTATATGAGGAGGGGCGCGTTTGTCGCGGCTTCAAATAGGGCTCGTTACGTAGTGGAGAAATTCCAGCAGGCGCCGGCGATGCCGAATGCGTTAGTAATATTGGCAAAATCTTATCGAGTTCTGGAGATGGAAGATCTTGCCCGAGACGCCTTGTCTGTTCTTGAACTTAATTATCCCGATCATCCGGGTCTGCGCGACGTGAAAGTTGTAACAGTTAGCGATTAGTACTTTTTATTTTTCCGTCTCACTATATCTCGAAGTGATAGGAAATCTACGATCTCTGCCGAAAGCTCGCTTGGTAATACGCACACCCGGTGCAGATTGTCTTCTTTTATATTCGTTTTTATCAACTAGTTTCGTTACTTCCAAAATAGTATCTAGATCAAAGCCTTCGCGAGAAATTTCAAAGGGAGTTAAGTCCTGTTCAATATATTTTTCCAGTATGGGATCGAGTGTTTCGTACGGAGGTAAGTTGTCAGTGTCTTTTTGGTCAGGAGCTAGCTCCGCAGTAGGAGGTCTATCTATAACCCGGCTAGGAATAACGTAGCTTTGTTTGTTTCGATAATTTGATAGTCGATAAACAAGTGTCTTAGGAATATCTTTTAAGGGGGCGAAGCCGCCTGCCATGTCGCCATATAGGGTGGCGTAGCCTACGGCCATTTCACTTTTATTTCCGGTAGCTAATACAATGGTTTTCGCGGAATTAGAGCACGCCATAAGCATAACTCCCCGGGTCCTGGCTTGCAGATTCTGCTTCGTTACTCCTGCCTCTAGATCGGGAATGATTTCGGCTAGAGATTGAGAAAAAGCGGCAACTGTATTCTCGATAGGTAAAATGTGAAATTCGCAGCCTAACAAGCTCGCTTCTTTGCGCGCATCTTCTACGCTCATAACTGCGGTGTATGTGGAAGGCATCGATATAGCTGTTACTTTATCACTACCCAAAGCGTCAACGGCCAATGCCAGAGTGAGCGCGGAGTCGATTCCTCCTGATAATCCAATCACACATCCTTCAAACCGGTTTTTTTGAACGTAGGCGCGTATGCCAAGAATTAAGGCTTTGTAGATTAGTTCCTCTTCGCCAAGACTTGCAGTTATCCTAGAGTGAGCGTCGATGAAATTATTATTTTTTTTAATATCGATTACGTGTAATGCCTCTTCGAAAGCAGGCGCTTGAGCAATTAAACTTCCTTCCTTATCTATCCCGAAAGAATTTCCGTCAAATACTAATTCATCTTGTCCGCCAAGAAGGTTCACGTACAATATGGGAATCTTTGCTTTGCGGCTTGCCATAGCAACCGCCTCTAGTCTTTCAGACTGTTTACCAATGTGGTAGGGAGATGCGTTTATATTGCAAATAATATCAGCCCCTTTTTCAGAAGTTTCGAGGGCGTTTTGGGGCACCCATATATCTTCGCAAATACTTAAGCCTACATTGACTCCTTTAATGTCCACTACCGTAGGGAGTTTACCAGGAGTGAAATATCTTTTTTCGTCAAAAACAGCGTAGTTCGGTAGCTCTCTTTTTCGATAGTTGGCTATTTTCTCGCCGTCGTAAATTACTGCGCAACTGTTGTAAATAGAGGAATCTACATATTCAGGATAGCCGACGATTAACCAACTATCCCGTGATTCTGAAACAATTCTATCCAATTCTACTTGGACGAGTCGGCGGAATTCGGGTCGTAATAGTAAATCTTCGGGAGGGTACCCAGTCAATGCCAATTCCGGAAAGATCGTTATATCTAACTTGCAATTGCTCCTAGCGCGGTTTGCTATTTCAATAATCTTGCCAGAGTTCCTCTTTATATCACCGACGCAAAAATCAAATTGTGCTAGTCCGATTTTCAAGTCAATAGGCATAATTTTTTACTGAAAAAACCAAGTGCGTTTTAGCGCATCAACTCTGCCAAAGCCTCTCCCATTTTCGCTGGTGACCGAACCGTTTTAACACCAGCCCGTTCAAGTGCAGCAAACTTATCTTCAGCTGTACCTTTTCCCCCTGAAATTATTGCACCTGCGTGTCCCATTCTCTTCCCGGGAGGTGCAGTCACCCCAGCTATATATGCGACAACAGGTTTGGTCACGTTCTCAGATATAAACTCTGCAGCATCTTCTTCAGCTGAACCTCCGATTTCACCTACCATAATCATACCTTGAGTACTACTATCATTTTGGAACAGTTCTAAGCAATCTATAAAGTTCATCCCATGGATTGGATCTCCTCCTATTCCCACACAAGTGCTTTGGCCAAGCCCTACTGAGGTAGTTTGATGAACTGCTTCGTAAGTTAGCGTGCCTGAGCGTGACACGATTCCAACATCCCCCGGCATATGGATGGCTCCTGGCATGATCCCTATCTTGCACTCCCCCGGGGTAATGATTCCAGGACAATTTGGACCTATTAAAAAGGTCCCGGTTTTATTCACTAAGCTTGATTTTACCTTCAACATATCAAGTACTGGGATACCTTCGGTGATGCAAGCAATTACCTCTATGTCAGCATCAGCAGCTTCGGCGATTGCGTCTGCTGCGAAGGGAGGTGGTACAAATATCATTGAAGCATTTGCCCCAGTTTTCTCTACCGCTTCTCCCACGGTATTGAAAATAGGTCGATCAAGATGCTTGTCACCTCCTCGGCCCGGAGTGACACCTCCGACGATTTGGGTTCCGTAGGCAATGGCCTGCTCCGCATGAAAGGTTCCCTGTTTACCGGTAAATCCTTGGACTACTACTTTCGTGTCTTTATCGACTAATATTGACATTATTTGACCCCTCTAGCAGCGGTTACCACTTTTTCTGCGGCATCAGATAGATGGTCGGCACTCATTATATCGAGTCCGCTTTCGGCGAGCATTTTCTTGCCGGCTTCAACATTAGTTCCCTCAAGCCGGACGACGATGGGAACGTTGATACCTACTTCTTTTACGGCCGTTATGATTCCTTCAGCAATAAGGTCACAGCGCACAATTCCTCCAAAAATATTGACTAAAATTGCTTTTATCTTCGGGTCCGAAACGATGATTTTAAATGCTTCAGCGACCCGTTGAGCCGTAGTTCCTCCACCAACGTCAAGAAAATTAGCGGGTTGGCCGCCCGTCAATTTAATGATGTCCATTGTCGCCATCGCGAGCCCTGCCCCATTCACCATGCAAGCAATATCTCCGTCTAAAGTCACGTAATTCAGGTCGAATTCTTGAGCCTTTCTTTCCTTCTCGTCTTCTTGGCTAGGGTCTCGCCATTCTGCGATTTCCTGACGATATAAGGCATTATCATCTATATTGATTTTAGCATCGACGGCACACAACGATTTGTCTTTTAATATTGCTAGCGGATTTATTTCTATAAGGCTCACATCTTTTTCCGTAAATAATCGATATAAGCCGTGCACAATTTTTTGTAGTTGATTTCGTTGCTCTTTATCAAGTTCTAGACCGAAAGCAAGGGTGCGACATTGGTAGTCTTGTATCCCAAGGCTAGGATCGATATGTACGGTGACAATTTTTTCTGGCGTTGTGGCCGCCACTTCTTCTATGTCCATTCCTCCTGCTCGGGAACCCATAAAAGTGACTCGCCGAGAGGCTCGATCGACAATAGCGCCCAAATACAATTCATGCTCGATATCGGCCGCCGCGGCTATCAGCACGCAGTTAACGGGCTGGCCGTCCGGTGCAGACTGTTTTGTGATCAATTGGGAGCCAATTAGTGCTTTTGTGGAGGACTCAAGTTCTTTTAAATCCGTGGTAAATTTCACACCCCCGGCTTTTCCTCGGCCCCCAGCGTGCACTTGAGCCTTTACTAGCCAAGCCTCTCCGCCTAAACTTTTTGCATTCTTGACGGCTTCCTCGGCGCTACGGGCGACCTCTCCTGCTTGCACAGGAATCCCATATGCAGCGAACAGGTTTTTAGACTGGTATTCATGAAGATTCATGCTTTCTCCTTAAAAAACAGAATTGTTTCGTTTTTCTGATCATTACTTGCCAGTGTACTTTCATAAAAGGGCATCTGGAAGGCCTAGGACTAGCCCGGTTTAATCTCGATTGTTCGACAGTATATAGTATAGTAGCTCAGGTAATGCTATTAGTTATAGTTGTTTTTTCGGCGTAATTGAATCGCGCAGATCGATTGCGCGTTTTAGTTAAAAGGTTTGAGTTGACCTATGTTTCCGAAACTTATTATTGGTCTTTTGATTATCGTTTTGGTTTTTTCCGTGATTAAGAAAGTTAAAGCTCGTTTGTCGTCATCAAAAGCGTCCATCTCTGGTCGGAAGGTAATTCAATGCAAATATTGTGGAACATATGTGCCAGAGGAAGAGTGTGTCAAAAAAGGGAGTGGAATTTTTTGCTCGCGAGCTCATGCTGACGCTGAAGAGCCATGAAATTAGTATATCTCATAAAAATGACGTGATTAAGGTCTGAGAGATATCATTATTTTGTATTTGGTCTTTTTAGATTCCTAATTTAGTTCCAATGATATCTCTAAGCGATAAAAAAACGCACTTTTTTGGTGGAAAAAGGTTGCGTGCTAGTCGTTTGGGCGCGTATTCTATGGTCAAACGGTCTGCGATGATGTGTCCGTTTCAGGAGACAGAGGGCCCTGACAGGCGAGTCGTAAGGATTGTGAATATATAAAAATCAGGAATTTTTGAATGGAGATATCCGAAATGAAGAAAGAGCAAGGATTCACTTTGATCGAACTAATGATAGTCGTAGCGATCATAGGCATATTGGCGGCTGTCGCTTTGCCAGCCTACCAGAACTATACGACCCGCGCTGCGGTGACAGAGGCGCTAAGCGTCGCGGCTTCTGCTAAGCTCGCCATGGCTGAAACGTTCACTGCGACGGGTGCGTTTCCAACTACCAACGCCTTGGCAGGTTTACCAGCGGCAAATACAATAATTGGAACGAACGTTGCGTCGGTAGCGGTCCAACCCGCAAATAACGATATTTTAATTACGTTTAATGCTAACAATGCGACTCTGAATGGAAATACAATAACGCTTCGAGGGACAAATGCTGGAGGTTCGATTACCTGGGTGTGCCGTTCTATCGGCGGTTTGGCAGACGCTAATTTACCCGCTAACTGCCGCGGGGGTGCTTTCTAACTGAAAGTTACCGGATCGGGCCTCTATGAGCCCGGTACCTTGACTTAAAAATAATTCTCTCCGGCGGAATTTCCGCCGGAGAAAAATTGTCCGAACAAAATTAGCTGAAGGTTCTGTCAGTTATAAGAGGTATTAAGCTCTTGACGATTTTAGGGTTCGCGGCAAGCACATTTCCGGAATGTAGGAAGTCTTCGGAGGCATTGCTATCACAAATTATTCCGCCAGATTCTATGACCAGAAGTGCACCCGCGGCGATGTCCCAAGGGTTGAGCCCAAATTCCCAGAACCCGTCCAGTCTACCGCAGGCCACGTAGGCTAGATCCAAAGCGGCGGAACCGCCTCTTCGAATATCTGTTCCCCTAGCGAGAACTTTTCGCAAGGTCCCGATGGAATTTTCGATACTATCCGGTTTTCTGACGGGAAACCCAGTTGCCAACAGGGTCTGTTCCAACTTAGTTTTGTCATTGACTCGAATTTTCCGGTCATTTAATAATGCACCTCTTCCTCTCGACGCTGAAAACAATTCATCTCTGACGGGGTCGTAGACGACAGCCTGTTGTAATTTTCCTTTTATCGACAGAGCGATGGAGACACAAAATTGCGGATATCCGTTCAGGAAATTTAGCGTGCCATCAAGAGGATCAACAATCCATAAATAGTCTGACTCCCCTCTTTGGCCGGATTCTTCAGCCAAGATGGCATGGTCCGGGTAGGCTTCTAAAAGCGTCTCGATAATAATAGCCTCCGCTTGAGTGTCTACCTCCGATACATAATTCAATTCGCCTTTCTTATCGAATTTGACTTCGTCTAGGCGTGCAGTCGCCCGCGAAATAACGGTGCCGGCGAGTCTCGCTGCTCGAATTGCTATATTCAGCATCGGTTCCATGATATATACCAACAGTTAACTGGCCTGCTATGTTAACCGATTTTGTTGTTATTTAATCGACGAGTCACAATGTTTAGTAGGAAAAACAATGATCAACCAACCAGATAGGGTTCGAGTAGTACTCGTTTCAACTAGTCACCCTGGTAATATTGGCGCGGTTGCCCGCGCTATGAAAGTTATGGGTTTTACCAATCTTCATCTCGTACGCCCGAAAAAATTCCCGTCGGAAGAAGCCATCGCCTTAGCGTCTGGCGCCAATGACATTTTAGAGGATGCGAGACGGCACGACAATTTAGCTGAGGCACTTGAGGGTACCTCCTTAGCATATGCGACAACGGCTAGAAGTAGACATATGTCTCTGCCTGTTTGTTCTCCGAGGGCGGCTGCACTAGAATTGGGTCAAATCGACGATGATATTGCCTTGGTTTTCGGTCAGGAAAATTCTGGTTTAACTAACGATCAGCTCAATCTCTGTCACCGAATTATTACGATTCCTTCAAATTCAAACTTTAGCTCGCTGAATTTGGCCCAGGCGGTACAGATTTGTTTGTATGAGCTCAGGACGTTAGTTCTCATAGAAGGAGAAAAGAATCACCCCACACCTAAAGGAGATAGATTGGCGTATACTGACGAGATTCAGAATTTAGCAGTCCATTTAATTCGTGTTATGCAACTCGTCGACTATCATAGTTCGTCTCGACCTAGACGCCTCCAGCAACGCATCCATAGGCTGCTAGGCCGGGCTGGATTATTACGCAGCGAGATACAAATCCTCAGGGGATTTTTATCATCTGTAGAGAAACGGTTACATACACCAGATTAATCGTGAGAAAAATGGTATGTCTAAGGGTCTAATCCAATAGCCGACCTAAAAATGAAACAGAGCCCTTTTGGCGAGCGATTTCTCCTATGAAATGGACTTCTTCGCCTAGCTTGGTTAGGGTTGAAGAAATATTTTTCGCGGATTCTGGTGGCACAATTAAGACCATCCCAATACCACAATTAAAGGTTCGAAGCATTTCTGCTTCTTCTACCGGCCCTGATTCGGCGAGCCACCGAAAAATTTTAGGCAATGGCCATGAATCGATTTGTATTTTGGCACAAAGCCCTTTCGGTAAAACTCGAGGTATATTATTCGTTAATCCCCCTCCGGTAATATGTGATATAGCGTGAATAGGATAACTCTTGACGATCGAAAGGATGGATTTGACGTATATCCTCGTTGGGCATAGTAATTCTTCGACGGAGGGTGCGCCAGGTTTATTGCCAACTAGCGCTCTTATTTTTCTAATAAGAGAAAAGCCATTGGCGTGAAAGCCAGAGGAAGACAAACCCAATATAATGTCTCCCTGAGATACTTTGCTACCGTCAACAATTTTATCCCTCTCGACAATTCCCACGGCGAAGCCTGCCAAGTCATAATGGCCCTCCGAATAAAGGCCTGGCATCTCAGCGGTTTCCCCTCCGAGCAACGAGGCTCCCGCTTGTTGGCAGCCATCGACGACTCCCGAAAGGACTGACTTGCCAATGGTGGGATCAAGATTTCCCATGGCGAAATAATCCAAAAAGAATAGAGGTTCAGCTCCTTGAACGACTAGGTCATTTACGCACATCGCGACGAGGTCAATACCAATTTGTTCGTGGCGATCGTATTCTAGAGCGACTATCAGTTTAGTACCAACTCCGTCAGTGGAGGCAACAATTATGGGGTCCTTGTAATTTAGTTTCCCAATATCAAATAGTCCGCTAAATGCTCCAATGCTTCCTAATTGACCAATCCGCGTCGCCTTCGCTGCTAGGGGTTTTATGGTGTCGACAAAAGTGTCTCCTTTCTCTACACTTACTCCGGAGTCTGCATAATTTAGTTCGCTCTTTTTCCTATGGTCTTTCATTGAATTCACTTCGGTAGTAAAGTCTTAAGTAGTTTTCTTCGGGAGCCTTATCAGGTGTTAGACATTAACAGCTTTAACATGTTTTTTCTTTCAAAATGTGGTCTAAATTGAAGTCTGAAGTTCTTTTTTTGCTTTTTGTTGGTTTTATATTATGCGGAGAGTCGGGCTTTGTGCGGTTCGCGTTCGCGGGGGACGTCGAAAACTTGTATTCGGCTAATATTGCGGTTTCTGATAGGTCAGAAAAAGAGCTGGAAAGAGCGGTCGGCCTGGCTTTAAAGGCGGTGTTAGTAAAAATCACTGGCGATGCGGCGGGTGCCGGGCAGGCTGCCGTTGTGCTAGTAGATGGCGCGATGAGCTTTCTGGAGCAGTACTCCTACTTAGAATCTACTGAACAAAAAGCCCTTCATCTTTCAGCTAAGTTTGATCAGTCCATCCTTAATGCTGAGTTGACAACACTAGAAATTCCTATTTGGGGAAAAGAGCGACCTGATACGTTTTTTGGCTTGTTGTTCGACGACGACGTTGGGCTACGTTGGTTTTCTGTGGAGGATGGGGTGAGAGAAATACAGGGTCTTTTTTCTAAAAAGGCAGACGAGAGAGGGTTGCCGCTAATATTTCCAGAGCCTGAAAAATTAACAATCCTTCCGTTGGTGTCGCTATCGAATGGTCAGTTGGGGCTCAGTGAAGACTTACTATACCAAGAGATGGTAGAGCAATACGCTGCTCCTAGCGTAGTACTTGTATCTTTCAGGCGTGTGGGTACAGAGATATGGGAATCTTCCTGGAGTCTACGCATAGGAAATGACAAATATTCCTGGAATTCAGAAGGAGATTTGATAGATCTGGTGATTTCTGAAGTGGTAGATAGTGTTTCTGACAAAATATCAAGTACGCTTCTAGATCCCAGTGTAGTGCAGGAGCCGCAAGAAATAGATATTGAGGTTATAGGTTTGAATAGGTCTACTGATTTTTTAAAAGTACTAAGCTATCTTTCTGGTCTTGATTCCGTGAATGCCGTATCGGTGACATCGTTACGGATGCAAAAGGTCATGTTAACTGTTTCGACATTGAGGAGTCGTCGCGAACTATTGCAAAGTATAGCCTTTGGGAAATTTTTAAATCTAGTTTCGGATAACCCAATTACCTACGATTTAAATGTCATGAATTAGAGCGGAGTTTTAGTATGAAGCTATCAGATTCTCAAAAATGGTTATTCTTAATTTCAGTCTCTTTTACCTTGTTACTATTGTACGTACTACGATCGGTGCTTCTGCCGTTCTTACTGGGTTTTGTATTGGCTTACCTATCGGACCCGGTTGTCGATAAATTGGATCGGGTTTTTAAAAAAAGAACATTATCTGTTTTGGTGGTATTCGTGTCACTTTTTACTAGTCTTACCGTGGCCGTTTTGTTGGTTTTTCCGATATTGGGGAGCCAACTAGAGAGCCTGATGCTTGATATACCGAGAGTAGTAGATTGGGCGCAAGCTTCGATAGGCCCGACTTTCACGAAACTTACTAATATAGAATTTCAATATATCGATATTGAAACTCTTAGAACTACTGTGCTGCATAACTGGACCGAAATTGCTTCTTATGTCAAAGAAATTTTACTACAAATTGCGGGTTCTAGTGTTTTCTTGATCGGATGGCTTGGCTACATGGTTTTAGTTCCGGTTGTAACATTTTATCTGCTGAGGGATTGGGATCATCTAGTTGCTTCAATAGATAACCTCATACCTAGGGGTATTCAGCCTACGATTGGAAAGTTGGCTACTGAAATTGATGGAGTGTTGGCAGAATTTTTACGGGGGCAGTTGGCTGTTATGTTTTTTCTGGCAATTTTTTACTCTGTTGGTTTATGGCTAGTTGGAATTGAATTGGCTTTTATAGTCGGGCTAGTATCAGGCCTGCTGAGTTTCATACCTTATTTGGGTGTAGTTATTGGTGTTTTATTGTCATTAGTAGCTTTTGCAATTCAATTAGGAGAATTGTCTCAACTTTTAGGAATCGGCTTAGTTTTCCTCGTTGGCCAGTTATTAGAGGGGACCGTTTTATCCCCAATCTTAGTCGGAGAAAGAATAGGGCTGCATCCCGTAGTAGTTATATTCTCAGTAATGGCTGGGGGACACTTATTTGGTTTTTTTGGAGTACTGGCCGCCGTGCCCGTTGCGGCCATAATGGTAGTACTACTGCGATACTGGCGTCGCGAATACTTAGCCAGTGACTTATATAAATAATGACGTAATCATGAGATCCGGAGAGCAGTTAACATTTGATTTTTTTAAGAATTTGGATTTTGATTTCGATGGGTTTTTTTCGACAGAAAGAAATTCTGAGATAGTCTCTGTTTTAAAATCCTGGGCAATCGGAAAGGGTTCTAGTGTCGTATACCTTTGGGGTGAAACTTCCGTAGGTAAAACTCATCTGCTCCAGTCGTCTCTTAAATCTTGTAACAGGCGCTCTATCTATATTCCTCTGAAAGAAGTACTCAAGTTGGATCCAAAATCGTTTGAAAACTTGGAACAGGTTGGTGTTTTGGCTGTGGATGACGTTGGAGTGTTGGCGGGCAGGCAAAATTACGAAGAAGCACTTTTTCGGCTTTTCAACGCTGTTGTGTCAAGGGGGGGGCGCCTTCTGCTGTCGGCAGAGAACCACCCTTTAAGACAAGGGTTTAGGATGAAAGATTTAACATCCCGTCTCTGCTCTCATCTAGTTTATAAGGTCTGGCAGTTGCCTGATGGAGAAAAAACAGCTGCGTTAGAGTTGCTTGCGGAGCGAAGGGGCATAAAAGTAGATCGATCGGTGTGGGATTTCATTTTAAAAAGAAGTAGGAGGGATATGCGCAGTTTGGTTGAGTTGCTAGATGAATTGGACGAATACTCCCTTACGAAAATGCGGCGCTTAACAATACCGTTAGTAAAGCATTTCGTAGCTTCAAAGGGTATTGATTTGGATAAGTAGTCAAGAGTCTTTCAAGCGAATTACGTTCTTTGCTAACCTTTTCCCGAGAGTTTTGGCCGCAGACTCCTCTTCCTTTGATAATTGCTTCTTGTTATTAGATCCCGCTAGGTGACTGGCACCATATGGGGTTCCACCGGTAGAAGTGTCCATCAAGGAACTGTCGCTGTACGGTATGCCTAGAATGATCATACCGTGATGGAGCAGAGGTACGGTCATTGAAAGTAGTGTGGCTTCTTGTCCGCCATGCATACTGCTGGTAGAGGTGAAGACGACTGCCGGTTTATCTATCAAGTGACCAGACATCCAAATATCGGAGGTCTGATCAAAAAATACCTTTAGCGGAGTCGCCATCGAGCCAAATCGGGTAGGTGAACCTAGGGCTAAGCCGTCGCAATTTTTTAAATCGTCTTTTGTCACAATAACGGTATTGTCTTCTTGAGCACTGGTTGTACTGCCTGTCAGAGGGGCGACCGTGCGCATTTTCACGTCGCAGCTTCCATGTGAAAGTATTCCTTTTTCGATCTCTCTTGCTAACATTTTTGTGTGTCCAGTTCGGCTGTAGTACAAGATTAAAATCTCAGCCATCTTTAATCTATTTCCTGTAAGACGTTTCTGGCGAAGTCTATAAGATTTTCCATTTTCACTTCGATAGTTTTTTTATCAGTTCTGAGTTTAGCCTCTATTTTGTTTTCTTTTATATTTTTTTCCGTTATGACGATCCGAAGAGGTACGCCCATCAAATCGATATCAGAGAAGACGACGCCTGGCCTCTTATCCTCATCGAACAATAATGTGTCTATACCTGCAGAAATCAGGCGTTCGTAAATCAAGTTCGCATGCTTTTCGATTGAGTGGTTGTTTTTCATCCTCAACGGTACTATTGCGCAATCGAACGGTGCCAAAGGAATAGGCCATACAATACCATTTTCGTCGTGATTCTGTTCTATTGCCGCCGCCATTATGCGAGAAACGCCGATGCCGTAACATCCCATTGTCGGGTAGATCTCCGTGCCCTCAGAATTTATTATTTTGGCTCCCATAGCCTCACTATATTTCGTGCCCAATTGAAATATGTGTCCTACTTCAATTCCTTTTTGTATCAGAAGCGTTCCTTGACCGTCAGGACTTTGGTCCCCCGGAATAGCATTACGGATATCGGCAATTCGCGAGTAGGACACCTTTCCGCCCCAGTTGACTTCTGTCAGATGATAGCCGTCTTTATTTGATCCGCAAAAAAAATCTTCTAAAGAAGCCGCATCGTTATCAATGATCAGAGGTATCTTAAGTTCTGTAGGCCCTAAGGATCCGGGTAGGCAACCCAAAGAAGATCGGATATCTTCGGAACTAGCCATTTGAAGTGGAGAGACCACTTCCGGTAACGCTTGTGCTTTTATGATGTTAAGGTTGTGATCTCCCCGCAAGCCAAGTGCGACAAGGCCTTTTTTACCATGTACTATTAAGGTTTTCAGGCCGTGCGCAAGTGGAATTTTTAAAAACGAGGATACTTCATCCATGGTGTGCTGATCTGGGGTTGCGATTTCCTTGAAAGACCCAATCTTATCAAGAACTTGTTTTTGCTCAGTGTCTCGAATAATTGGTACCATTTCCAGATTCGCCGAGAAAGTACCTTCTTCGTTGTAGGCGATCGAATCTTCGCCGGAATCTGCTAAGACGTGGAATTCGTGAGAAGTTGACCCTCCTATGTTTCCGGTATCTGCCAGGACACTTCTATATTTCAGTTTTACCCTATCAAATATCGAAGAATAGGCTTGGTGCATTAACTCATAAGTTTTAGTCAAACACTTTTGATCGACATGAAAGGAGTATGCGTCTTTCATTAAAAATTCACGTGCTCTCATTATTCCAAACCGAGGCCTTATTTCATCTCTGAATTTACTTTGTATTTGATAAAAGTTGGCGGGAAGCTGTTTGTAACTTTTTATTTCATTTCGAACCAAGGAGGTTATGATTTCCTCATGTGTCGGCCCTAAACAAAAATCTCTATCATGACGGTCTTTAAATCTTAGTAGTTCAGGGCCGTATTCGTCATACCGTTTTGATTCCTTCCAAAGTTCAGCCGGTTGCACCCCGGGCATTAAAATTTCTTGTGCCCCCGTTTTGTCCATTTCTTCTCGGACAATTTTTTCTATTTTTCTTAGGACTCGGAGTCCTAAAGGAAGCCAGGTATAGATTCCGGCCGCTACTTGTCTAACCAAGCCTGCTCTCAACATTAACTGATGGCTGATGATCTCTGCATCGTTCGGTACGTCCCGTAAGGTCGATATTAAAAAGTTAGAAGTCCTCATTATTGCCAGCAATTCCTCCAGTGATCCACCTCAAAGGTAGTCGGTTTTTTTACTAGTCCGTTTCTTCTTCAAGGGTTGTTAACAATTCGTGCAACGTTGTCCAAATATTATTTCGGTCACCGGGAATCGGAAAATAATTTCGGATCCCCTAATCTATAATTCAGATTCTACTGTTAATGAATGAACTTGCACAGAATTCGTGCCGAATTGGGCGGCTTGAATTTTTGCGCCTTCATAAACGCTGGGGTATTCAGAGAACGGCCTAAAGGTGGTATAATTTGATGTTTTTCGCTGATAATCTGTTTTATTCGAGTAAAAGACTTAATGTTGTGGAAGAGGTGTTGAAAGTGCTTCGAGGGGCCGAGATTTTTGTCCAAGCCTTGGTGGATGAGGGTGTTGAGTGTGTTTTCGGCTATCCGGGCGGGGCGGTTCTGCATATCTATGATGCTCTTTACGAGCAAAATAAAGTGAAACACGTATTGGTTCGGCACGAGCAAGGCGCTACACACGCTGCGGATGGTTATGCTAGGGCTAGCGGGAAACCCGGTGTTGTATTGGTTACCTCGGGGCCAGGAGCAACTAATACAGTTACCGGAATTGCGACAGCATACATGGATTCTATACCCCTCGTCGTCTTCACTGGCCAAGTATCGACAAGTCTTATCGGGAACGATGCTTTCCAAGAAGTCGATTGCATAGGAATTACAAGGCCCTGTGTTAAACACAATTTTCTGGTAGAAAGCGTCGCGGATTTAGCCGGCACGATAAAAAAAGCGTTTTATATTGCTAGCAGCGGCCGTCCGGGGCCGGTCGTCGTAGATATTCCCAAGGATGTGACTGCTGATAGCTCGGAGTATCTTTACCCGAAAACGGTATCAATGCGTTCCTACAAGCCTAATATTAAGGGTCACTCAGGACAGATAAAAAGGGCAGCTGAGATGATCATGGAAGCGAAAAAGCCTATGATTTATTCGGGCGGAGGCGTAATTTTGGCAGACGCTTCGGAGCAATTAGTCAAATTGGTGAAATCGTTGGGTTTCCCGATAACTAATACTCTGATGGGTCTAGGGGCTTATCCTGGTACCGACGAGCAGTTTGTTGGCATGTTGGGAATGCACGGCACCTATGAAGCGAATATGGCTATGCACGCGTGCGACGTGCTAATAGCTATTGGTGCTAGGTTTGACGATAGAGTGACTGGGGATCTGGAAAAGTTCTGTCCCGACGCTAAAATAATTCACATAGACATTGATCCGTCTTCCATTGCCAAAAACGTGGCGGTAGATATTCCGATAGTTGGGTGCGTGTCTAATGTTTTGAATGAATTGAATGCCCTCATAGAATCTTCAAAATTCAACAAATTCTCTCTGGAAGAGCATCCGTGGTGGCGCCAAATTAATGAGTGGCGTCGTACGGAGTGTCTTAGATACGACACGAAGTCAGAGGCGATCAAACCCCAAGGCGTAATTGAATCTCTGTTTAGGGTTACGGAAGGAGATGCCTATATAACCTCTGATGTTGGGCAACATCAAATGTGGGCAGCCCAGTTTTATCCCTTTGATAAACCACGAAGGTGGATAAACTCGGGAGGTCTGGGAACTATGGGGTTTGGACTCCCAGCGGCAATGGGTGTTCAAATGGCTTTTCCTGAAGCTACGGTAGCTTGCGTTACCGGCGAGGCGAGTTTTGTGATGTGTATACAAGAACTCTCGACGTGTCTTCAGTATGGATTGCCCTTAAAAATAATCAATTTGAATAATCGCTATATGGGTATGGTTAGGCAATGGCAGGAGTTTTTTTACGACCGTAGATATTCACATTCGTATATGGATGCTTTACCTGACTTTGTAAAATTAGCTGAGAGTTTTGGACACGTTGGTTTTAGAGTTGAAAAAACCAAAGATGTTGATGCCGTGATGAAAGAATCTTTCGCTTTAAATGATCGGCTGGTATTTATAGATTTCATTACCGATCCGTCGGAAAATGTTTATCCGATGATAGCGGCAGGGAAAGGGCACCATGAAATGCACTTAGCCCCTACTGATCGCGAGCTAGCATGAAGGAGAAACATACCATTGCGGTTCTTTTGGAAAACGAGTCGGGAGCATTGTCAAGAGTTGCGGGACTCTTTTCTGCGAGGGCTTACAACATCGAATCATTATCCGTTGCTCCGACCGAAGATCCTAGCGTATCTCGGATGACGGTGGTCACAATAGGATCTGCTGATATCGTCGAGCAAATCACGAAGCAGCTAAATAAATTGATCGACGTGATTAAGTTAATCGACCTTCACGATAGCTCTCACATAGAAAAAGAACTGATGTTAATAAAGCTGCGCGCTCTAGGTCCCGAGGAACGAGAAGAATTAAAACGCCTTTCGGATATCTTCGGAGCTAAGATAGTGGACACGACGGAATCGAGTTATACGATAGAATTGACCGGAAGTGGTGTCCAACTGGATGATTTTATAAGCACTGCTGGAGTTCGTCACGTGCTAGAATTGGCCAGATCTGGTCCACTGGGACTTTTGAAAGGAACCAAAGTACTCAAAGCGTAGGACGTTTTGAAGAAGGTATTCTAAAATTAAAGATACAAAATTGGAAAATTTAATGGCTTTAAATATTTACTATGATAAAGATGCAGACTTATCTCTCATAAAATCTAAAAATGTAGCTATTGTTGGATATGGCTCACAGGGTCATGCGCACGCCAACAATCTGAAAGATTCTGGGGTTGATGTTATTGTAGGCCTCAGGGAGAATTCAAGTTCTTGGCCTAAGGCTGAGAGTTCGGGTCTCAAAGTTATGCCCATAGAAAAAGCGGTAAGTCAGGCTGATTTGGTTATGGTGTTAGCACCAGACGAAACTCAAGCAGATCTGTATCATGAAAGTATTGGGAATAATATCAAAGACGGAGCTATTTTGGCTTTTGCGCACGGTTTTAACATCCATTTTGGGCAAATTGTTCCGCGCCAAGATCTTGATGTCATTATGATCGCACCTAAAGGGCCCGGGCATTTGGTACGATCGACCTATCGGCAAGGCGGAGGTGTTCCCAGCCTCATAGCGGTCAGCCAGGACGCGTCGGGGAATGCCCGCGATATTGCTTTGTCCTATGCCGTAGGCAATGGAGGTGGCCGAGCGGGTATAATCGAAACAACCTTTAAAGAGGAGACGGAGACCGATTTATTTGGTGAACAGACCGTGCTCTGCGGGGGTATAACCGCCTTAATTCAGGCGGGCTTCGAAACTCTCGTGGAAGCTGGCTATGCTCCCGAAATGGCGTATTTTGAATGTTTGCATGAAGTAAAGCTGATAGTGGATCTTATTTATGAAGGTGGGATATCAGATATGCGCTACTCCATTTCAAATACTGCAGAGTACGGAGATTTTACCAGAGGTCCAAGAATAGTTAATGAGCATACTAAGGAGACTATGAGGGAAATACTTGGAGAAATTCAAAATGGAGAATTTGCGAGGGAATGGATCTCTGAAAATCGAAGTGGGACAGCTGTGTTAAAAGCAAAAAGACGTCTGGCTCGAGACCATGATATAGAGGCGGTTGGTGCTCGACTAAGAGGGATGATGCCCTGGATAGGTGAAAGTAAGTTAGTAGATAAAGATAGAAATTAATTAAAACCCGAGACTAGTTTATAAATTGGAAAACTTAGTATGAGATTGGCTCATTCCGGAAAACGTCCTGAGGGAGAAGAAAAAGGGCGAGATAATCGACGGCTCAGATCTGGTATTTATTTACTTCCGAATTTATTGACTACCAGTGCTCTGTTTTCTGGTTTTTATGGAATCGTTGCTGCTATCAATGGGCGTTTCGAAGTAGCTGCTGTCGCTATTTTCATCGCTATGGTGTTTGACGGAATAGATGGAAGGGTCGCTCGGCTCACTAATACTCAAAGTCACTTTGGTGCTCAATACGATAGTTTGGCGGACATGGTTTCTTTCGGTCTTGCGCCCGCTTTAATTATGTATGAGTGGACACTTTTCAATTTCGGTAAGATAGGCTGGCTTATATCTTTTGTTTATGCTGCTTCGGTCGCGCTGAGGTTAGCTAGATTTAACGCTAATAGCGGAGAAGATGATAATCCTCGATTCTTTCTAGGGTTGCCGAGTCCAGCTGGAGCCGCCCTAGTGGCGGCAACAGTTTGGGTAGGGGTTGGTTTTGAACTTCAAGAATCTATTGCTTGGTCCATGTTTTGTGCGGTTAGTGTAGGCGTCGCGGCACTTCTAATGGTCAGCGAAGTTCCTTACTTGAGTTTTAAAGACTTCGATCTGCAGGGTAAGGTTCCTTTCGTGGCGATTTTGTCTATCGTCCTAGTTTACGTCCTGATATCTCTTGAACCAGCAAGTGTCTTATTGTTTTGTTTTTGGGGATACCTTTTAAGTGGAATGATAAAACGGCTGTGGTACTTCCTAATTAAGAAAGTGCGTGAGTAAAGCAAAAAATTTTTAACGGGTGATTAGCTTTGACTCGGAATCAAAGAGAAACTTTAAAAAAAATAGGAATTAGGCTGTGGGAACTTCGGGAAAAAAGGGTATCGGTAGACGATTGTGATCGTTCCATTAAGAAAAACGATGCGTGGAAAAAAATAGAAGCCGAGGTTGAAATATGTAGGCAGTGCGTTCTTCATGAAACTAGGAGTCGTGTCGTTTTTGGAAAAGGTTCTCGGGATGCTGAACTTCTGATAGTAGGAGAAGCTCCAGGAGCGGAGGAGGACAAGCAAGGGGTACCGTTTGTCGGGAAGGCGGGTCTCCTACTTGATCAGATGTTAGAGGTTTGTGGCACGGACCCTAAAGAAGTCTATATCGCCAACGTAGTAAAGTGTAGACCACCCGATAATAGAAACCCTGAAAAATTAGAAGTTAATCTTTGCCTCAATTTCCTGCTAAAACAAATTGAGCTTATTTCTCCAAAAGCGATACTTGTACTAGGAAGGGTAGCGGCGCACACCCTGTTGAATTGTAATGAATCTTTAGCCAAGCTGAGAGGCAGGGTACACTATGATAGTATTACATCTGTGCCTATTATTGTAACTTATCATCCCGCTTATTTGTTGAGATCACCACGGGAAAAGGCAAAGAGTTGGTTGGACTTAAGGTTATTTAAAAAAATGGTTGAGAAACATTTAGAATGAGTGCTGTATTGAAATCCGAAGGGATGATGATCAGAGAACTTAGGGGTGTCGATCTATCTGCTGTTGCTTTGATAGAGAGTTCTTCGTACAGATTTCCCTGGTCCAATAGAATATTTTTAGACTGTTTAGCTGCAGGCTATAAATGTCGTGTAGTAGAAGTAGAAGCTAGAGTAGCGGGCTATTGTATCGTCGCTAATGTTGTGGACGAAGTTCATGTTTTGAATATTTGCATTGGCCCCGATTTTAGAAGGTCAGGCTGCGCGACCCGTTTGATAGAAAACGAAATTAGAGAAGCTCATGCAAATAAAGCTGGATCGATTTACCTGGAGGTTCGAGTGTCCAATATCGCCGCAATCAATCTATACACAGGACTTGGTTTTAAACAGGTGGGACGACGTAGAGATTATTATCCATCCGAAGGCGGAAGAGAAGATGCGTTTATTTATAGCTTGGCACTAAAAAGCGTCAAGTTAGGTGTGAGTCACTTGAACCTTTATGCATAATTCTTTACGGTAATTAAATCTTCAATCTCTGTGGAGCGAGCAAGATGATGTCAAGAATCAAGTTCCTTTCTGTTCTAGTCGGATTGGTAGTCGTGTCTTTACCAGGGCAATCCTATGCGTTTGAGTCCCACAAGATTTCGGATCCTGTGAAGAAATATTCGGTTTTTCTTGAGGGAGGAACTGCGGAAGGAGATGCGGAGGCGGATAGGTTAGGCGGTTCTTTACGTTTTAATTTCGGCAAACCTTTAGTTCAAACGGAGAATTGGGAGGGCGTAACTTATCTGGAGTTTTCCATTTCCTACTGGGATGGTGAGAACGGAAGAACTAGCACAGATTCTCTTGTGGATTTTGGGCTAACTCCGGTTTTTAGGTTTCAAAAGAAAGTATCGGGGTTCGTTCCCTTTGCGGAGATTGGTCTTGGTGCCCATTTTCATACAGAGGATGGGATAGGGGATGAAAATTTTGATATCCCTTTTGCGTTTGGTAGCCATTTCGGGTTGGGCTTTCGATTCGGACCGGATTCTAAGTATGAATTAACGTATCGATTTCAGCACCTGTCAAACGCGAGTTTGGGTGACGATAACCCAGGTATTAATTTCCATGCTGTTTTGCTTGGATTTCATTTCTGAGCTCAGAAGTAAAATTTTCCAAGTGGCTGGTAGTTACGTTTAAAGTGGTTTTTTTATTCGCCGGTCAATGCTAGCAAAAATCAAGAGTTTAGCTCTTGTCTCTGGGAGCTTCCATTCGAGTAAAATGAAATTATGAATGTCCTAGTATTTGATATAGAGACTATTCCTGATACGCAGGGTGCCCGAAAGATTTGGGACTTTGGTGACTTGACTGATTCGGAAGTCGCTCTTGCAATGCTAACCAAGAGACGTCAGGAAACAAAAGGTGCTTCCGATTTCATTCGGCATCATTTGCAAAAAGTAGTTGCTATTTCCGTGGCGATCAGAAATCACGAAAAATTCCTAGTTTGGTCTCTGGGAGAGGAAGCGTCCTCCGAGTCCGATATTATTCAAAGGTTCTTTGATGGGTTGGATAAATATACTCCGACTCTAGTTTCTTGGAACGGTAGTGGTTTTGATCTTCCTGTCCTGCACTACCGAGCGATGTTGAATAAGGTAGTTTGTTTTAGGTATTGGGAAGACGGGACTGAAGAAAAATCTTTCCGATTTGATAACTACTTGTCTCGCTATCATCGGAGGCACTTAGATTTGATGGACGTGCTCGCCGGGTATCAGCCGCGAGCCTTTGCCTCTTTGGACGACATTGCTTCTTTGATGGCCTTTCCTGGTAAGACTGGGATTTCTGGATCTGATGTTTATGGTAGATATGCTAGTGGAGATATAGCCGGTATTCGGAATTATTGTGAAACAGATGTTCTGAATACCTGGCTGGTGTATTTGCGTTTTGAACTTATGAGAGGTCGGATCGATCAAAATAGATTTGAAGAAGAAGTCGGTGTAACAAAATCGTTTTTAGAAACCTCAGAGAAGAATCATTTTTACGAGTTTTTAACAGAGTGGAATTCCAATTGAAATATTCTGAGTGTAAAGTTCCTCAAAAAGGTGGATATTTCCAATTAGATATATTAGATCTCTCTCATGAAGGCCGCGGTGTTGGGAAAAGGAACGGAAAGACCGTCTTTGTTCATGGTGCGTTACCAGGTGAACGGGTATTAGCTAAAATTGTAAAAAAAAGATCAAAGTTTGACGAGGCTGAAACTGTCCAAATTTTAGTGAGTAGCGAGAAGAGAGTTGTGGCTCGATGTAGCCATTTCGGGGTTTGTGGAGGTTGTAGTCTGCAACATATGGACGAGAAAGCTCAGCTATCTCATAAACAAAATGTTCTGCTGGAAATGCTTAAACGTCAGGCTGGTATTACACCGAATATTATATTTCACCCGATCGTTAGTGAGCAATGGGGCTACAGAAAAAAAGCGCGCCTAGGTGTGAAGTGGGTAAACGGAAAAAGCGGTGTGGTTGTGGGTTTCAGGGAGAAATCTAAAGGTTTCGTTACGGATTCGACAGAGTGTGAGATTTTAGATCCGCGGGTTGGAAAAAAAATAATGCAGCTCAGAATACTTATACAGGGGTTAAGTATTGCGAACCAAATACCACAATTGGAAGTAGCGATCACCAAGGACGTGGTGGCGATTATTATCAGACATCTAGCTCCTATGAATTTGGAAGACTTATCTGTCTTGAAGCGCTTCGGACGTAAACACAAGTTGGAGTTTTACCTTCAGAGTGATGGGATAGACACAATATCTGCAATTGAAGAAAAACCTAAATCTTTGTCTTACAATTTGGGTGATGTTGTCATGAATTTCGCACCGACTGATTTCACCCAGATTAATTCAAAAGTAAATGAAGCTATGGTACAAAAAGTATTAGAATGTCTGCACCCCGAGAGAGGAGATCAGATACTAGACCTTTATTGTGGTATAGGAAATTTCTCTCTAGTAATGGCCGCTCGAGGTGCGAAAGTTATTGGTTTTGAGATTGATGGAAGGATGGTTCGCAGAGCTGAAATGAACGCAGATCTAAATAAATTAAGTAACTGTTCATTCAGATCCATTGATTTGGAGAATATCTCCGAATTGAAGTCCGTTGATATTAGCGACGCGAACAAAATATTGCTAGACCCACCTCGCAGTGGCGCGAGAGCGGTGTTTGAAAATATGGATTTCCGAAAAATTGAGGGACTACTCTACGTCTCTTGCAACCCGATCACTTTTTCTCGAGATGCGGGGATATTGGCCCAGGTGCACGGCTTTAAACTAAGTGAAGTAGGGGTTCTTGACATGTTTCCGCAGACTTCCCACTTTGAGTGTATCGGTTTTTTCGGAAGATGAGCAGATCGTTTAGACTAATGCCGTTAATCAAATTGAAGAATTAAGATGTCGGGAGAAAAATCAAGTATCATTATCGACCTTTCGTTACAATTACTTAATTGTAAAACATCTGCGGGGAACTTCCAGTATTCTGTCTCTACTGCGTTTAATGGCCCGGGCCAAGAGCTTGATACTGGTTGTACTCCGCTAGGACTCCATGCCGTTATTGAAAAAATAGGAGATGGCCTGGCAGTCAATACTGTTTTTGTCGGTCGTAGGGTTACGGATGAACTATACTCAGAGGAATTGGCTCAGAAAAATCCTAATAGGGATTGGATTTTAACTCGTATACTTTGGCTGACCGGTTTGGAAGATGGGTTTAACAAAGGTGGCCGAGTCGACACTAAATCTAGGTATATCTATATCCACGGTTGCCCAGACTCTATTCCACTTGGTGTAGCGGGATCAGCAGGGTGCGTCAGGATGAACAACAAAGATGTTATCGAGCTTTTCGACTTAGTAGAAATCGGTACGCTAGTGCAAATAATAGATTAATATGACGGGTGGTTTCTATTGAGAGTTCAAAAATAATGGGTGGTCGCTTGTTTATTGATTTAGACGGATTTGAGATTTCATCTGAAGAGAAAGAGTTGGTAAACCATCCGTTCGTAGGAGGGATTATTTTATTTAGTAGAAACTTTGAAAATTGTGATCAACTGCGGGATTTGGTGCGACAAATACATGCGGTCCGGTCGCCGTCTTTACTGGTAGGAGTAGATCAAGAAGGAGGGTCAGTCCAAAGATTCAAAGAAGGGTTTTCTACGCTGCCACCCCTTTCTTTGATTGGTGATCAATATGAAAAAAATCCTGAATGGAGCAAAGGTCTTGCTCGTGACCATGCCTGGGTTATGGCTAGTGAGCTCCTGGACGTAGGTATAGATTTTAGCTTCTCTCCTGTGGTGGACCTAAAAGATCATAGAAGTAGTGTAATTGGGAACAGAGCCTTTCATTCTCACCCAGAAATCGTTTCAGTTTTAGCATCCATTTATGTTGAGACATTAAACTCATGCGGTATGTCTGCGGTGGCTAAGCATTTCCCGGGTCATGGATTAATAGTTGAAGATTCCCATTTTGATTTACCTGTCGACGATAGGCCGTTAACGAAGATAATGTCTAAGGATATTTTACCTTACCGGAGTATTATGAAGGTAGGGCTCGCGGGGATTATGATGGCCCACGTGCTGTATTCCGAGGTAGACGATAGAGTAGCCGGTTATTCAGAAATTTGGATGGGCCGTATTCTCCGACAAGAAATGGGGTTCAATGGAGTAATATTTAGCGATGACTTAAATATGGTGGGAGCGGCGGTCAGTGATTCATACGTAGAGAGGGTTAGTATAGCGTTGGAAGCTGGTTGTGACAGCTTACTGCTGTGTAATAATAGGTCTGGGGTAGAACAGGTCCTTGATTCTCAAATTCTACGAAGCTCTGAAACCCTGGGAAGCAATAGGTTGGAAAAAATGCGTAGTAAACAATCGTCCCGAGAAACTCTATCCCTATCTCGCGATTCTAATTGGGTTAGAGCCAAGGCTAATTTGAAAGCTATCGGCGGGACTTAATGTTAATATAAGACCCAATTTCTGAAAGTAGTTGGCTGGGAAAATACTATGATTCAAAAGTTGTCCGCCTTGGTTCTTGAAGACTTTTGGGTGTATCAGGTTTTTGCCGTAATATTTTTCACTCTCGTAATCGATTATTTACAAAGGAAACTATTACGTCGTTTGTATCACCAACTTAAGAAAACAAAAACCTATTGGGATGATGTTTTAATTGATGCCGCTAAGGGTCCGTTGAGGGCGGCGATCTGGGTTTTAGGTGCCTCGGTAGCGGTATCTTTTATACCAGGCGACCCTTCTCTCGGAAGTTCTGTTTTTTTTCAATCTGTGCTAGATGTTAGTGTGATCGCAATTTTAGCGTGGTTTGTCGTACGATGCGTAAAGTTAGGAGAAAGACAATATTTGGTCGATCGGCTAGCTAAAAAAGAACCGATAGATAAAACGACTGTTCACGCGGTTGCAAGACTATTAAGGTTGTCGGTCGCCATCACTGCAATGTTAGTTATAGCTCAATCGCTTGGTTATAGCGTCTCGGGACTTTTAGCGTTTGGAGGGGTTGGTGGATTGGCGGTTGGTTTTGCGGCAAAAGATCTACTAGCTAATTTCTTTGGTGGATTGATGATTCACCTGGATAGACCTTTTGCGATAGGAGATTGGGTAAGCTCACCCGATAGGGAAATTGAAGGAGTGGTCGAGAATATAGGTTGGCGCTTGACCATTATAAGGGCTTTTGACAAAAGGCCGCTTTACATTCCCAATTCGTTGTTTACTCAAATCGTAGTAAAAAATCCGTCTAGAATGACTAACAGACGCATATATCAGACTATCGGAGTTCGCTATGAAGATGCTTTGAAAGTTTCGGATATTACTAGTCAGCTACGCGACATGTTAAAAAACCATCCAGAAGTCGATTCGGACCAAACCATAATCGTTAACCTAAATAATTTTGCTCCGTCTTCTCTTGATATTTTTATCTATGCTTACACAAAAAGTGTCGATTGGGTTGAGTTTCACGAAACCAAACATCGTATCATGTTGAGGATTTTAGAAATTATAGAACAAAATGAAGCTGAAGCTGCTTTTCCCACGTCTACCGTGCATCTGCACGGGCCAGGTATGGAGAAATAAGGGCGTGCTTTTCAAATTTACAAAAATGGAAGGTCTTGGTAATGACTTTGTAATAATAGATATAAGGGGGGAGAATTTTAAATTTCAATCGGATCAGTTAATTAGAATTGCTAATAGACGGATAGGGATCGGTTGCGATCAAATACTCCTAATTGATGAGGCTGACAGTAAACTGGCAGATTTCTCGTACAAGGTGGTGAATGCTGATGGTACCCTAGCAGATCACTGTGGTAATGGTCTTCGATGCGTTATCTTATATTTGAACAGGAAAAACGATATTGCTGACCGGGCGTGCGCAGAAATCGGGGGTAATCTTTATTATGGAGATGTTCTTTCTGAAAATATGGTCAGGGTTAATATGGGTAATCCAAATTTCGTTCCAGAAAAAGTTGGTCTTGTAGGAAAAGTCGCTCTGGATAGATACAGATTCTACTCCGACGGCGAGGAGATAAGCTATGGGGCCGTTTCGATGGGAAACCCGCACGCCGTTGTTGAAGTAAAATCGTTGGGAGATACGGACGTTGAAAAGTTAGGAAAGAAAATACAGGGTGGGGCGGGTTTTCAAAACGGAGTAAATGTTGGATTTTGTGAGTTTGTCAGTGAATCTCTTATAAATCTGAAAGTCTGGGAGCGAGGGGTTGGCGAGACTCCAGCATGCGGCACGGGTGCCTGTGCTGCTGTTGCAATCGGTTTTAAATGGGGAAAACTTAGCTCGTTTGTCAATGTTAGACAAACTGGTGGTGATTTACTTATTGAATGGGACGGCGACATGGCTGGTGACCTTAAGATGACTGGGCCTGCTAATCATATTTTTGAGGGAACAATTGTCATATGACGCGACCGAAAAACTCTAACGATGAACTATCCGGCGATATAAACGAGACGCAGGTAAAGCAATTTTTGGAAGCTAATCCATGGTTTATTGAGAGAAATAACGACACCCTTCTAAATTTGTTGATATCTCATCAGGCGGGTTCCGCAACTTCGTTGCTGGAAAAACAAAACAACGTGTTAAGAGCCAAGATTTCTGAGCAAGGCGAAGAGAAGAAAAAACTTTTAGGCCTAGCGGAAAAAAACTGGGAATTCACAGTTCGGTTAAGCCACTTGGCTCAGGACTTGATCGGGAGAGCGAGCCTCGAGGAGGTTTTTGATGCGGTTTCCCTCAGGATGGAACGAGATTTTGGGGCGGATGAAATTATGATGGAAATTCGAGATAAAAGAAAAGAGGTGACAAATTTCGGTGTTGGCTTAGGCTTGATGGAATTGGTTCAACCGAAATCTGACGATACGGATCCAATTTCGGGACCGGTTAAGAAAGAGCATAGAGAGTTGTTCCAACTTAGTTCAAAAAGTATAAAATCGGTGGTAATTATCCCGATGGTTTCGGTAGATTGGAAAGGAGTGCTAGTGGTCGGCAGTACACAGTTAGGACGATACGAAGGAGGAGGAAGGATAGAGTTTTTGTCTCACCTCAGGGATATAGTTGTGCTCGCTCTCGACCCGATACTTAGAAACTAATGATTAGTTTTGTAATTGATTCGGTGAAATTATAAATATGAACTTTTTTGACAAAACCGCGCAGCAGTACATCAGAACTTTGGTGAATTTGTCAAAACATACTGTCTCTAATTACAGAATGGATTTAAATAAGTTTGTTGATTTTGTTAAGAAATCTGGTTGTATAACTTGGGCCGAAGTGGATGAAAAAAAAGTTCGAGCTTTTGTGTCTAAATGTCACGAAGGGGGAATGATAGGGCGCTCTATTTCGAGAAATCTTTCCACCCTGAGAGGGTTTTTTAACTGGTTGGAAAAAGAAAATTTAGTGTTTAATCACCCTTTTAAAGATATCAGAGCCCCTAAGTCTAACAGCCGACTTCCGGCGGTTTTAGATGTAGATCAGATGTCGTTTCTATTATCGCGACGAGTGGATTCCAAAATCCTTATACGGGATAAAGCGATGTTTGAGCTCATGTATAGCTGTGGTTTGCGTGTTTCCGAATTAACGTCTTTGAACATAGAAGACGTGGATATTCAAGGAGACGAAATTAGAGTGTTGGGAAAGGGTAAAAAGGAAAGATTGTTGCCCCTCGGTGGCCAAGCCAAGAAATCTTTACTTCGTTGGTTGTCCATCAGGGATAATTTCGTAAAGGAGCCTGCTGATAAACAATCTTTGTTTTTGAGTAGTAGAGCGAATAGAATTAGTGTCCGGACAGTTCAGTCTAGATTGGACTTGTGGGGCCGGGTACTAAGTATAGGAACAACTGTTCATCCACATATGTTGAGACATTCTTTTGCGAGCCATATCCTAGAATCATCAGGCGACCTTAGGGCGGTTCAAGAATTGTTAGGTCATAGCAATTTGAGTACGACACAA
The DNA here is from genome assembly GCA_964642505.1 of uncultured Gammaproteobacteria bacterium. Classification (GTDB taxonomy): domain Bacteria; phylum Pseudomonadota; class Gammaproteobacteria; genus TMED69. The sequence goes on along the minus strand of CAZXQY010000001.1, from coordinate 25,619 downwards.
GTATACACTCATCTCAATTTTCAGCATTTGTCAAACGTGTATGACAAAGCTCATCCAAGAGCTCGAAGGAATCTCAAATGAATATAATTGACGGACGTCAGTAAAGATCAGTAAGACGGAAAGTAAATGTTTCACGGTACTACTATTCTATCAGTTCGTTTTGGGGGTAGTGTAGTTATGGCCGGCGACGGTCAAGTTTCGGTAGGCGATACCGTTTTTAAGTCAAATGCTAAGAAGGTAAGAAGGCTTTATCATGGAGAAGTCCTCGCAGGATTTGCCGGAGGTACGGCGGACGCTTTTACACTCTTTGAAAGATTTGAAGGTAAGTTAGATCAGCTAAGAGGAAATTTACTCCGATCTGCGGTAGAGCTTGCGAAGGATTGGAGAACTGATCGAATTCTTAGAAAGCTGGACGCAATGCTCGTAGTGGCGGATAAAGGACAGTCACTTTTGATTTCGGGGAACGGTGACGTAGTTGAACCAGAAAATGATGTTATTGCTATAGGGTCGGGTGGCGCTTATGCCCGAGCTGCTGCTCGGGCACTTTTACTAGAAACATCGTTAGACGCTAAATCGATTGTTGAGACAGCTATGAGTGTAGCTGGCGAAATATGTGTGTATACCAATACCAATATTACTCTAGAGCAAATAAACCTTGATAAAAAAAAAGATTGATATGAAAGATTTAACGCCGAAGCAGATAGTAGATAAATTGGACAAGCATATTGTTGGTCAAGGATCAGCAAAACGAGCAGTAGCCATCGCACTGAGAAATAGATGGAGGAGAGCTCAACTGTCTGATGCGGTACGCAATGAAATTACTCCGAAAAATATCCTTATGATTGGCCCGACCGGCGTGGGTAAAACGGAGATAGCTAGACGATTAGCTCGTATGGTTGGTGCGCCATTTATAAAAGTAGAGGCAACGAAATTTACGGAAGTGGGCTATGTAGGTAGGGATGTGGAATCCATAATAAGAGATCTGACAGAAGGGGCGATCAGTATAGCTAGAAATGAAGCGATTCTAGAGGTGGAGAAGCCGGCTAGGGATTTGGCCGAGGAGCGAGTCTTGGATGTCCTTTTACCCCTATCCACAAAGCAACAACGTGACAGGGAGGATGAGGGAGATACAAGACAGAAATTCCGAAAAATGCTTCGTGAAAATAGCCTTGCCGATCGTGAAATTGAAATAGAGCTAAATACTCCGACCTTAGGTGTGGAAATCATGGCTCCTCCTGGAATGGAAGACATGACCAACCAGTTACACAATATGTTATCCAACCTTAATAATCCCGGAAAGATAGTTCGTAAAGTAAAAGTTAGCGAAGCTCTGAAACTGACTTATGAAGAGGAGGCCGGAAAGTTGATAAATGAGGATGATATCAGGAGTCGTGCGGTGGAAAATGTGGAGCAGAACGGCATAGTATTCCTTGACGAGATAGATAAAATAGTTCGCAATGGAGGAGTGTCCGCTCCGGATGTATCACGAGAAGGCGTTCAGCGTGATTTATTGCCTTTAGTAGAAGGATGTAGCGTGAATACAAGATATGGGCTAATTAGAACTGATCACATTTTATTTATCGGCTCCGGAGCTTTTCATTTTGCCAAGCCGTCCGATTTAATTCCTGAACTCCAGGGACGCCTACCTAACCGCGTTGAATTGAACCCCTTATCAGTAGAGGATTTTGTTTTAATTCTAACTGAACCCGATTTTTCTCTGAGTGAGCAATATTCAGCTTTATTGGAGACAGAAGGGTTGAAATTGAATTTCTCTGCGTGTGGAATTAGGAAAATTGCAGAATGTGCTCACGAGATTAATCAAAGAAACGAGAATATAGGAGCTCGAAGATTGCATACTATTATGGAGAAACTTTTAGAGGATGTCTCTTTCTCTGCCCCGAATCGGGTGGAAGATTGCGTTTTAGTGGATGCGAATTTCGTGGATTCTAATGTCGGGAAGCTTGTGGAAAAAGACGAATTAACGAAGTACGTGTTGTGAAATGATACCCACCGATATTAGATTACGACAAAAATCCAGAAAACTTGAACTCGTTTTTGAATGTGGTGAAATATATGATTTTTCCTATGAATTTCTGCGGGTGCACTCACCTTCTGCTGAGGTTAGAGGCCATTCACCGGAACAGGCAGTGTTGCAGCTCGACAAAGTTTCGGTTGGTGTCTCTCGGGTAGATTTAATTGGCTCATATGCTTTGAAAATAACCTTTGACGATGGTCACGATACTGGTCTCTATTCTTGGGATTATCTTAGAGATCTTCATATCCAAAAGGAAAGGTACTGGGCAACTTATTTGGAGAAATTAAAGAGAGAGGGACACGATCGTAAGAAGTGGTTGAAAATGGCGGATATGGAATGAAAAGAGACGAAGATCACACAGATTTTGGGTACCAAGAAATACCAGCCCGCGAAAAATTTAGGCGGGTCGAAAAAGTATTCAGCTCAGTAGCGCCAAGTTATGATTTGATGAACGACTTGATGTCTTTTGGTATCCATAGATTTTGGAAAAAGTACGCTGTGGAGCTTCTGGATATTGAAGAAGGACAAGTTATTTTGGATTTAGCTTCGGGGACCGGCGATATTTCAAAATTAATAGGGGAAAAATTGGGTGAAAATGACGTACTACTATCTTGTGATGCTAATTTCCGCATGCTATCGACTGGTAGGGACAAATTAACTGATAGGGGCTTGGTAAATGGTCTGACTTACGTCGGCGTTGAAGCTGAGTCGCTACCATTTCCGGACGCGTCTGTAAATCGAATCATAGTGAGTTTCGGGCTCCGAAATTTTTCTGATAAGAGAAAAGCTCTGGATGAGATGTACAGGGTTCTCAAGATCGGGGGGCGATTGGTCTTATTAGAGTTTTCGACGGTTAGGAACCAATTTCTGTCCAGGTTTTATAATTTTTACTCGTTTAAAGTTTTGCCGCGTTTGGGTGAAGCTGTAGCGAGAGACAGGGAAAGTTATCAATATCTGGTTGAGTCGATTAGGCGGCATCCCGACCAAGAATCTTTGAAAACAATGATGGAGGCTAGAGGTTTTGAGAACGTTAGTTATTTCAATTTTCTCTCCGGAATCGTAGCTATTCATCTAGCACAAAAAACATAGAGAGGTATTCGTTAGATATGAGCTTCCCTGTCCAAATTTTAATCGAACGACTGAACGGATTTGTTCGCGGAACGGACTGGGGGCAGGGGTATCTTAATAAGTTGAACGGACAAGTCTTAGCGTTCACCCTCACAGACATGTCTCTCGATTATAAACTATCGGTAAGGTCTAGTGGAATTTTGTTTGCTAGTGAAAGGGAGTCTGTCACTTTGAGTATTGCAGGGAGCTTGAGGGATTTTATGGTTCTCGCTTACTACATGCGAAGGGGAGAATCCTTACCCGCGGGCTGTGTGGAAGTATCTGGAGATTTGTCAGTAATGCAGGATTTACAAGACTTTTTTTTGTCAGTAGGTGTAGGTTTTGAGGAGATTCTAGCTAGTTCGATTGGAGACGTGGGGGCACACCAAATAATCAGGCTGCATGAAGGATTTTGCAGATCTTTGAAGGATGGTTCTTGGTCCATCATAGAAGAAATGAGAGAGTTCTTGATCTTTGAGGTCAATCTTTTGCCATGTCCCGAGGATATCGCTGAGACGGAGGCAGAGATATATCAAGTTTCGGAAGCGGTTAATAGCATCGAATCTCGGGTAAAACGACTTATGGAAGACCGTAATGTATTATGATAAAAATTAGTCAGATCTACCGTTTGTTCGTAATACAACGGGTACTGTTAAGACACGGATTTGATGAGATTGCTTTCTCTGTGTCATTCCTGAAGCCTTTTAAGTCTTTATTGTGGCTTTTTCCTTGGAACTGGTTTCGGCGTGAATATGACGCTAAGTCTGATAGGATAAGAAAAGTGCTAGAGGAGCTCGGTCCTATCTTCGTTAAATTCGGTCAGATTCTATCGACTCGAAGGGACTTGATGCCAGATGATATAACAGAGGGTCTGTCTCGCTTACAGGACAATGTACCGGCTTTTCCAGGCGAAGAAGCGAAAAATCTTATTGAGAGTGCTTACGGCGTGGAAATTGGCGAGATTTTCTTGAAATTCGACTTGGACTGTGTTGCATCTGCGTCGATTGCTCAAGTTCACCAAGCGGTTTTACATGACGGAACAGAAGTCATTGTTAAAGTGGTTAGGCCAAAAATAAAGCCGATTATTGTACAAGATATTTCCCTGATGAGACTTATGGCATCTTTAGTCGAAAGATATTGGGAGCCAGGGGCTAAGTTGAAACCTTCGCTAATCGTGTCTGAAGTAGAGAAGACCATTCTGGATGAATTAGATATGTTTCGTGAGGCCTCTAATGCTTCGCAGCTTGGTCGAAATTTTGAAGGCTCGGACGTGTTGCTGGTACCGAAAGTTTATTGGGAGTACACGCGAGCGAATATCCTGGTTACCGAGAAAGTGGTTGGTTTGAATGTTTCAGATCTAGATGGCCTCAGGAGGGCGGGTGTAAATTTAGAACAGCTAGCTGTAGATGGTTTAGATATCCTATTTACTCAGATTTTTAGGGATCATTTTTTCCACGCAGATTTACATCCTGGTAATATATTTATTATTCCTGGTAGGGATTCCCGGCCAGATCGATACGGAGTGGTCGATTTCGGGATCATGGGTTCTTTAAGCGAATTTGATCAAAGATATTTGGCCCAAAATTGTTCGGCGTTTCTTAAGCGGGACTACAGGCGAGTAGCTGAGTTGCACGTAGAATCAGGTTGGGTTCCGCCCGAAACTAGAGTCGATGAGTTTGAAACTGCTATTCGTTCGGTATGTGAGCCAATTTTCGACAAACCAGTTAAGGAGATATCTTTGGGACATCTGCTATTAAGGCTTTTTCAAACAGCCAGGCGCTTTAACATGGAAATTCAACCACAGCTTTTATTGCTACAGAAGACTCTCCTAGGCGTGGAAGGTATAACAAGAGATTTGGATCCAGAATTAGACATGTGGGAAGCTGCTCGACCAGCAGTTGAATCGTTTATGGCGGAGAAATTAAAAGTCCGGAATGTTGTAGGCAGGATAAGAGAAGAGTTGCCGACCTTGGTTGCTCGACTGCCGGAAACTCCAGCCGTTGTTTTCGATTTACTAGATAAAATTCGTTCTGGTAAATTAATCGTACATACTCGAGATCCGTCATTGTTGCTACTGAAGGAAGAATTGAGGCGGATGATAGCGAAATTGGTACTGGCTTTGACAGGGGTAGGGTTGTTATTGTTTTCCGTGATTCTGTATGTTGCTCGGCAATCACCAATCGGTTCGGAAAGTATCATCTTGGCACTGGTTGTGTTTTTAGGGGGGTTGGGTGGCGGTTTGGTTCTAGGTTCCATACTCGGAAAAGATAAAGATTAAAGAAATCGTTGGCTATTCTAATTTTATTGTTTCGTGGTGATGACCATTGTTTTTAACAGTTTAACGGCTTGATAAAGCTCGAAGTCTTGTTTCGCCAGTTGAGGGAAGCTAAATTCTGTGTGTTTTTCTAGATTATTTGATACGTTTATCAAATGACGGTTAAGATCTGCTTCTTTGACACTTTTAGATTGTCCGCTTCTCACTAAATTAAATTTTTCGATGATAATGTCGGGTACTATTCCCGTCGCTTGGATTGACCGACCGGAAGGGGTGTAGTACCAAGCGGTGGTTAATTTCACCGCAGTTTTGTTGCCCATGGGGTAAACAGTCTGGACAGAACCTTTGCCGAAACTCGGTCTACCGACAACAATTGCTCGCCCGTTGTCCTGGAGTGCCCCCGCAACAATTTCCGACGCAGAGGCAGAACCTTCGTTAATTAGGGTTATTATTGGAATGTCTGCTATTAAAACTTCTTTGGAAGCGGAATATTTTAATTCTGCTGTGGGGTGCCGGCCCTTTGTGTAGACAATCAATCCTTTCGCCAGCAGGGCATCGCTTACAGCTACAGCTCCACTTAAAACACCGCCTGGATTGTTTCTGAGGTCAAGAATCATACCTGTCAGTTTGTCAGCATTCGCTCCAGAAAACTTAGTTAGTTTGGTCGCTAGTTCGTTTCCGGTAGATGTTTGAAATTGGGAGATTCTTACGTATAAATATCCGGGCGGTAGTTTCTTTATTGTTACACTTTTATTATCGATAAGAGCCCGTTTTATTTCAAAGTTTAGTGCCTTAGAGTGGCCGGTTCTTTCGAGCGTAATACTAACTTTAGTGCCGGGCGGGCCTTTGATTCTACGGGCGGCGTTTTCAATGCCCAGTCCACCTACGGGGGAGTTATCTACTTTGGTTATGATATCTCCCGGAAGAATACCGGCTTTCTCTGCTGGGGTATCGTCGATGGGAGAAATGACAATGATAGCATCCTTTTTTAAACCGATTTCGATCCCTAAACCGCCGAATTTCCCTGAAGTGTTCTCTCGGAGATCGGTGTAATGTTCTTCGCTAAGAAAGGAGGAATGAGGATCTAGTTCGCTAATCAAGCCACGTAAAGCTTTTTCCATCAAATTACTATCATTTAGCGCTTCGACATAATCAGTCTTTACTTTGTTGAATATCTCCACAAAATCTCTGATTTCATCTAAGGGCAGCTCCGTTTTTACGTTATCGAGTTCGGAATTAGGTGAAGTGTTGTCGTCAGCGTTGGACAGCGATAAAACGGCGATGGAGATAAAAACGAAGAAGAAATAAAAAAGATTCATAAGTGACTCCTGATCGACCTAATAATCGAACCAGATTTTTGGATTGACTGGTTCACCATTTTTTCTAATCTCGAAATAAAGCCCTTTAGGTGAGTCAGATGTGGCATCTGGTGCAATTCCTAATTCTTGCTTATCGGATACTGACATTCCAGTAGAGACTAATAAATGTTTGAGGTTGCCGTAAAGGGTTAAATACCCATCGCCATGATCCAATATGATTAGATTTTTTAGATTACTAAAGTCTGCCGCAAAAACGATCTCACCCGCCCCTACCGCCCTGACCGATGCTCCTGCGTTATTTTTAATGATAATTCCTTCCCAAGAGACACCTCCTTCATGGAAGGGTGCTCCGGATAGTTTCGATATTGGGCCAGAGGTCGGTAAATCCATGTTTCGTCTTGGGAATGGTAGATATATTGAATCATTTTTTTTCTCATCGGGTCGAGTCAGAGTGGTTTGTGTTAAAGATTTGTTCAAATTAATAAAGAAATCGTTGAAAGGCTTTCCCAAAATCGGTGTTATTGGAGTGGTAGTGACTTCAGGGTGGCCCAGTATTATTTTTAGTGTGGATTCTATCTTGTCTAATTCGAGATTATAGGTTTGGTGTAGTGAGTGGTATTCGCTAAGTTGCTTGAATTCTTTTTGTAGAGCTCTCTTTAGTAACTCCTTAAAAAAAATATTTGTTTCTAATTTGCTTAATTTCTCATAGTCAGATATTGGGAAAAGTAACGTACCGTTAGCTACGATTTGAGACAATAATGTTAATTGTTTCTTCGGTATTTTTTCAACATTCTCTTTGATTGTTTTGAAAACTTCTTCCTTCTTTTTGCTAACGTAATTCTTTCGTAGAATTAAATCCGAAGTTGATCCGTAACCAGTTGTTCTTAAAGCATACAACGCGGAGGTCTGATTTAGGCGGGGTGTATTACGAATACTTGTAGATAGAGCAAGCATAAAAATCAGAATTAAAGTGCCGAATTTAAAAAGGGAGGATATTGCCAGCATACGACTCAAGCCTGGCTCTAGACTTCCTCTAATTGTTTTCTATATCTGAATAGCGAATTTCCAGTCATGCTGCGAGGGCGATCGATTCCTAGTAACTCTAGTATCGTGGGCGCTATATCTTTCAAATGTCCGTCGACCACTCTACGTTCGAGTGGCCCGAGATAAACCAAAGGCACCGTATTGTTAGTGTGCGCCGTGTGTGGCGAATACTCTTCCGAAGATCCAATTTTCGAATGACACATGTTTTCTACGTTGCCGTGGTCTGCGGTAATCAATAGTTGGACATTGCATTTTGCAGCTGTTTTCGCGATAGTTCCTAGGCAATTATCAAGAGTTTCAACAGCTCGAACGGCAGCATCAAAGACGCCAGTATGTCCAACCATATCTGCGTTTGCGAAGTTACTTATTATTACATCGCAACTGTCATCTCTGAGAGATTTGCATATCGCGTCTGTTACTTCTAGAGCACTCATTTCCGGCTTTAAATCATAAGTGGCTACATCGGGAGAAGGTATTAGTATTCGCTTTTCTCGGGGAAAGGCTTGTTCTCTTCCGCCGTTGAAAAAGAAGGTCACGTGTGCATATTTCTCTGTTTCCGCTATTCGAATTTGATAGAGTTTGTGATCTGAGATTATCTGTCCGAGAGTTTCTTGTATATCTGGCTGAGGGAAAAGTAAAGGAAGGTCGAAACTATCACCATAGTTTGTCATGGTAATGAAATTATTGAAAACACAGGCCTCGTCACGAGCGAATTCTTCGAAATTTTTATTGGCGAGGCTAGCCGTTAGTTGCCTCGCACGATCTGCTCTGAAATTAGTAAATAGGCCGATATCTTCCTTTTCGACATTAGGGTTTATAATTCCACCAGTGATTTTAGTGGCTTGAATAAACTCATCCGTTTCTCCTCTAGCATATCCCGCAAGTAGTCCTTCTAGAGCGGATGGCGCTTTGTATATTGCTTTATTTTGAGTAATTAAATCATGTGCTAGTTTAGTTCGATCCCAGTTACCATTCCTATCCATTGCGTAATAGCGGCCGACAATCGACGCAATCTTGACATTCTCTGATCTATTACACAAAGTCTCTATACGAGTGATGGAGTCTGCTGCGCATTTGGGTGCGGTATCTCTTCCATCTAAAAATCCGTGGATCAAAACTTGACGGACATTTTTCTCTTCGGCTAGCGCGATAAGACTTTCTAGATGATCGATATGGCTGTGAACTCCACCGGGAGATAAAAGGCCTAAGAGATGGAGGGTCGATCCTTTTTTTGCTAGCAGATCGAATGCCTGTACGAGACAGTTGATGGATTGAAGCTTATTATCGGAAATACACTTATTTATTCTAGATAAATCTTGTCGGATCAATCGGCCAGCACCCATATGCATATGTCCGACTTCGGAATTGCCCATTTGGTCAATTGGTAGACCTACTTCGGTGCCCGAACATTTTAATTGGGAATTGGGATGTTGCTTTAAGAACTTGTCCCAATTTGGTGTATTCGCCGATAATATGGCATTAAAGCGCCGATCCTTGCTATGACCCCACCCGTCAAGAATCACCAGTAATACCCGATTTTTTTGTTTGCCCATCTATCTAAATTAAAGGTTACTAATAATACTCGTTAAAGAATAGGAGGTACCGGCAATTCCGAATGCCGTTTGGTTAGCTACCAGTGTACCACAATCGACTATTTCGATAAGATGTGGCTCACAATTTTTTAACGACGCATTTGGGTTAGTAGGTCATGGAACAAATTTCAGAATTCGTGGTGAATCATTGGGTTTTAGTAACCATGTTTGTAATGGTTGCGACGACTCTCACGATTAGCATTTTCAGATCCTTCGAAGGGGTGACTCCTTTTCAAGCAGTAAATCTAATGAACCAAAATAACGCGTTGGTTCTCGATGTCAGGAAGAACGGTGATTACAAGAAAGGTCATATAATTGGAGCTTTAAATTTACCACTGGGACGTATCCGGGAGTCTATATCCGATTTGCAAAAACATAAGGACAAGTCGATTCTACTCTGTTGTCAGAATGGAGGAGAAAGTTCAGAAGCCTTGAAAACCCTGAAACAACTCGGTTTTGAGAGAACTCAAACCATAAAGGGCGGTATACTCGCATGGCAACAGGAGAGTTTTCCCCTAGAGAGGGAATCAGAATAACTGGGCTAAACAATTGGGATTAGAAAGAAAAACAAGTCGTTCGCCCTCGGTGTTAGTAGTGGGCGCCGGTGCTTGGGGGACGGCCGTTGCCAATGTTTTTTCCAAAGGGGGATGCGTTTCCTATTTATGGGATAAAAATCCAGAGCTAGTATCGGTTATGCGGCAACGTAGATTTCATCCGACATTCCGATCGGACATTTATCTGTCCCGTACTGTTTATCCAATTGGGAGCCTACGGGGATTGGAGGTTGATGCTGTGGTTTTTGTGGCGCCGTTTCAAAGTTTAAGAGAAGCCGCGCTTCATGTTAGCGAAGAGGGGGTCTATTCTAATTTTATTGTGTGCGCTAGCAAGGGAATCGAGCAAGAATCTCTTCATTTAGCGCATGAAATATTCGCGGAATCTTTCGGGGATCGACCTTTTGCGCAAATTTCGGGACCTAGCTTTGCGTCAGAGGTAATGGCGGGTTCCCCCACAGCCATCACAGTAGGAACTGAGAGTGAGGAACTCTCGTCTTTTTTGAGAAAATATCTACACACTAAGTTTTTTAGGCTCTACACGACTACGGACGTAACAGGGGTTGAAATTGGTGGAGCACTGAAGAATATCATTGCTATAGCCGCCGGAATTGCGGACGGACTGGAATTGGGTAGTAGCGCTCGATCAGCGCTGGTAGTTCGGGGGTTGGGGGAGATGGCTAACTATGGGGAAAATCGCGGTGCTAAGAAAAGCACTTTCATGGGTTTATCCGGGTTGGGTGACTTGATCTTGACCTGTTCGGACGATAAGTCTCGAAATAGGCAGTTTGGACTAAGCCTTGCCTCCGCGGGTAAATTTGACGAACGTTTATCGGGTACTGGGAGATTGGTGGAAGGTTATCATACGGCGCGTGCTTTAGATAAATTAGACGAAATAAACTTTGAAAATTTTCCAGTAATATCTGAGGTCATTTCCGTTTTGAAAAATATTAGAACGCCTAAAGAGGCGTTGGATCACTTGTTGTCGAGAGGGCCAAAGCCTGAAATTTTCTAGCAATTAGTTTTTGAACGATCCCTCTAGGCCGTTTTGACGCCAAGCTTCAAATAAACCTACGGCGACCGCGTTTGATAGGTTTAGGCAACGAGAGCTTTCGACCATTGGTATTTTCAACGACTGTTCTGGAGCTAGACTATTCAGGAAACCTGGTGGTAGCCCGGCCGTTTCGGAGCCAAATACTAGTAAGCTATTTCTGATAAAATGCGCGTGGAACACGTTAGTCTTGCCCTTGGTTGAGAAGGCAAAAACCTGATTTTTCTTGAGAGATTGAAGGCAAGATTTGAGAGAGTCATGTGTTTTCACCAAGCTAAGGTCGTGATAATCTAGGCCGGCCCTTCTGAGCTTTTTGTCGGTTAAATTAAAACCTATTGGCTCTATCAAGTGTAGATTTGCCCCCGTATTGGCGCATAGTCGTATAATATTGCCTGTATTTGGAGCTATTTGTGGTCGGTGCAGTACAATGTTGAACATATTTTAGGTGTTTAAATCTAAAAGGGGTTTTCAGGATACTAACGAAATGTCGAGTTTTGATAAAAAAGATTTGTCCTTAAAATTCTGCGGTCTAAAACTTCGGTCTCCCATATTTTTGCTCTCAGGCTGTGTTGGATTTGGAGAAGAATACACAAGGGTCGACGTTTTTTCTAATCTGGAAGTTGGCGCTGTTTGTTTGAAGGGCACAACTCTCGAGCCCAGGCTAGGAAATATGCCACATAGGATTTATGAAACACCAAGCGGAATGATTAACGCGATTGGTTTGCAAAATCCAGGCGCTTTAGCGGTAGTTAGAGATATTTTACCGAACCTTAATTTTGAAGAAACTAAATATATTGCTAACGTATCTGGTTCCACTGTAGAAGAATATGGGGCGGTGACAGAAATTTTTGAAGATTCTGACATCGACGCAATAGAGATAAATATATCTTGCCCCAATGTGAAAGATGGAGGAATAGCTTTCGGAAACGATTTAAAAATGTCGGCAAGTGTCGTGGAAACATGTAGGGCAGCCACAACGAAGCCATTAATAACAAAATTATCTCCTAACCAGACCAGCATTGCCGATAGTGCCAAAGCCTGCATTGAGGCTGGAACCGATGCGCTTTCCGTATCAAATACTTTTACGGCTATGGCTATAGATGTCGAGTCCAGAAGACCAGTTTTGGGCAATAATCAAGGAGGGCTCTCCGGGCCGGCTATAAAGCCAATGGCACTTTTACGTGTTTATGAGGTTTATGAGGTGTCGAAGCGCTTCGACGTTCCAATAATCGGACAAGGGGGAATAGTCTCTGCCACAGATGCCCTTGAATTCCTGCTAGCAGGGGCTAGTGCAGTTGGCATTGGAACGGGGTTATTCTATGATTCGGGACTCTGTAAAGAGATAAATAAGGGGATTATTGAGTACATGGACCGCCACGCTCTGGAGGAACTTTCCCAAATCACGGGCGCCTTAAAATTAAACGACGATTTTTATTGAGTGGAAACGGATGCGAATAAATCATTCGTCCGATTAGGCGCGCCAAAATGCCGGTGAAAGTAAAACCAACAGCGTAAAAATCTCTAGTCTTCCCATCAACATAGCGAAACACAGCAAATATTTGGCACTGTCAGTGAGTTCTCCATAGTGTTGATGTACCGCTCCAAGTCCAGGACCAAGGTTGTTCATACAGGCCGCGACAGCAGAGATAGCCGTAGTCTGATCTAGCCCTGTCGCCATTAAACTTAGCAATATAACAACAAAAATCAAAATATATGCTGCGAAGTAACCCCAAACGCTATCCACGATCTTGTCGGGTATTACTCTATCACCAATCCTTATATTAATTATCGCGTTTGGATGAATTAGTCGTCTTATCTCTCGTACCCCTTGTTTGAAAAGAAGCATGCATCGTATTACCTTTATACCTCCCCCGGTGGATCCAGCACATCCTCCTATAAAGCTGGTTAGTATTAAGAGTGTAGGGAGGTAGGTTGGCCAAACATGAAAGGTGGCGTTCGTGAAGCCTGTTGTGGTCCCTATCGAAACCGCTTGAAACAAGCCATATCTGATAGAGTCAAGTACTGATGAATAGCTATCGTTCATAATTAATACAATCGCGCAAAGAAAAAATACGGTTAACAAGACCGCAGCGTATGCTTGGAATTCAGAATCTAAAAAGTAGGCAGCTATTTTGTTTCCTCTCCAGGCGAGAAAGTGTAGGCTGAAGTTAATGCCAGCTAAGAACATGAAGAGAATAGCGACACTGTCGATAAGAGGACTGTCAAAAAAACCAATGCTTTCGTCATGTGTCGAGAATCCTCCAATTGCTATGGTAGAGAAGCTATGTCCTATAGCGTCGAAGGCAGACATCCCAGCGAAATAGTAAGAAACAGCGCATAAAACGGTTAGGCTCACGTATATGTACCACAATGCTTTTGCTGTTTCTTTGATTCTTGGTGTCAGCTTTGTGTCTTTAATTGGGCCGGGAGTTTCAGCCTTGTATAACTGCATTCCACCTATTCCTAGAATTGGCAGAATTGCCACAGCGAGGACAATGATTCCCATTCCACCGAGCCACTGGAGCATTTGTCTATAGAACAAGAGAGATGGAGGGAGATGATCTAGACCTGTTATGACTGTAGCGCCAGTCGTAGTCAGTCCTGAAAACGATTCAAAGATAGAATCAGCCCAAGTAAGTTCTATTTTCTCGCAAAGAAAAAACGGTATAGCGCCGATTACACTTAGGACTATCCAAAAAAGCGCAACTATGAGAAAGCCATCGCGAATTTTTAATTCTTGAGACTGATTATGAAGTGGTAGCCAAAGTGCCAAACCGGCTACGCAGGTCACAGAGGAGGTCCAGACGAAAATATCTGAATTCTTGTCGTCAAAAAGAATTGATATGATTAGAGGGAAAATTAAAAAGAAGCTGAAGCCAGTAAGGAACGCGCCTAAAATTTTCCTCGTGGTTTTATTCCAAAACATTTGCGCTCTGTAAAATTTTTAAAGGTATTCTAATGGTACTTGAAACAATTTTTCCACATTTGGTACTTTCCGTTTGTCGGTTACTACTAATAATATGTGATCTTCTGCTTTAATGACGGTGTCGTGGTGACCCATGATAACTTCAGTGCCCCGCGCTATCGCCCCGATAGTTGTGCCGGCGGGTAGTCTTATGTCTTCGATTCTTTTTCCTACCACTTGGCTAGACCTACTGTCACCGTGTGCAATAGCTTCAATAGCCTCAGCAGCTCCTCCCCTCAGGGAGTGGACCTTAACAACATCAGCTCGACGCACGTGGGCCAGAACACTCCCAATAGTAGCCTGTTGGGGAGAGATGGCGATGTCAATCAAATCTTGTTGAACTAAATCAACATAAGCCGCCCTATTTATCAAGGTCATCACCGTTTTCGCTCCCAAGCGCTTCGCCAACATGGAAGAAATAATATTAGCCTCATCAGCGTTAGTTAGTGCGCAAAAAACATCGGTGTCGTCAATATTTTCTTCTAGTAATAATTCTTCGTCTGTAGCGTCTCCGTGCAGGACATAGCAATTTTTAAGTTCTTCGGACACATGCTTAGCACGCTTTTCATTGCTTTCAATGACTTTGACTCTATAGGTTTTGTTAAGGGCCTGGGCAAGTTTTGTCCCGATCTGTCCGCCGCCTGCGATTATCACTCTCCTATTGGGTCGGTCAAGTTTCTGGAATTCGCTCATCACCGCTTTGATATGGTGGGGAGCAGCGATGAATAGAATCTCGTCTCCAGCTTCAATAACAGTCTCACCGGTTGGAACGATAGCCTCTTGTCGGCGAAAAATGGTAGTAATTCGAGTTTCGATCCCCGGCAGTTGTTCTGGCAATTCTTTTAGCCTGTGACCAACTAAAGGACCTCCATAAAAAGCTTTTGCCGTAACCAATTGAACACGCCCTTCAGCGAAATCTAAAACCTGCATGGCTCCTGGAAATTCAATGATTCGGCGAGTGTATTCGGTAACTTCCTGTTCTGGGCTGATTAAAAAGTCTATGGGCACTGAGTCAGTCTTAAATAATTCCGAATGCTTATGGTAGCTACTCTCTCTTATCCTGGCGATCTTTAAAGGGGTGTGGAATAGGGTGTACGCTACTTGGCAGGCGACCATATTAGTTTCGTCGCTATTGGTGACGGCAATAATCATGTTGGCATCCGTTGCACCAGCTTCATTTAAAATATCTGGAGACGACGCGTGTCCTAATACTGTTCTTAGATCTAACCTATCTTGAAGATGATGCAAAGCAGCGGCGTTCTTGTCGACTACCGTTATATCATTGGCCTCGTTGCAAAGATTGGTGGCCACAGAGGAACCGACTTGACCGGCGCCTAATATTAGGATCTTCATTAATCGGGACCTTTCTTGGATTCTTTTATATCAACATGCAAACTTCGCAATTTACGGTATAAATGGGTGCGTTCAATTTCTATGTGTTCGGACATTTGGGCCACATTCCCAGCAAAGGTCTTCAGCTGTTTCTGAAGGTATGTTTTTTCAAATTCAAGGCGGGCTAATTTTAGCGGCAACCGAAAAATTTCGTCATTTAATCCGGGTTGCGGTTTTTCCTTGGGCGTCAAAATGTGATCTATTTCTGTTTTTTCTACTAGACCCGTTGAGCCAAGTATCAATAATCGCTGCACATAGTTTTTAAGTTCCCTAAGGTTGCCAGGCCAATGATATTGTTTTAATCGTGTTTTGGCCGCTTTACTGAATTGCCTTAAAGGCAAACCTTCCTTAGCCGCCAGTACTCTGACGAAATTGTCTACTAACTCATCTATTTCTTCTTTTCTTTGTCTGAGGGAGGGTACCGTTAAGGGAATAACATTGAGTTGGTAGTATAAGTCTTCCCGGAATTTATCTTGGGACACTAAGTCCATTAATCCTTTTTTTGTGCTTGCTATTATTCGAGAGGTTAGAGGAATAGCCTCCTGCCCTGATGTTCGAAAGAAAACCTTGTTTTCCAGAACCCGAACCAGTTTAGCCTGAACATTATAATCCAGATTAGCGATGTCTTTGAAAAACACAGTGCCCTTTTGTGCAAGTTCTAACGCTCCATACCCGACTTTATTTGGAGAGTGAAATCCGAATAACTTTCTTTCTTGTTCCTCGCCGTTCAGTCCAGCTAGATTCAGTAAAATAAAATTTTTGTCTTTATAGAGACCGGACTGGTGGATATACCTGGCGGTGGTTTCTTTTCCTACTCCTGACTCTCCAGAAATAAGAACGTTGGCTCGATGGTTGGATGCTTTTAGACAATTTTCTTTTAGCTTAGTCATCGCAACATTTCGAGCTACGAAACCGCTAAGGTCTTGATCCAGTTTTTTCAGCCTCAGGTTTTCAAAATTCAAATTCGCGTTTTCCAGTGCTCTTTGGATGCTAATTAAGACTTTCGGTGTGGATAATGGTTTCTCGATAAAGTCATAGGCTCCCAACTTCAACGCTTCGATCGCTGTTTCAGCAGTCCCGTGTCCTGTCATGACGATTATTGGACTCTCGTTCTCTGCGCCGTCAGCCCATTCCTTTAGAAGAGATAAGCCGTCAGCATCAGGAAGCCATAGATCAAGTAGGGTGATGTCGGCTCGCTCTTTTTGTCGATTAAACTTGGCGCTCTCGGCATCTTTAGCGACAGATACTTTATACCCTTCCTCTTCTAAAATCTCTTTGAGTAACGTTCTTATTCCTGGTTCGTCGTCGATTACTAGAATATGTTTGTTACGCATTTTTAGAAACGAAGCCTATCTTTAAACGAGTTTTTTGTCTGATTGTATAACTGGAAGATGCACCGTCACTAAAGCTCCATTGTCCTCAAAATTTTCTAATTTTATCGTACCATTATGTTCCTCAATTATTTTTTTTACAATTGCTAGACCTAATCCCCTGCCCCTGGCTTTACTGGTGACGTAAGGCTCAAAAACGGCGGATAGTAGGTTTTTTGGAATTCCAGATCCTTGATCTAGAATCGTTATTTCGATGGTGTCCCCTTGGTCGAGTTTTCTATGTACAGCGGTAATGATAATTCGGGTTGGTAGAGTCTTATCGGAAGCCTCAATGGAGTTCTTTAGGAGATTGTTAAATAATCTTCTGAGGCTATTTATATCCCCGGCTATGAGTGGTAATTTCTTTGGTTTTTGTAACGCAACTTCGATGGTTCGCTCAGCTTCCTGGAAGAATTGTACAGCACTAGTTAGTAGAATATTTAGGTCTACCGGCTCCAGATTGGAACTGTTTTTTTCAGTGTAGCCGGAGAATTCGTCTACCATATGAGTCATCGTTTCTACTTGCTCAATAATGGTTCCTGAGAGTTGAGAAAGCTTATCCCGGTCAGTACTTTTGAGTTTGTCGGATAGTTTTAGAATTAACCGTTCAGCTGATAACTTAATAGGAGTGAGGGGGTTCTTTATTTCGTGGGCCAATCTTTTTGCCATTTCAGACCAGGCGGCATCCCTCTGACCTTGGAGTACGGCGGTGACATCCTCCATTACTATAATATGCGCAGTATTCGTTGAATTTTGCCGCGATAGGACCGTCCCCTTGCATATTATTTCTTTCTTGCTTCTTGAGCCAACTAGACTGATATTTCTTTCCCAGAATGATTTGGCGCCGGTAAGTTCAGTCTGAATTATTTCGATCAGGCCCGAAAGATTTTTATTTTGTGTTGCGAGAGAAGACAAATCTATACCAGTCGACTTGCGCTCCTCAATTTCCAGTAATTTTGCAGCTGCTCGATTTATGGTGGAAATTTTAGTTTTTTCGGAAAGGGTAATTACGCCAGATGACAATTGTTTCATTACGGCGTCCAAATAGTTGCGCTGGTTTTCTATCTCACTCGTGGAACGAGCGATTTTTCGGGTCATTTCGTTAAAAGAGAGCGCTAAAGATGCCAAGTCGTCGTTACTGTTGACTGTTACAGAGGTTTCATAATTACCCTCTGCGACGGCGGAAGTTGCTTTAGAAAGTTCCAATATAGGAGAGGTCAAAAGTCGGGCATAGAAGAAGGCGGCCCAGATTGAGGATGCGATGCTAAAAAGTAAAACTAATGTCAATGTTATTGTGAAACTTATTTTAAGTTTGTCTCTTAGATAAGCTAGTTCGTTATATTTCGCGAATCCAGACTCTACGTTGTTAGCCAAATTATCTATCCGAGGTGAGAAAGGATAAATGGCCTGGAGAATGTGCTGTTTCTGACCGAGTGAAGTGTTGACAGCTACGCGCACGCTTAGTTGACCATCTCTACTAGGTTCTAAACCTATATAGCTATGTTTCTGGCGTAATTGTATGAACAAATTTTCAGATGGTAGCAACGGAAGAAGATTGCTGTTAGAAGAGCTCGCAGCGATCACGCGACCATCCATCGTCAGTACGGATAGCTCTTCGGCCTGACTCCGTTTTCTAAGTAAGTCTATAAGACCGGCGCTCGGGAATTGATATCTAGACACTACCAGACTATTTGGATTTCGTAGTGCCGAAAGATCTAGAGGTAATCGCTCTTGCTTTTTTCTGGATAAGTCTTCCGCCACTTTCTCTGTTTCTTTCTGCAAATTTCTCATAAGCATACCCAGGGATTCTCTACCTAGATCCAAAGAATTATTCAAAGCGTTACTTATCTCTACGTTGAACCAGCTGTCAATACTTTTATTAATGAATTGAAGGGAGAATCCGTACAGTGCCGTCACAGGTAAGACAGCTAGTATCGCAAACATAACAAGCATTCTTAAGGTCAATTTGGAGCCAGGTTCTTTCTTCCCGAGCTGCTTTATTAATTTGCGGATATCTGTGATCACCAAACAAAAAAGAATGATTAAACAAAGTCCATTTGCCGAAAGGATAAGATAATAAAAAGAACCTAGTTTAGAGGGGCCATCAAGCGCCAGATTTAGGAGAATTAAAGAGCCAATTGCTGTAACAAAAAAAAGACAGATTCCGATTTTTCTGTAAGATTCTGTCACCGTAAGTTTACTCTTCGGATGTGCCATCGACTGTTTAAAGCCCAGTCAGACGAAAGAAGGGCTGGTAACGCCATGGGAGTGGGTAATTCGCTTTTTACAAGTTTCCAACGTACTCCGAGGTGAGTCACGTCTTGGGATAAAGATCTTCGCTCATTTGACAGCCGTATTCGCTGTCGATTTCCTAGATATTCTAGGGCTTTATCTAGGGTTAGAAAACTCCTCTGCAAGTTGTGTTTTTTCTCAGTAATAACGTATCTTTCGCCTAGGGTATATTTATATAAGTCAAATCTAAATGTTTCTGAAAATAATCGTCTTTGCCAAAATCCGAAACTTTCTTTTCGGAGTACAACTTCGAAATCAAAAGTGATCGAAATATTGCTATCCAGGGCTTCTATGACGGCATCGGTGAGCTTTAACTCAGCCTTGCTATTCAAGGTCAAATAACCGTTTTCAAGAAAGACCGTCGCTTCCGTAACCGCTATAGAGCTACTTAAAGAAACGGAGTTAAATAACAAAAGGAGTATTAGAATGATGTTTGGAGGTATTAATCCTTTCATTACTTTTCTTTCTTTTTAATCATCCTACAAAAATAAAAGCCGTCCATGTTGTTTTCTCCAGGCAGGATTTGATTTCCATGTTGCAACATATGTCCCCATTTTTCTTCTATGGGGTCGCAGATTGCGTCAGCAGTGCTTTTAAGGAATTTTTCGATCAAATTATCATTTTCATCTCGAAAAATACTGCAGGTGACGTACAAGAGAGTGCCGCCGGGTTTTAGAAGAGTCCAAGATTGTTTCAAAATTAGCAGTTGCATTTCGTTTAATTTGGCTAATTCTTCTTTTTTCCTTCTTATCTTTATGTCCGGATGCCGACGTACTACACCACTTGCACTGCAAGGTGCGTCAAGTAGTATTCGATCGAATCTCTCTCCCCTCCACCAAGAGTTACTTTCTAGAATATCCCCTACTATAACCTCGCATGATTGTTTTAATCTAACAAGGTTTTCTCTTAGCCGACCTACTCTGACCTCATCCTTGTCTAACGCAGTGACTTTAGTGTTTGCTCCGCAAAGTTCTAATATTTGAGTGGTTTTTCCTCCTGGGGCAGCGCAAAGGTCGAGAACGTTCCTTGCTGACTCAAGACGTAAAAGAAGGGCCGGTAGCTGAGCAGCTTCGTCTTGTACGGAGCACGCTCCTTGATCGAAGAAAGGTAGTGCGATCGGGTCTATCGGTTTAGCTAATCGAATACCATTGCCTGCGAGTTCAGTGCAGATATTTTCAAGTCCACGTGACGCCAGCAGATCGGAGTATTCCCCCCTAGAGCAGAAGTTAGGATTGACTCGAATTGTCAAAGGGGCATGTTGGTTATTGGCCCCGAGTATCCCACGCCAGTAGTCGGGCCAATCGATTTTGGATTTCTGAATGAACCAAACGGGGTGCTCTAAGTGTGACGACTCTTCGAAAAGGCTGAGCTTGCTATTTCGTCTTATAGAGTTTCTGAGGACTGCATTCACCAACTTTGCTGCCCAAGGTTTGTTCATAAGTCGTACGGCTTCTACGTTTTCTGACACAGTGGCGTAAAGAGGCACCTTCATAAAATGTATTTGGTACAGTCCAGTCAGCAACAAGGATTTTAGCGCACTGTCTTTCCGGCTAAATCTTTTGTGGGTTAGGCTCTCAAGGCATTGATTTACAGAAAAGTAATGCCTCAAAACACCGTAAAGATTGGCAAGGACGAATGATAGGTCTTTTTTGCTTTGCAATCGCGATCTGAGACGCCTGGTTACGTTACCCAAAGTTCGGCCGTCAAATAAAATACTTTCCAGAGATTCGGCGCATATTAGTCTGATTTGAGCAGTCGTTTTTTTCAGAGTAAACTCCTGTATCCGTTTAGAAAGTCCTTTGCCGACATGGCTTTTTTCCCTGGTAGTTGCAAGCTGGTAATACGAAGATCTGTGGTGCCTGTTGCTATTTGTAAGATATTCTTTTTCGAACAATCGATAGTTCCTGGAGGGTTTCCAAAGTCTTCATTGGTCATTTCGGTGCTTAGGATTTTCATCCTTGAGCCGCCGAAAGTGGCGTTTGCCCCTGGTGTAGGAGAGAGGGCTCGAACCTGTCGGTTGAGCTCTTGGGCTGGCTTAGACCAGATTAAGGAAAGATCGTTTTTTGATATTTTTTTTGCGTAGGTAGCTTTACGATCGTCTTGCTCGGTTTCTGATACAGTACCGCGAACAATATTTGAGACAGCTTCGTCTAAAGCCTCTGCTCCCAAGTCTGCTAATTTATAGCTTAAGCTATTTGTAGTATCTTCGGCCGCTATAAGGCATTCTTTTGTATTCCAGACAGGGCCCGCATCGAGTTTCTCAGTGATTCGCATTATGGAAATACCTGTTGTCTGGTCGCCATTCATCAGGGCTCGGTGTATCGGAGCTGCTCCTCTCCAATTAGGTAGAAGTGAAGCGTGGACGTTAATGCAATAGTTAGGTACGTCTAAGAAAATTTTGGGAATTATTAGCCCGTATGCTGCAACGACGAAAAATTCGGGTTCTAGTTTACGGAATTTATACAATTGTTCTTCAGTGTTTAATGAAATGGGTTGTACTACAACTGTCTCCATATACGTAGCTGTCTTTTTTACTTCACTCTGTCGAATGTTTTTCCCTCTCCCCGCGGGTCTGTCTGGTTGAGTGTAGACGCCCACCAAGTCGATTTCTTCTCGTTGGGCCAATAGTTTGAGGCTGGGCACCGAAAAATAGGGAGTTCCGGCGAATATGGTTCTTAACTTCCCCAACCTAAATCCTTTGTAGCCTTTTCGTTATGTTATCCGAAATAGTATTTAGTCAGAATTCTTGTAAATACGGTTCAAATCACCACGCTTTCTTTTAGGTCTCTTTTCAGAATACGTTTTTTTAGTCTGTTCTGCTTCAACGAAGAAAGGTAATCAACAAAGAGTTTTCCATCTAGGTGGTCTACCTCGTGTTGGATACAGATCCCTAAGAGTCCCTCGGCTTCTAAGGAGAATTTTGATCCGTCCTCTTTCTGGGCGGTAACTGATATATTTTCAGCGCGATCCACGAAATCTACTGTTTCAGGTACAGACAAGCATCCTTCCTTAGATTCTACAACACCCGATTTTGATTCAATAATAGGATTTATCAAGCACAAAGGAGAGGATTTATCTCGACTAATATCGATAACGATTACCCTAAGATGAACATCGACCTGGGTAGCTGCGAGCCCTATTCCAGACGAATGGTACATAGTTTCATACATATCCTGAGTCAGGGTAGTGACTGTCCGGTCAAAAATCTCTACTCGGGCAGCAATCTTTCTTAGTCTAGGATCGGGATAATGTAAAATTTTTCTGAGCATAGTGTGCATCTTTAGGCTTAAATTACTTGACACCGAATATAACGCTATATTCTACTTTTTTTATGTGAAAACGTAACAGTTGTGCAGATTTTTTTTGCCGAAAAGTCTGATATTGACTTTTCTAGGTCCAAAAGTATTAGAATACATTGCCTTAATTTCGGGAATTTTTGGTTTTGTCGGACTTTTGTGAGGGTTAGATTTCGAAGTTAGGTCCTGGACGCTTGCCTGGATAATTAGTAGCGTTATTTGGTTAAATCCGGATAGAAATGGGAATTGATTCCGGTCTGAGCATTTTTGAGTGATTGGAGCAAGACTCGTATGGCAGAAAATTTAGTGGTGGTAGAGTCTCCGGCAAAAGCAGAGACTATAAAAAAATATCTAGGTAAAAAATTTGAGGTTTTGGCCTCATATGGGCATGTGAGAGATCTACCTTCCAAAGGTGGAAGTGCTGTCGATCCGGATTCTAACTTCGGAATGACTTACACGGTTTCAGATCGAAGCACTAAACATGTAGAAGCGATAGCAAAAGCTCTCAAAAAGGCAAGTGTTTTATATCTAGCCACAGACTTGGATCGAGAGGGCGAAGCTATATCTTGGCATTTAGTGGAAATATTTAGACAGAAAAATATCCTAGAGGGGAAGGCCATTCATCGTGTGGTATTCAATGAAATAACAGAGAGCGCAATAAAACAGGCCATAGCATCACCACGAAAAGTTTCTATGGATTTAGTAAACGCGCAGCAAGCTAGGAGAGCCTTAGATTATCTAGTCGGTTTTAATTTGTCTCCTTTGTTGTGGAAAAAAATACAACCCAAATTATCGGCTGGACGTGTCCAGAGTCCGGCACTACGGCTCATTTGTGAACGCGAATCTGAAATTGAGAAGTTCGTACCAAGAGAATATTGGACTATAGAGTCCACCTTAAACCTAGACGATGCCGCCTTCAACTCCAAGCTTATTGAATATGACGGAAAAAAAATAAAGCAATTCAGCGTTACTGACAGCGATAGTGCGGCCGAAATCCGAAACAAGCTGATATCTGCGGGGAGTGGATCGATGTTGGTTTCTAAGATCATTAGAAAGCAGCGCAAGCGGAATCCAGCCCCACCTTTTATCACTTCGACGCTGCAGCAAGAAGCTGTTCGCAAAATCGGTTTCACGGCCCAGAAAACTATGCGGATTGCGCAGCAGTTGTACGAGGGTATTGAGGTCGACGAGGGTACTGTCGGCCTGATCACTTACATGAGAACAGATTCTGTTAACCTGTCAGCGGATGCGATTGAGGAATTACGGAGTTATGTCGTAAGTCAGTATGGGGAAGACCAGTTGCCAGCCACTCCCCGGGTGTTTAAGACCAAATCCAAAAATGCACAAGAAGCGCACGAGGCCATACGGCCAACGTCTTTCAAAAGAAGCCCCTTGGAAATTAAGGGTCATTTAACTGAAGACCAATTCAAGCTATATGAAATAATTTGGAAAAGGGCTACGGCAAGCCAGATGATTCATGCGGTAATTGATAGTGTTTCGGCGGACTTTGATTGCGGTGGAAATGGGGTGTTTAGAGCTACGGGGTCTACCGTAAAATATCCAGGATTCATGAGAGTATATTTTGAAGAAGAGGAAGAGGTTGGGCTATCCTCGGAGAAGCTACCTCCTTTATCTGAAGGGGATAAGGTTACATTTGAAAGTATTAATGCTAACCAACATTTCACGGACCCACCGCCTCGTTACGGAGAAGCCAGCCTTGTCAAAACTTTGGAAGAGTTTGGAATCGGTCGTCCTTCCACTTACGCTACTATTATTGCTACGTTACAACAAAGAGAGTACGTGGAACTTGACAATAAGAGATTTTATCCTACTGATGTAGGGAGGTTGGTGTCCGGGTTTTTGACAAATCATTTCTCGGTGTATGTGGACTATGAGTTCACAGCACAGCTTGAAGACGCTTTGGACGCTGTTTCTAGGGGTGAAAGAGATTGGCTATCTTTGCTAGAGGAATTTTGGGGGCCTTTTGAGGAAACTGTGAAGACAAAAGAGTCTGTGTCGCGTAAAGAAATTCAGCAAGAGAGATCTCTTGGTGCCCACCCCACCAGCGGCAAACCTGTTTTTGTCAGAATGGGGCGCTACGGACCTTATGTAATAATAGGCGACGTAGAAGACGAGGAAAAGCCTAGTTTCCATGGCCTACCTCCTGGAACAAAAATACATGAAGTGACTCTTGAACAAGCTCTGGAAACAACTAGGCTTCCTAGAGTACTTGGTACGAAGGACGGCATTGAGTATTCTGTAAATCGCGGTCGGTTCGGTCCCTATGTGATGTACGTCGATAAAGCTGATGAGGCGCTTGCGAAAAAGACCAAGAAAAAGACACGTTCTAAGGCGAAGGGGAAATATGTCTCGCTGCAGGACACTGATGATCCGTATACCATAACACTGGATAGGGCCGTGTCATTGGTTTTGGAAAAAAAGGCTGCCGATGCTGCTAAAAAGATTTTGTCTTTTGATGATGAGGGGATTGATGTTCTGGATGGTCGCTACGGACCTTACATTACGAATGGCTCAAAAAATGCCAAGGTTCCCAAAGATAAGGAGCCCAGTGACCTTACTTTGCAAGAATGCGAAGAGCTTCTAGCTGCGGCTCCAGCCAAGCGGGTAAGAAAGAAAAAAGCAAAAAAGCAATAATTTTGATGTTGGCGCTATTTGGATAGCATGAAACCTGAGCAGGAAGCTTGCGAGAAATTGAAAAACGGCGGGGTTATAGTACATGCCACTGAGGCAGTATTTGGTTTGGCCGCTACTATCTACGACTATCAAGCTTTTGAGCGTATTTCCTATTTGAAGGAAAGGCCGCCTGATAAAAAATTCATCGTCCTCTTTGCTGACTTAAATAGTGTTTCAAAAGCGGTTAAATTGGATGTTGGCTGGAAGAAAGAAATTCTGGCAGGTTGGCCGGGGCCTAATACTTGGGTTTTGCCTGCTCGGGGAAGCGTCCCATTTTGGATTAAAGACATGGATGGTTGTGTGGCGGTGAGGGTCACGGCGCACAGTCAGTGTCGAGAAATAATAGATAACATCGGTCCTGTTTTGTCGACCAGCGCTAATAGATCGGGGATAAATGCCCCCAAAACTCTACATGATGCCAAAATTAATTTCGGCAACAGAGTAGATTTTTATTTACCAGGTGACCTGGGTGGCATGGAGACTGTCACTACCATACGAAATGGGCTTACTGGGAAAACTATTAGGAAATAGGGTATTGACTTTGTTGCTCTAACTTCAGAAAATTACTGGTTGCCCTTTTTGGAGGGGTACCCAAGCGGTCAACGGGGGCAGACTGTAAATCTGCTGGCTATGCCT